>NZ_NEUB01000234.1 GCF_002910825.1 Streptomyces sp. SM1 | reverse complement strand
GGCGCCCCGGGGGCCGGCCAGTTCCATGAGAAGGCCGAGGGCCGGCGGGCCGCCCAGGCTCCATACCGTGCCGACGCTGCCCCAGACGCCGAGCACCCGTCCCCGCAGATGGGCGGGCGGATCGGTCTGCAGGACGGCCGTTCCGGCGGTGTCGGAGACCGATTCGACGACCGCCATGGGCAGCACCAGGACCAGCAGCACGGCCAGCGACGGCGACGTCCCCGCCACCACCTGGAGCAGCGCGCCCGTCGCCGCGAGGGCGCCGACCAGCCGCACCGACGGCCTGCGCAGCCGCGCGCCGAGCACCGCGCCGAGGATTCCGCCGACCGCGAGGACCGTGGAGACCGTGCCGAACGCACCCGCGCCGCCGGCGAGCGGCCCGGTGACCAGGACGGCGAGGGTGAGCCCGTAGTGGCGGCCGAAGACCGCGCTGATGCCGGTGACCCCGGCGAGCGCCATCAGCCGGGGCCGGCGGGCGAAGAAGGCGAGCCCCTCGCGGACGCTCATGGCGGCCTGCGGGCGCTTCCCCTTCTCGCCGACCTGCCGGACCGCTCCCGCCGCCGGGCGCAGGAACGGGATGACCGCGGTCACGAACAGGAAGGAGAACCCGTTGGCGAAATAGGCGGCCGCGGTGCCGAGGAACCCGACCGTCACTCCGGCGAGCGCGGCGCCCGCGAGCCGGCCCGCGTTGAAGACCAGCGCGCCCACGCCGATGGCGGAGGGCACGTCCTCGGCGGGGACGAGATCGTTGCCCAGCAGGGCACAGGCCGGGTTGTCGACGGTGGCGATCATGCCGGTGACGGCGGCCAGCACCATCAGCGAGGTCAGGTCGAGCCGGTCCAGCGCCACCAGGAACGCCGTGGTGAACGCGATCGCGGACAGCATCGCCTGGCTGACGGCGGCCGTCAGCTTCCGCGGCCGGCGGTCGACCGCCGCGCCGCCGAGGACGTTCATCGTCAGGGCCGGAGCGGCCTGCACGGACATGGACAGGCCGGTGGCGGCGGCGGAGCCGGTGATCTGCAGGACCAGCAGGTTCTGCACCGTGAGCTGCATCCACGTACCGGCGTTCGACACGAAGTTCGCGACGGACCACCAGCGCATGCTGCGGTGCCGCAGGGACCGCCAGGGCGAGCGGGAGACGGGCTGGGCAGGGGTGGGTGAGGAAGACACAGTGCGCTACTCGGAGACGAGCCGGACGGCTCAGCGAAGGGGGCGCGGGAAACGGAACGCCGGCTGCGCTGCGCGGCGGCTTCCCTCACCTGGACTGGGCGCGGACCATCGTGGCAGAAGGGAACGCCGAGTCGGTTCCGGCCGGCCGGGCACGTACACGGCCGTGCGGGTCAAATGTGCTGTGTCTCCGGGAGGTTGGGACGGCGAGTGTGGTTGCTCACAGGGCGCGGGCACGCCTGAGGGCCCGCCGCTCGCGGCGGGCCCTCACCAGCGGTCTCAGCCCAGTTTGCCGCGTCCGCTCAGCGCGTCGCGGAGCCGGTCGACCATGCCGGTGCCCGGGGCGAGCAGCTTGTTCGCGGGGGCTTGTCCGGGGCGGACGGGTGCGGCCGGGTGGGGGCCGTCTTCTTCGCCTGCCGGACCTTGTCACCGAGCTCGTCGAGCTGCTCGGGTGAGCAGGCGGCGCGCAGCTGCGGGAAGAGGTTCTGCTCCTCGTCGGCGATGTGCTCACGGATCTCGGCCATCAGTGAGCCGATGAGCCGGTCGAACTCGGCGTCGCCCGCGTCGCAGCCCTCGAGGTCCTTCATGGTCTGCTCGGCCGTGGCGTGGTCCTCGAGCTCCTGGTCGGCCAGGGCGTCGCCGTTCGGCAGGTGCTCCCGCACGGCCGGGTAGAGGTACGCCTCCTCGGCCACGGAGTGCCTGACCAGCTCGATCGTGGCCTGGTCCGCGTAGACCTTGCGGTCCTTGTGGCCGGGCGGCAGCGCCTCGATCTTGCCGAAGAGCTCCTCGACTTCCCGGTGATCGGTCACCAGTTCGTCGATGACGTTGCCTCCGTGTCCCATGTCCTTCTCCTCCGGTTCGGTGGCGCCTGTCCGGGCCCACTCCGCCCCAGCCGGGTCCCCTCGTCGGCCGGGTGCTAACTCCGCCGGTGTCTCAGGAGGAGAGTTTGGCCCGGACCCGGCCGGCCACCGCGGCGGGCCCGGCGCCGGCCCGGACGGAGTGGCGGACCAGGCGGGCGTCGCGTCGCAGGTCGTGGGCGGCGTGCCGGCCGCGCCACGCCAGCGAGGGGGCGGATCCGGTGTCGTCGGCGGCGATCAGCAGGCCGCCGAGCATGGAGAGGTTCTTCAGGAAGTGGATGCGCTGCTGGGCCTTCTGATCGGGGTCCTCCTCCTCCCAGAAGCGGTGCGCGGCCAGCGTCGTGGGGATCAGCGTGACGGCGATCACGAGCGCGGCCGGGCGGGACATGCGTCCGGTGGCCAGCAGCAGACCGCCCACGACCCGGACGGCGCCACTCAGGCGCACACAGTCCTCGGTGCTGTCCGGCAGCAGCGGGACGCGGTCGGTGACGGGCCGGACGACGGGCTCCGCGACGCCTGCGACGTTCTGGGGGTGACGGACGGAATCCAGCCCGCCCGCGACGAACATCGATGCCAGCATCGGCCGGCCGAGGACACGCAACAGACTCATGGAATGCTCCTGGAAGTGTCGGTGGTGCGAACGCGCCGGGTTCCCCCGGGGCATGGGGGCAATCGGCGTGCCGTCACCAGAACCGGGTGGTGAGCGCGGGCTGGTGGACCGCCTCCACGGCGTCGCGCAGGCACAGGGCGACACCGATGGTGGTACGCAGCACCGACGGACGTACGGTCTGCGCGGTCTCCGTGGCCAGGACGAGCAGACAGCCCGCCGCCTGTTCGACCACGGCGACCGGGAGGGTGTAGTCGCTCTCGGCGGCCGCGCGGAACGCCTTCAGCGGGATTCCGGCTCCGTCGACCGTCCGCCTGGCTGCCTGCTCCAGGTGCTCCGCGGCGTTCTCGCAGAGCGAGGCGGGCAGGGTGAGGGTGCGCTGGAACGATGCACTTGTCATGATCCCAGTGATCCCCCGGCGCGGCTCGGTTCCATCGGCCCGCGCCGGGATTTCACCGTCCCGCGTGAGCGTTCGGCGGCCGCCGGGCCCGGACGCCGGGCATCACCACGGAGGTGAGGAGTCCCGTACATGGATTCTCCCTTCCGGTTCGGCCGCCCGGGTGGGGCGGACGGGTGGGGCGGGCGGTCACCACGTGGGGCGGAGTCCGGGTGGTGCGGGAGTCGGCGGTGCGCGTCACGACGCGGTCATGACGCGCGGCGGCCGGTCGCGGACGGGTCCCGGTGTCACGGGGGGCGGCCCCCGCGGGAGGTTGGCCGTCC
>NZ_NEUB01000233.1 GCF_002910825.1 Streptomyces sp. SM1 | reverse complement strand
CCCGCCCCCTCCTCCTCGCCGCCGACCTCCCCGCCTTCCGCCCCTGGCGCAACCGCCTCACCCACCCCCGCGGCCAGGTCCAGCTCCGCCTCGGCCGTGACCACCTCTGGTACGCCTACGAGTCCGAACCGGGCCACGAGGACTGGTGGCCCCGCGGCACCCCCGATCCGGACCCCGTGGGAGCCCTGACCGGCCTGGACACACCAGCCGACCTGTGAAGCACCTCCGGGACGGCGGCAGCCCCGGCTCCGGCACGGGCTGCCGCCGCCGACGGTGAGTTCAGCCCTGTCTGCTCTTGGGCACCGACGGTACTGACGGCGACGGCACCGGTGCGTCGGACTGCCGTAGTTCGGCCAGGAGTTCGCTCTGCCCGGCCAGCAGCTCGGTGAGGATCCGCCGTGCCGCACGCAGCAGTTCGGCGACGTCACCTCCGGCGAGGGCGTAGCTGACGGTGGAGCCCTCCCGGACCGAGACGACTATGCCGGACCTCCTGAGCACGGCCAGCTGCTGCGAGAGGCTGGAGGGTTCGATGTCGATGTCGGCGAGCAGGTCCCGCACCGGCACCGGCCCGTGCTGCAGCAGCTCCAGGACCCTGATGCGCACAGGGTGTCCCAGCATGCGGAAGAACTCCGCCTTGGCCTGGTAGAGGGGGACTTGCATCGGTGCGCGCTCCCTGCCGCGTCGGGGATGTTCTCCAAGGCGCGGCGGCGCCCCGAAGACGCGCCGCCGCACGATGTGCCGTCCTTCGCTGCCGATCCTTCTCGCTCGCCGCGCCGCACATGCATGGCTTGGGACCATGTTGATGTGGTGACTTGAAGAAGTCTTCACATCATGGGCGTGCGTCGGCCAGGAATCCGGATCGTTCACACCTCCAACTGTTCTTCGATCCGCTTGAGCTGGTGGCGGGCCATCGCCAGGTTCGACCGGGACTTGTCGAGGACGAGGTACAGGAACAGGCCGTTGCCGCTGCGGCCGGTGACCAGCCGGATGAGGTGGTACTGGTACTCGAGGGTGATGAGGATGTCCTCGATCTGACCCGTCAGGCCCAGCAGTTCCATCGTGCGCACCTTGGCGCGGATCACGTCCGTGTTGCCGGCGGCCGCGACGGTGAGGTCCAGGTCCTTCCCTCCGCCCAGGGTTCCCAGCGCCATGCCGCTGGAGTAGTCGACGACGGCAGCCCCCAGGGCCCCTTCGATGGCGGTCATGATGTCCTTCAGCGACACTTCCACGGTTGCCATGGACGTCTCCCTCTTCAGTCGATTCGTCAGGTGCGCCGGCCCGGACGCGGCATCACCCGCGTCGTCCTGGTCGCGGTGGCACCGTAGGCAGGCGGTCGAGGTCCGAGGGCGCGGGTTGCCAGGGATGACCGCCGATGATCGGACGTATATGCCGGATCGTCGCTGTGTGACCGCGACCGGTTCGGAAAGTCGCCGAATTGTTCCCTGGAGCCGCGCATGCGTTCGGGTTGCGAACGCGAATGCGGAGGTGTCCGGTTCTCGCCGGTCCGCGGTAAACGCCTGGACCGGCAAATGCCGCAGACGGGAGACTTCCGACCTCCGAACCTCCGGGAGTGTGATGGGAACGACAGACACACGTGGGCCGGCGCCGGGCAGGAGCGCGGTCGTCCTGGCGCTGCACCGTTACGGCCGGGAACTGCTGCGCCTGCGCGCCCTGGCGCTGCCCGCGCTGCTCCTGCCGGCCGTGGGCAACATCGGCATCCGCTACGTGGCCCCTCTGCTGATCGCCGAACTGGCGGGCCAGGCCGCCGACGAGGAGGGCCTCACCCTCGGTTCGGCGCTGCCGTACGTGCTGGCCTTCGGTGCCGTGCTGCTGCTCGCCGAGACCGTGTGGCGGATCGGGCAGCACTGCCTGAACCGCGTGGACGCCCTCGGCGCGGAGCACCTGTACGTCAGCGGCATGGACGAACTCCTCGCCAAGGACGCGGCGTTCTTCCACGACAACTTCGCCGGCTCCCTGACCAAACGGGTACTCGGCTTCGGCAGGCGCTTCGAGGACTTCGTCGACACGCTGACGTACCGGATCGTGGGCAGCCTCGTCCCGCTGCTGTTCGGCGCCGTGGTGCTGTGGAGCTACGAACCGATGCTCGTCGCGGGCCTCCTCGTGATGATCGCGCTGACCGTGGTGGCCGCGACTCCGCTGATCCGCCGCCGGCAGCGGCTCGTCAACGACCGGGAGGCCGCGATCGCCCGGGTCTCCGGGCACGTCGCCGACAGCCTCACGAACATGGAGACCATCCGGGCCTTCGCGGCCGAGCGGCGGGAGGCGGACGAACACCGCGGCCGGGTGGCGGAGTCCCGGCGCCTGACGCTGAGGTCGTGGGACTACGGCAACCTGCGCGTCGACGTCCTGATCGCCCCGATGTCCGTGCTGACCAACGTGCTGGGCCTGCTGGTCGCCGTCGCCTTCGGCGGCCCGGGCCAGGGGGTGGAGGAGATCGTCGTCGCCTTCACCTACTACTCCAACGCCACCCAGATCATGTTCGAGTTCAACCAGATCTACCGGCGTCTGGAGAGCTCGATGACCGAGGCCGCGCAGTTCACGGAGCTGCTGCTGGATCCGCCCACCGTGACCGACCCGGCAGAACCCGAACCGCTCGCACCACGGGACACCGGCGTCCGCTTCGAAGCGGTGACCTTCGCCCACCAGGGTGCGAAGCCGATCTTCCGGGGCCTCGGCCTGGACGTGCCCGCGGGCGCCCGGATCGGCCTGGTCGGCAGGTCCGGCGGCGGCAAGACCACACTCACCCGGCTCCTGCTGCGGATGTCCGACATCGACGCGGGACGCGTCCTGATCGGCGGTCAGGACATCAGCCGGCTGCGCCAGAGGGACCTGCGCTCACTGATCGCCTACGTCCCGCAGGAACCCGCCATGTTCCACCGCAGCCTCCGGGACAACATCGCCTTCGCCCGTCCCGGCGCGACCGACGCGGAGATCCACGCGGCGGCCGAGGCCGCGCACGTCACGGAGTTCGCCGGCCAACTCCCCGACGGCTTCGCCACACTGGTGGGGGAACGGGGAGTCAAACTGTCGGGCGGCCAGCGCCAGCGAGTCGCGCTCGCCAGGGCCATCCTGCGCGACGCCCCGATCCTGCTCCTCGACGAGGCGACCAGCGCCCTGGACTCGGAGAGCGAACTCCTCGTCCAGGACGCCCTGTGGCGGTTGATGGAGGGACGCACGGCCCTCGTGGTCGCCCACCGGCTGAGCACTGTGGCCGGCATGGACCGTCTCGTCGTCCTCGACCGCGGACGGGTCGTCGAGCAGGGCAGCCACGGGGAACTGCTCGCGGCGGAGGGTGCCTACGCCAAGCTGTGGCAGCACCAGTCGGGCGGCTTCCTCGGCGAGACCGCCGAAGGGACCGAACCGCTCACGGAACACCCCGTACCGCACGTGCGTACGAGCACCGGCCCCGCGTGAGGTAGGGAGCGGTGAACGCCGGGCACCCGTGCCGGACGCACGAACGACGCAGAATGACCTGCGTCGTTCGTGCGTCGTACCGTGGGGTCATGGGTGAGCTGACGGAAAGCGGCGGACACCAGGACGGCGAGGGCGTCCCGGCCGGCGGCGGGCTGACCACCGGCGAGGTGGCGAGGCGCCTGGGGGTGGCTCCCACCACGGTCCGTACCTGGGACCACCGCTACGGGCTCGGCCCCGACCGGCACACCGGTGGCCGGCACCGGCGCTGGACCGCGGCGGACGTG
>NZ_NEUB01000232.1 GCF_002910825.1 Streptomyces sp. SM1 | reverse complement strand
GTGGCTGTGCTCGGTGTCCTTGGACGCGGTCAGCAGGGTCACGGCGCCCTTCCCGGCCGGCTCCCTCACGCCGTCCAGGAGTTCGGCCGCCTCCGGAGCGGCCGGCTCGGCCTCGTAGCGCCCGCGGAACTCCTCGTACGAACCCCCGTCCCCGTGGTACCAGCGGCGCAGCTCCGTCGACGGCGTCAGCCCCTTGGGCCACGCGTCCACCTGTGCCGCGTCCTTGGCCAGACCGCGCGGCCACAGCCGGTCGACCAGGACGCGGACGCCGTCGTCCGGCTCGGGCGGTTCGTGGACACGGCGCACGCGCACGCTCATGGTCTGCCCCTTTCGGAGGTCTCCGGCGGGCACGGTACGGGAGAACGCCTCACGAGCCGCCACCGGCCCGCCGCGCGGCGATGCGCCGCTTCAGCGCACGTCGTTCGGTCTCGCTCGTGCCGCCCCACACACCGATGGACTGCCCCGTCTCCAGCGCCCATTCCAGGCACTGCTCCCGTACGGGGCATCCCCGGCACACGGCCTTGGCCTGTTCCGTCTGGACCGGGGCGGGCCCGGAGGTGCCGATCGGGAAGAAGAGTTCGGGATCCTCGGTCCGGCAGGCCGCGCCGCTTCGCCAGTTGTCCATCGAAAAGTCACCTGCGATCGGAGTAGGTTCACATCCCCTCGGATGCCTTGTTCCCCTTCGGGTCACCTGTCGTCACGAGGTGAAACGGCGCGGCCGCGTGCGGACGGTCACTGCTCGCGCAGCCCCCAGGGCGAACCGTACGCGGTCAGCAGTTCCAGGAACGGGCCCGCGGGGAACGCCTCCGGACCGAGCACGCCCGTGCCCGACCAGACGCCGCCGGCGACCAGTTCGAGGGCGACGACCGGGTTGACGGCGGTCTGCCACACCACGGCCTGACAGCCGTACTCGTCCATGGACCACCGGTTGTCGACCACGTGGTACAGATACACCTCGCGCGGTGCCCCGCCCCTGGTGCCCCGTACCCAGGTGCCGGCACAGGTCTTGCCGTGCATCCGCTCGCCGAGCGTCGCCGGGTCGGGCAGGCAGGCGGCGACGACGTCCCGGGGGGAGACCTGCACCGGCCCGCCGGGACCCGGCACGGTCACCGGCTCGGTGCGGTCCAGGCCCAGCAGGTGCAGCGTCCTGAGGGTGTCGACGAACTCGCGGCCCAGGCCGTACTTGAAGGTGACCCGGCGGGCGTCGACCCAGCGGGGGACGAGCAGCACCTCCTCGTGCTCGACGTTGACGCACTCCACCGGCCCGATGCCCTCCGGGAAGTCGAACACCTCGGGTTCGCTGAAGGGTTCGGTGGTGAACCAGCCGCGGTCCTTCTCGTAGACGACCGGCGGGTTGAGGCATTCCTCGATGGTGGTCCAGATGCTGAAGGAGGGAGCGAAGTCATGGCCGTCCACCGTGAGGTTCGCGCCGTCGCGGACGCCGATCTCCTCGATCTCGTCGAAGAGTTCGTCGGCGGCGTACCGGGCGAAGACATCCGACAGGCCGGGCTCCACACCCATGCCGACCAGGGCCAGCCCGCCGGCCTTCTCCCAGTCGGCGTTCCGCGCGAACTGCTCGTCGCCGAGTTTGACCCCGCACTCCTCGTACGGGCGTTCGGCGTGCGGCCGGGAGAGGGACATCGCCATGTCGACATACACGGCACCGCGGTCCCGCGCGGCCCGGAACAGCGGCATCACGAACCGCGGATCGGTGGCGTTGAGCAGGACATCGCAACCGTGCCGTTCGAGCAGGGCCCGCACCAGGTTCTCGTCGCCGGCGTCCACGCGCTCGGCCCGGAACCGGGCGCCGTCCGCGCCGAGGGCCGCGACCGCCGCCTCGGCCCGGGCCGGGTCGTAGTCAGCCACCACCATCAGGTCGAAGAACGGCCGCCGGGCCGCGATCCGGGTGATCGCGGTACCCACTCCGCCCGCTCCCACAAGCAGTACACGCATGACGGCGCACTCCCTTTCATCCTCATGTATCTCACGGAACCCGGAGGCGTACGCGGGGCCCCGACGTGGATACAACGCGGTACGCCGACGTAAGGTCAATGGCGTTGGCATAAGGCCGGAGCGGGGAGAGGGCATGCCGAAACGTGTGGTTCCCGAGGAGCGGCGGCGGCGCCGCAGGCCCACCAGGAGCGGCCTGGTGCTGTCCGAGACGCTGATCGTCGAAGCCGCGCTGCGGCTGCTGCGCGAGCACGGCAGCGCGGGCCTGACCGCCCGCCGGCTGGGTCTCGCCCTGGACTGCGACCCCAGCACCCTCTACCGCTACTTCCGCGGCATGGACGAACTGACCCTCGCCATCGGTGACGCGCTGATCGGCCGGGCGATGCACGGGTGGCGCCCGGCCGGGCAGTGGCAGGACGACCTGCGGGCCATCGGGCTGCGCATCCACACCGCCTACCTCTCGCACCCGCAGGCGGCGGTCCTCACGGCGAGCCGCGTATCCGGCCGCGGCTGCGAACTCGCGGCCGACGAGGCGGTACTGGACGTGCTGCGCACCGCGGGCTTCCCGCTGCCGGAGGCGGTACGTGTCTACCACGCCTTCATCGACACCACCCTGGCCTTCGCCGCCCTCGACGCCGCGACCCTGGCGCTGCCCAGTGCCGCGCGCCGCGCCGACGAGGACATGTGGCAGTCGACCTACGCCCGCCTCCCGGCCACCACCCACCCCCGCCTCGCCGAGGCCGCCCCGCTGCTGGCCACCCGCATGGTCACCAGCGCCTACCCGACGGCCCTGGACATGCTTCTGACCAGCGCCGGGAGCAGCCTGACGGCGTCCTCGGCACCGTCGTCCCCCTCGGGACCCCCGGACGACGGCGCGGTCGGCG
>NZ_NEUB01000231.1 GCF_002910825.1 Streptomyces sp. SM1 | reverse complement strand
GAACGAGGTTCGGCCGGCAAGAACCGCCCGGGCCCACCGCGCACCGGGCCGAAGGCAGGTGGCCGCCGTGGCACAGGGCCACCTCGCGCACGGCCGGGGCCGGCCGGCCCGGGAGGTGGTCCGGGAGATGGTCCGGGAGGTGGTCCGGGGTGGAGGTCACTCGACGCCGATGAGCAGGACGGCGCCCTGTCTGCCGCCGTGGTAGACCACCGTGTCGACGGCGAGATGGCCCGCACGGACCCTGGTCTCCAGATGGGCGGCGACGGACTCGGGGGCGTCGTCGCCGAGGACCAGGGTGACCAGTTCGCCGCCGGCCGCGAGCATGCGGTCGAGGACGGCCTCGGCGGTGGCCGTGACGTCCTGGCCGATCACGGCGACGTCCCCGTCGACGAGGCCGAGGATGTCTCCGGCCTGGCAGATGCCCGCCATCGTCCAGGACTGTCGCTCGGCGACCGTCACCTCGGCGTAGCGGGTCGCGCCCGCCGCCGAGGTCATCGACACCACGTCCTCGTCGAAGCGGCGCCCCGGCTCGTGCACGGCGAGCGCGGCGATGCCCTGGATCGCGGAACGGGTCGGGATGAGGGCCACCCTGATGCCCTCGGCCCGGACCTGCTCGGCCGCCGCGGCGGCGGTGTGGCGCAGCTCCGCGTCGTTGGGCAGGAGCACGACCTCCCGCGCGTGGGCCCGCCGTACGGCCTCGACGAGCTCACCGCTGGCGGGCGGCTCCCCGGGGCGCGCGAGCACGGCGGTCGCACCCGCCTCCGTGTACAGCCCCGCCAGACCCTCACCGGGCACCACGGCCACGACGGCCCGTTCGGCACGTTCGCCCCGGGCCCGCCCGGCCCCCGTGGTGTGGACGTCGCCGGCACCGAAGTGGGTGATCCGGATCCGGTACGGCCGCCCGGCCTCGACGCCGGCCTCCACGGCGGCGCCGGCGTCGTCGACATGCACATGGACGTTCCACAGTCCGTCGCCGCCGACCACGACGAGCGAGTCGCCCAGCCGGTCGAGCCGCTCCCGCAGCCGCGCGACGGCCGTGTCCCCGGCCTCCAGCAGATAGAT
>NZ_NEUB01000230.1 GCF_002910825.1 Streptomyces sp. SM1 | reverse complement strand
TGCGTGCGAGCACCGGTGAGCGGCGCCGGGAGGCCGCCGAGGCGATGCGGGAGGCGGCGGTGCGGTCGGTGCGCTGGAGCGGGGAGAGCGTAGCCTTCCCTGGGCTCGCCGAGCGGGGCGGTACGGCTTCGGGGACACCGGCGCCGACGGTGTGACGCGACGGGGGGCGGCAGGTACCGCGTACAGCAGGAAGGGAACGACTCGCGCATGGTTTTCGAACCGCCGCAGCGTCTGGTGAGGGCACTCGGTGAGACGGCGCCCGAGGACGACGACTGGCTGGAGAAGCTGCCGCAGGTGGCACACGAGGCCGTTGCACAGCGCGAGTTGACCGTGGAGCGGGTGCAGGTGCCGGGTGGGCGCAGCAGCCTGGTGGTGCTGGTCCGCACGGCCGACGGCGGGCCCGCCGTGCTGAAGCTGGCGCCGCGCCGGGCGCGCCCGGAGAGCGAGCGGGCCGCGCTGGCCCGCTGGGACGGGCGGGGAGCGGTGCGGTTGCTGGAGGATCCGCCCTCTTCCACTTCCTCCTCGTCGCCGTCCGGGGCGGAGGGCGTGCTGCTGCTGGAGCGGCTGCATCCCGACATGTCGGTGCGCACGCTGCCGGAGGCGAAGGCGCTGCTGGAGGCGGCGGGGACGCTGCGCCGGCTCTGGGTGGACCCGCCGGAGGAACACGGCTTCGAGACGGTGGCGACACGGACGGGGCGGCAGGCGCGGGCGATGCGGGCGAGCGCTTCGGCCGATCCGGAGGTGGCCCCGTTGGTGGAGGCGGCGCTGACGGCCCGCGAGGAGTTGCTGGCGGAGCCGCCGGAGCACCGGCTGCTGCACGGGACGTTCCGGCAGAGCAAGGTGCTCTCCGGGGAGCGGATGCCGTGGCTGGCGGTGGGGCCGGACCCGGTGGTCGGCGAGCACGCGTTCGATCTGGCGCGGCTGGTCCGCGACCGTGTGGAGGATCTCATCGCCCAGCCGTCCGGCGCGGCGACGACGCGGCGGCGGGTGAAGCGGCTCGCGGAGTCCCTGGAGGTCGACCGGGAGCGGTTGCGGGGCTGGACGCTGTTCCGTGCGGTGGAATCCGGCGTACGGGCGCGGCGGGTGGGGCGGGAGCGGGACGCGGAGCTGTTGCTGGAGTTCGCCGGCTGGTTGTGAGGCACGGCTGTCTTTTCGACGCCGGATCGCGTGATCCGGGCCTTGGGCGGACCGACGCGTGGGCGTGGGAGACACCGGGGCTGCGGGGGCGCCGCCCGGACACGGGCCGGTGCTTGGTCTGCGCCGTCAGGTCCACGTGCTCGCGGGTGCGGCACGGGCCGCGGGCGCGCGGCCTGCCCGGCGAG
>NZ_NEUB01000229.1 GCF_002910825.1 Streptomyces sp. SM1 | reverse complement strand
GGCGTGATGGAGCAGCGCCTGGCTGACCGAACCGAGCAGCATCCCGGCGAAACCGCCGTGCCCCCGGGCTCCGGTGATCACCAGCTGGGCCTCCCGGGTCGCGTCCAGCAGGGCGTGACGCACCCGGGCCCGTTCCAGCCGGAGCTCCACCGCGACCCCCGGATGCGCGGCCCGCCCCGGCGCCACCGCCTCCTCCAGCACCCGCCGGTGCCGCTCCACGAGCTGGTCGAGATCCACCACCACGCTCAACGGATCGGCCGGGGCCTCGTACGGCGTCGGCTCGCTCCAGGTGTTCCACACGTGCATCGCGACCAGCGGGGCCCCGCGCAGCGCGGCCTCGGCGAAGGCGAAGGACGCCGCTGCGTCACCGACCGGGGAGCCGTCCACCGCGAGCAGAACAGGACCCTGCGGATCGTCCCGGCCGCGGACCACCATCAGCGGGCCGTGCCCGTGCGCCGCCAGCTGCAGTGCGGTCGAACCCAGCAGCAGAGCCCCGAACGCGCTGTGCCCCCGCTCGCCGACCACCGTCAGCACCGCGTGCCGCGCCTCGCTCCGCAGCACCGTCAGCGTGTCGCCGGACGCCACGGTCCGGTTGACCTCGAGCCCCGGCGTACGGTCATGGGCACGCTGCTCCGCCTGCGCCAGCACCCCGTGGATCATCGGGTCCAGGTCGGCCGGCCGGCTGAAGGCGTGCACGATCCGCAGCCGCGCGCCACGCAGCCGCGCCTCCCTCGCCGCGACATCCACCGCGGCGAGGCTGGACGGCGAACCGTCCACTCCGACGATCACCGTGTCGTCCACGTCACACTCCCGTCCCTGGCAGTGCGTGCGGGTACCCACGACGGACGGCGCGTACGCGTCATCCCGCCCACCGGGCCCTCACGAAGGCTCTCAGCTGCGCGAACACGGTCACCCCGTGGATCCTTTCCGCCGCACCGGGCGTTGTCCATCCGTGACAACACCCATGTTCCGGCCGTTTGGCGGGATGGCACCATTACCCCCGTGGGGGTGGACCACCAGTGCCGTGGGGACGGCCGGTCCGACACCCCGCACCGGATGACATCAGAAGAATCGGGAAGGGGACGGGCTGTGCCTGCTCCACGGATGAGCGCGACGCCGCTGCCCGGCATCGGCGTGAAGTACGACCTCACCACGCGTGAGCACGAGCACCTGTCCGTGATCGCGCACCGCGACGGTGCCCGCACGGTCAACGTCTACCGCTCCGACGACCCGGACGCCTGTGCCCGGTCGCTGCGCCTGACCATCGCCGAGTCGGCCGCGCTCATCGACGCGCTGATGCCGGCCCACCACAGCCCCAACCTGCTGCACACCACCGACCTGGGGCTGGTCGCCGAACGCATCGAACTGTCCTCGGTCTCCCACTGGAACGGCCGGCTGCTGGGCGAGACCCGGATACGCACCGACACGGGAGCGTCCATCGTGGCCGTACTGCGAAGGGCCGAGGCGATCCCGTCGCCCGCGCCGGACTTCCGGCTGGCCGGAGGGGACACACTGATCCTGATCGGCACCCGCGAGGGCATCGACGCCGCCGCCTCGATTCTGGGTCGGGAGTGAGCGCGTGCACTCTTCCGCGACCTTCCTGATCGAATTCGGCGCGATCATCCTCGGGCTCGGTCTGCTGGGCCGCCTCGCCGGACGTCTGCAGTTCTCCCCGATCCCCCTCTATCTGCTGGCCGGCCTCGCGTTCGGCGAGGGCGGGCTGCTCCCGCTCGGCGCGAGTGAGGAGTTCGTGGCGATCGGCGCCGAGATCGGCGTGATCCTGCTGCTGCTCATGCTCGGCCTCGAGTACACGGCCAGCGACCTGGTCTCCAACCTCAAGACCCAGTACCCGGCCGGCCTCGTGGACATGACGCTGAACGCGCTGCCGGGCGCCGCCCTCGCCCTGCTGCTCGGCTGGGGCCCGGTCGCCGCGGTGGTGCTGGCCGGCGTCACCTGGATCTCCTCCTCCGGTGTCATCGCCAAGGTGCTCGGCGACCTCGGCCGGCTCGGCAACCGCGAGACGCCGGTGATCCTCAGCATCCTGGTGCTCGAGGACCTGGCGATGGCGGTCTACCTGCCGATCATCACCGCCCTGCTGGCCGGCGTGAGCATCGCCGCGGGCAGCGTCACCCTGGGCATCGCGCTGGGCGTCGCCGGGCTCGTGCTGTTCGTCGCCGTCCGTTACGGGCGGGTCATCTCACGGTTCGTCTCCAGCGACGACCCGGAGAAGCTGCTGCTGGTCGTGCTGGGGCTCACCCTGCTGGTCGCGGGACTGGCCCAGCAGCTCCAGGTCTCGGCGGCCGTGGGCGCGTTCCTGGTGGGCATCGCCCTGTCCGGTGAGGTCGCCGAGGGCGCGCACAACCTGCTGGCGCCGCTGCGTGACCTGTTCGCCGCGGTGTTCTTCGTCTTCTTCGGTCTGCACACCGACCCGCAGTCCATCCCGCCGGTGATCCTGCCCGCCCTCGCGCTGGCCGTCGTCACCGCGCTGACGAAGATCGCCACCGGTTACTGGGCCGCCCGCCGGGCGGGGATCTCGCCCAAGGGCCGCTGGCGCGCGGGCGGCACCCTGGTGGCGCGCGGCGAGTTCTCGATCGTCATCGCCGGCCTCGCGGTCACCGCCGGCATCGAGCCGGACCTCGGCCCGCTGGCCACCGCGTACGTGCTGGTCCTGGTCGTCCTCGGCCCGCTCACCGCCCGCTACACCGAGCCCCTCGCACTGCGCCTGACCGCACTGCGCACGGCGTCGGCCGACATCACGCCCGCGCGGAGCGTGACGCCGGCCGCGGAGACGCTGGAACCGGTGGAGGACAGCGGCGTCGAACGCTGAACCGCCCGGGGGCGCCGTCCGCCGGAACGGACGGCGCCCCTCTCCGCGGTGCCGCGCGGGACGGCCCGGCCCGCCCGCGAGGCGAGGAGCCGCCGGCCCGCCCTAGCTCTCCAGCCGGACCGGCATCAGCAGCGAGAACGTGTGCTCGTCGTCCGGCCGGCGGACGGCGAGGGGCGCGGTGGGGGCGCCGAACTCCAGGACCAGCCGGTCACGGGCCCCCGCGGTCAGCGCCTCCAGCAGGAACGCGCGATTGACGGCGACGAAGTCCCGGCCGGCGGCCCCGTCCCCGGTGACGGCGACCGACCCGTCGTCCGACACCTCCAGCACGCTCAGCTCGCCCAGCCCCCCTTCCTGCTCGCGTACGGGACCGGTGCGCACCGCCTCCAGGAACGCCGGTACGTCCACAAGAGCGCGCCGCCCGGCCGGGAGGCGGACCAGACGCCGGTAGTCGGGGAAGTCGTGGCCGAGGCACCGGCCGGCCGTCTGCCGGTCCCCGGCCTCGAGGGTCACGCGGTCGCCGTCCAGGACGAGCCGCACCTCCTGATCGCCGTCCAGCAGCGCCCGCATGGCGTCGGCGAGCGGCAGCGGCACGGTTGTCCGCACGTGTGGCCCGTCGTGCCCGTCGGCGCCCGGGTGCGCCACGGCCATCCGGTACCGGTCGGTGGCCACCAGACGCAGTCCGCCGTCGTCGAGGTCGAGATGGATCCCGCCGAGCATCGGCAGCTCCGGGTCGGTGCCGGCCGCGAACCGGACCGCGTCCAGGGCGGCGGCCAGCCGGGGGCCGGAGAGGGCCAGCCGGACGGTGGTGTCGGTACGGGGTGAGGTCATGGGGTTCTCCCTTTGGTCCAGTAGGGCTCGGAGCGCGGAGAACTCGGCACGGGCGTCGGTCAGCCCTTCTTCCAGCCGGCGCAGATGCGCCTGGAGGAGCTGCCGTACGAGATCGGTGTCGGCGCCCGTCCAGCCGGCCAGCACCAGCCGGATGTCCGCCAGCGGCATGCCGGCCCGGCGCAACCGGGCCAGCACCCTGGCTTCGTCCAGCTGCCCGGGCGCGTACCAGCGGTAGCCGCTGACCGGATCCACCCGGTCGGGAACCAGGACACCGGCACGGTCGTAGAACCGCAGGGCACTCACGCCCAGCCCGCTGTCCCGGGCCGTCTCACCGATGCTGTACATCTCGCTCTCGCTCTCCACACCCACGACCCTGGCCCCTCGACAAGGTCGAGGGTCAACCCCGGCCCGGCACGCAGCGGCGGCCGGTCACCGCGCCCGGTTCCGGCTGCGGGTCCTGATCCGGAACACGGTCAGTCCGACCGCGCTGAACGCGGAGGCCCAGAGCAGACCGAGGGCGAGATGTCCCCACAGGGCGGTGTCCCCGAAGGCGCCGCCCGCCGCGAACTGCATGGGGCCGAAGGAGGGGAACCACTGCAGCAAGGGCTCGTTGGCCAGTGGATTGCCCAGCGGGTTCTGCAGGAAGGTGTCCATCAGCCCGCCCATGATGATGAGGAAGAAGCCCTCCAGATCACGCTTGACCACGACGCCCAGCAGCAGGCCCAGCGCGCCGTAGGTGAGGGCGATGACGGTGAATCCCGCCAGCACGGCGGACCAGCCGCCCACCGAGGGGCGCCAGAAGACCAGCACGGCCAGCGCGGTGTAGAGGGCGACAGCGGTGGCGACGACCACCATGGCCAGGGTCTTGGCGCCGATGAGCGTGGCCTGCCGGTAACCGGCGAACACGAGCCGCCGGTCGAACGCCAGGGCCTTGCGTACGGCGTCGAAGACCACGAAGCCGGCGATCATGGTGACGCAGTTGAGCCCGGCCGTGATCAGCGTGAGCCGGCCGCCGTCGACGCTCAGCACCTCACCGGTCGAGTACAGCCTGAAGTCCAGCACCTCGCCCGAGGCCATCGCGTTCATCAGCAGGTACCAGGCGGGCACGAACAGCGCCAGCAGCAGTCCGGCGAGCCGGTTGCGGGTCTGGTCGCGCACCGAGAAGCGCAGGGCGGTGGGGAACTGCCGGAACGGCGGCCGGGACCGCGCGGTGTCAGATGTCCGCATGGCGGGTCTCCTCCGTCCCCGCGGCGTTTGCGACACGTGTGACGAGCCTTCCGTCGACGAGGTCGGCGAGGAGGTCGAAGCGCTCCTGCTCGAAGACGAGATGGGTGATGACCACGACCGCCCTGCCGCGGGAGCGCAGGTCCTCGGCCAGCTCCCAGAAGCGCAGGTAGGTCTCCCAGTCGAACCCCTGGTAGGGCTCGTCCAGCAGCAGTACGTCCGGGTCGTGCAGGAGCGCCAGGGTGAGGTTGAGCTTCTGCCGGGTGCCGCCGGACAGCTCTCCGGCCACCGTCCCCAGGTACCGCTCGTAACCCAGCCGCCCGGCCAGTTCGTGACCGCGCTCCAGACCGGGCAGCCGCCGGGCGGCGGCGAAGTACCGCAGATGCTGTTCCACGGTGAGGCTGTCGTTGAGCACGGGCTCCTGCGGGCAGTGGCCGAGCGTCCCGTGGCGGCTCACCTCCCCGCGGTCCGCGGCGAGGACACCTGCCAGCGCTTTGAGCAGCGTCGATTTCCCGGCGCCGTTCTCGCCCACCACGGCGACGAGCTGCCCGGACGCGACGCTGAGGTCGGCACCGCGCAGGACCTGGTGGGCGCCGTAGGACTTGTGCAGGCCGCGCGCTTCGAGCGCGGGTGGTGCGAGTGCGAGTGCGAGTGCGGTTGCGGACGGCATGCGAAGTCTCCCTAAGCTCTGGGGGGCGCCTCTCCCGGTGCGGCCGCGTTCAGCCCGCCCGCGTAGATGCCGAGCAGCTCGGGGGCCCAGCGGGCCATGCCGTCGGCGGACAGCGGATCGGTTCCCAGGACGTCGGCGAGGTGGTCGCGCAGCAGGAAGACCGCCAGGTCGTTGGCGAGCAGCAGGGCCGCGCGGACGGCCGGGTCCCGGCCCGGGGCGGCCAGCCCCGCCGCGGACAGCTCGTCCAGCGCCCGGCGGCTCAGCTCGAACAGTTGCCGGAACAGCATCCGGCCGGTGTCCGACCCGGTGAGCAGCAGGCGGCGCAGATAGCCGGGCAGGGGCGAGCCGGCCGGCAGATGCCGGGCGAACGCCTCGCTCAGCGACGCCGCCCCGGCGCCCGGGTCGAGCGGTTGCCCGCCGGTGCCGGCGGTCAGCTCGCGGAGCATCCCCTCGAACACGGTCAGGACGTACTGGTCGACCTCCTGCCGCAGTCCGTCCTTCGACCCGAAGTGATGCACCACCAGTCCGGCCGACACGCCGGCCGCACCGGCGATCTGCCGAACGGTCACCGACTCCGGCCCCCGTTCGGCGAACATCCGCAGTGCCTCGTCACGGATGACGGCCCGGGTGGTCCGGTCGTCCTGGATTGAACGCATGTGCAGCATGCTAAACGATTGTTCAGTGCCGTGTCCACGCCGCCGCCCGGCCTCGGCCCGGTCGGGTGACGGCTTCACCCGACCGGGCGGACCCGGAGCCATCGGCGTACCACCGGCGCACGGCGGCGCGTTGCTCCGGCATGGACAGCACTGGGACGGCGCGGCGCCTTCTCGGGCACGACGCCGCGCGCCGGCCGTACGCCGAACTCACCAGCGGGTACGGGGGCCACACGCCGATCTACACGGCGCTGATCGCGGAGTGGCGGGCCAGGGGCTCACGGTCCCGGAGCACCGCGACGGCCTGTGGGCCTCCTTCGCCGCCCCGACCGTGAGCGAGCGTGCGACGGTACCGCCCGTGCCCTTCCTCGTCCCCGTCCCCCTCCTGGGGCCGGCCGCCGGGGACGGCCGGCTCACCAGCCGTCCGGCCCCGCCTGCTCCGCGCTGACCGGCGCCAGCACGGCGAGCGTGCCGGTCGCCTTGCGCAGGGCCGTCTCGAGCGGGCCGGGGGAGTGCAGGGCGCCACTGCCGTCCGGAGGGACGAGCCACTCCAGCCGGCCCGCGGGCCGGTACGGCGGCGGTACGGCGACCCAGGAACCCCGGCCGACGTGCCGCACCCCGAATCCCACCCATTCACTGACCGGATCGGGCGGCAGGAAGAACCCCACTCTGCGAGCCGTGATGTCCACCAGCGTGGGCCCGGGCGCCTTCAGGGGGTCGCGCCACAGGATGTCCAGGGCGAGAAGCCCGAGCCGGTCGGGCACGCTGAGCACATCCCAGTACCGGCCCGCCGCGAGCAGCGCCGTCCCCCTGCCGTGATCCCACTCGCGCTTGCACTCCTGCGGGTCCGTGGCCGCCGCGGCCAGCCACTCGACGGCTTGCTTCCACGTGACGCTGTGCATGTCCCCACCCCGGGCGCGTTCGGCGCGCCGCTGCGGGCGCGTGCGGTACGGGCCATGCTCGTAGATATTTCTATCCACCGGAAGGGTGGCGCGGGCTGGCGTTTTCGGTCTCCGGGTCCGGAACGCCCCCGGAGTCCGAAAACGCCCCCGAAGCCGGTGCGGAAACCGGTCGGGGGCGTTCGAAACGGTGTACGGGACGGGTCAGTCGGTGCGCTCCGCGCGCTCCGCGTCCCGCTTCTTGATGCGTGCCGTCTCCTTGCGGACCTCGGCCTGGGTGGCACGCTCCCGCTCGAGCCACTCGGGGCGCTCCTGCTTGAGCTCCTCGATCCGGTCGGTGGTCAGGGGCTCGGTGACTCCGCCGCGCGCCAGACCGGCGATGGACACGCCGAGCTTCGCGGCGACCACCGGACGGGGGTGCGGGCCGTCGCGCCGCAGGTCCCGCAGCCACTGCGGCGGGTCCGCCTGGAGCGCGTTCAGCTCGGCGCGCGAGACCGCACCCTCCCGGAACGCGTCGGGGGTGGCCTCGAGGTACACACCCAGCTTCTTCGCCGCGGTCGCGGGCTTCATCGTCTGGGCGCTCTGGTGTTGCGTCATGGAGCCCAGGGTATCGAGCGTGTGCGCGACCGCCGACCACGGCCGGTAACCTGGCCCGGTGACAGGCTCGGCAGTGCCCCCCTCGTTCCGGCTCGTGTACGTACCCGGCGTGATGCCCGGCAAATGGGTACGCATCTGGAACGAGCGGTTCCCCGGCGTCCCGCTGACCCTCACCCAGGTGCCCCCGGCGGCGGCGCGGGATCTGCTGCTGGGCGGCGACGCCGACGCGGGCCTCGTCCGGCTGCCCGTCGACCGTACGGTCCTCAGCGCCATCCCTCTCTACACCGAACAGACGGTCGTCGTGGTGCCGAAGGACCATCTCGTCACGGCGGCCGACGCGGTGTCCCCGGAGGACCTGGCCGACGAGATCGTGCTGCACCCCCTCGACGACGTCCTCGAGTGGGAGAGCCTGCCCGGCCGGCCCGCCCTGGAGCGGCCCGCCACCACCGCGGACGCGATCGAACTCGTCGCGGCGGGGATCGGCGTGCTCGTGATGCCGCTGTCGCTCGCCCGGCTGCACCACCGCAGGGACCTCACCCACCGGCCGCTCGAAGCCGCTCCCGAGTCGGGCGTGGCCCTGGCCTGGCCCGAGGCGGCGACGACGGACCGGGTGGAGGACTTCATCGGGATCGTCCGGGGCCGGACCGTCAACAGCACCCGCGGCCGCGCCCAGCCGCCGGCGCGGGAGAAAAAGCGCGAACGGACCGACGCCGGCCCCCGGCGCGCGCAGCAGGGCGGCGGATCCGGCG
>NZ_NEUB01000228.1 GCF_002910825.1 Streptomyces sp. SM1 | reverse complement strand
GTCCCGCGCCGCCGCCGGCCTGCCGACCTACGCCTTCCAGCGCGACGTCTACTGGCTGGAGGGCGGCCCGGCCACGGCCGGACTGCCCGCCGCCGGACTGGTGGCGGTCGACCACCCGCTGCTCGGCGCCGGCACCGAACTCGCCGACTCCGACGGCTTCCTCTTCACCGCCAGGTTCTCCGTCCGCACCCATCTCTGGCTCGCCGACCACGGGGTCTACGAGGGCGTACTGTTCCCCGCCACCGCCTTCCTGGAACTCGCGGTCCGCGCGGGCGACCAGGTCGGCTGCGACCAGGTCGAGGAACTGACCCTGGAGGCACCGCTGGTGCTCCCGGCGGACGGCGCCGTCGCACTCCAGCTCACCGTCGGAAGCCCGGACGCCTCCGGCACCCGACCGCTCAGCGTCCACGCCCGGGCCGCCGACGACGGCCCCGACGCCCCCTGGACCCGGCACGCGAGCGGCCTGCTCACCCCCGCCGGGGAACCCGTACCGGCGACCGCACCGGCCGACGCGGCCGACCCCGGGGCGTGGCCGCCGCCCGGTGCCGTCCCGCTCGACACGGAAGGCCTGTACGACCGCTTCGCGGGCGGCGGGTTCGCCTACGGGCCCGCGTTCCAGGGCCTGCGCGCGGCCTGGCGGCTCGGCGACGAGGTGTACGCCGTCGCCACCCTGCCGGACGGGCAGCAGCCGGACGCCGCCGCGTTCGGCCTGCACCCGGCCCTCCTGGACGCCGCCCTGCACGCGCTGGTGTTCGATGTACTGGAGGGTCCCGCGCAGGGCTGGCTGCCGTTCTCCTGGAGCGGGGTGCGCCTGCACGCCTCCGGCGCCACCGAACTCCGGCTGCGGCTGACCCCCACCGGCCGCGACGCCGTCGCCGTGCGGGCGACCGACGCCACCGGGCGGCCGGTCCTCTCGGCCCGCTCCCTCGTGCTGCGGCCCGTCTCGCCCGACCGCTTTAAGGCCACCCGCACCGGACACCACGAAGAGCTGTTCCGCCCCGAGTGGCAGCCCCTGCCCGCACGCGCCGGCACGGCGGCGGGCACCGTCCACGTCCCCGAGTCCTGGACCGTGCTCGGCACCGGCACGCCCCGGCCCGGCGC
>NZ_NEUB01000227.1 GCF_002910825.1 Streptomyces sp. SM1 | reverse complement strand
CCCAGGTGACCCGGATCGATCTGACGAACCTGCTGGCCAGGACGTATCCGCTGCTCGCCGACCCGCTCTGCCCCGACTGCGGCCCGCCGGCCCGGGCCCAGACCCGGGAGAGCGTCCGGCCGCTCACCGCCCTCCCGCGCCCCAAGCCCGACTCCGGCGGCTACCGGCTGCGCCCGGCGTCCGCCCACCCGCTCCCCACCGACGCCCTGGCCAATCCGGTGTGCGGCGCGCTGGGGGCCGGCACCTGGACCGACGTCACCTCGTCGACCACCGCCCCGGTGGCGGGCAGTGTGTTCATCCGGGGGTACGCCGGACTCCACGACGTCACCTGGAGCGGGCAGGAGAACTCCTTCGCCACCAGCCGCCGGCTGGCCTTCCTGGAGGGTCTGGAGCGGTACGCGGGCACCCATCGGCGCGGCGGCGTCGCGCCGGTCGTCGGCTCGTACGCCGAGCTGCGGACCGACGCGGTCGACCCCGCCGTCTGCGGTCTCTACAGCGCGGAGACCTACCGCACCGACCCGTCGGTCGAACCCTTCGACCCGGACCGGGCCATCCCCTGGGAATGGGGGTGGTCGCTGCGCGACGAACGGCCGGTGCTGGTGCCGTCGCGGCTCGTCCACTACAGCCTCGCGACGGCCCGGGACAACTTCGTCTTCGAGTGTTCCAACGGCTGCGCGATCGGCGGCTGTCTGGAGGAGGCGGTCCTCGGCGGCCTGCTCGAACTCGTCGAGCGCGACTCCTTCCTGATCGGCTGGTACGGCGCGGTCCGGCTGCCCCGTATCGACCTGTCGACGGTCGGCGGACTCACGGTCCCCGCGATGACCGAACGGGCCGCCCTGCAGGGCTACGACGTGTACGCCTTCGACAATCGCGTCGATCTGGCGATCCCGGCGGTGACGGCGGTCGGGGTCCGCCGGGACGGGGGCCCGGGCACTCTCACCTTCGCGGCCGCGGCCTCCCTCGACCCCCGGTCCGCGGTCGAGGGCGCCCTGTCCGAGGTGCTCAGCTACATCCCGCATCTGTCCCGGCAGACCGCCGAACGACGGGACGAACTGGAGGCCATGGCCGACGACTTCTCCCTGGTGCGGCACCTCAAGGACCATCCCCAGCTGTACGGGCTGCCGCGCATGGCCGGCTACGCCCGCGGTTACCTCGAACCGGCCGGGGCCCGCCCCTTCGAGGAGGTGTACCGGGAGTGGGAGGCGGCTGGACGGCCCCGCACGGGTGATCTGCGGGACGACGTCGCCGTGGTCCGGGACGCACTGGTCCGGGCCGGTCATGACGTCATCGTGGTCGACCAGACCTCGCCCGAGCAGGAACGGATGGGGCTGCGGACGGTCAGTACGGTGGTTCCGGGACTGCTGCCGATCGACTTCGGCTGGAACCGGCAGCGGGCCCTGCTGATGCCCCGGCTGCGCACGGCGCCGCGCCGTGGCGGGCACCGGGACCACGACCTCACCGACGCCGAACTCCTGCGGGCCCCGCACCCGTTCCCGTGATCCCGGCCGCCCTTTTTCATGTTCCCCGGTCGCCGGCCGCTCCC
>NZ_NEUB01000015.1 GCF_002910825.1 Streptomyces sp. SM1 | reverse complement strand
TCGGCCGTGCCCGGGCGGCCCTCAGTCCGCGGGCGGCAGTCCCAGCCGGGAGTGGGCCTCCAGCAGCCGGGACGGAGCGGCCTGGCGCCAGGAGTCGGCGAGGATGTCGCGCAGTTCGCCCTCGTCCTCCAGCGCGGAGAGGCGGACCCTGACCCAGGCGAACTGTGCCTCGTGGCCGGCGATCCAGAACTTCCCGGGCTCGGCGAGGGCCAGCTCGTCGCGCTCCTCCTTGGGGCAGCGCACGGCGATGGAGGTCTCCTCCTCGGGCAGGGTGGCGAACATCTTGCCCGCGACCCGGAAGGTGGGCATGCTCCAGGCGGTCTTCTCCGTCGTGTCCGGCAGGGACAGGGCGATCCGTCGTACGTCTTCGGCATCCGGCATGGCAGGCACCGTAGCGGCCGGCACTGACAATCACCTGGTGGCGGGCGATGTCGCGGCGGCTCCGAGACGCTTGTAGTAGATCGTCGTCGGCCGCAGCACCCCGGCCGGGTCCGCGGCGTAGTCCGGGATGGCACCGACGGGGGTCCAGCCGGAGGTGCGGTAGAGGTGTTCGGCGGGGCTGCCGGTCTCGGTGTCCAGGTGCAGCAGGGTGATGCCCCGCGCGGCGGCCTCCTCCTCGGCCACCGTCAGCACCCTCCGCCCGAGTCCCCTGCCCCGGGCCGCACGGTGCACCATCAGCTTCACCAGCTCCGCGCGTTGGGCGCTGTTGGGCCTGTCGGGGAGGGCGAGGCTCACGGTGCCGAGCACCCGGCCGGGCTCCTCGTACGCCAGCCACACGGTGAGCCGGCCGGCGGCGACGGCGGCGCTCCGTTCCCGCCACCAGGCGCCCGCCTTCCCGCGGTCGAGCGGGCCGAGGAAGCCGACGGAGGCGCCACCGTCCACGGTGTCGGTGAGCAGCTCGGCCAACTCCTCGCCGAGCTCGAGCAGTCGAGCGGCGTCCGCACGGACGACGTTCACGGGCGCACCACCATCAGTACGTAGCGGACGTCACCGGGGCCGGGGCAACGGAACCGGGTCGGCCCCCAGACGCGCAGTCTGAGGCAGTCGCCGTCTCCGAGGCGGTGTCCGGTGTCCCCGTCCGTCACGTGGAGCGCGCCTTCCAGGACCCAGATGTGCTGTTCCAGGCCGGGCACGGGCGGACGGTCGTAGGCGATGTCGGCACCGGCGGCGAGCCGTCCCTCGACGAGTTCGCCGCGCAGCCCGCCGTGCGGCGGGGACACGGACCGGCGGACGAATCCGGAGGCCCGGTCCTCCCAGAGCGCCTGGTCGGCGGCGCGCACCACCGGCGCCGGTTCCGCCTCGATCTCGCTGAGGAGCTGGGACATCGTCCGGCCGTAGACGGCGCAGAGGCGGTTCAGCAGGGAGGCGGTGGGGCTGGTCTCGGCCCGTTCCGCGCGGGAGAGGGTGGAGCGGCTGACGCCGGTGCGCTCCGCCAGTTCGCCGAGGGACCAGCCGTGTTCGGCCCGGAGTCCGGTCAGTCGTGCGCCGAGCCGGACGTCGACGGGGTCCGGGGCCGGCCCCGTCTCGCCCTGTTTCATATCCGGGACCATATCCCGGATCCGGGATGCCGAGGAAGGTCTTCTCCGGTCCTCCTACGCCTCCTCGGCCGCCGCGCGGAGCGCGTCGAGGACCGGACGGATCAGCGGGTGCCCCTCGGCGCCCCGGCGCACGGCGGCAAAGACCCGGCGGGTCGGCGCCACCCCGTCGACGGGGCGGACGACCACGCCCGCGAGGTCCATGCCGCGCAGCGCCGAACGGGGCACCAGGGCGACACCCCCGTCCGCCGAAGCCAGGGCCACCACCGCGCGGAAGTCGTCCGAGGAGTGCTCGAGACGGGGCTGGAACCCCGCGCTCTCGCAGGCGAGGACGACCACGTCGTGGCACGGGTTGCCGGGGTACGGGCCGATCCAGGAGTCCTTGGCGAGTTCGGCGAGCGGCACCTCCGCGGCGTCGGCCAGGCGGTGGGTGACCGGCACGACCGCGTCGAAGGGCTCCGCGTACAGCGGCACGTGGGTCAGTCGCGGGTCGTCGGCGGAGGGCGCCCCGCGGTACTCGACGGCCACCGCGACATCGACCTGCCGGTCCAGCACCATCGGCAGGCTGGCGTCCCCCTCGGCGTCCCGGACCCGGATACGGATGCCGGGCGCCGTGGCGGCGAGGCGGGCCACCGCGGGCGCGACGACCTGGGCGATGCCGGTGGCGAAGGCCGCGACCGTGACGGTGCCGGCCTCCCCCGAACCGTAGGCGGCCAGCTCGGCCTCGGCCCGCTCCAGCTGGGCCAGGACGGCGTTGGTGTGGCCGAGTAGGATCTCGCCGGCCGGGGTGAGGCGTACGCCCTTGGCGCCGCGCTCGACGAGACGGTGGCCGGTCTCCTGCTCCAGCGCGGCGAGCTGCTGGGAGACCGCGGAGGGAGTGAGATACAGCGCGGCGGCTGCCGCCGTGACCGTGCGGTGGTCCGCCACCGCACGGAGGATGTGGAGCCGCCGCGCCTCGATCATGTAGGCGATTGTCTCAAATCGTTCGGTGTGCTCCGCTCAGGCGTCGAGCTCCGCCCGTGCCGCGGCGAAGGCGTCCACCGCGCGGTTCACGTCCTCCGTGGAGTGCGCGGCGGACAGCTGGACGCGGATACGGGCCCGGTCCTGCGGTACCACCGGGTAGGAGAAGCCGATCACGTACACCCCGCGCTCCAGCAGCAGCTCCGCCATGCGTCCCGCGCGGGAGGCGTCGCCGATCATCACCGGGGCGATGGCGTGGTCGCCGGGGAGGATGTCGAAGCCCTCCGCGGTCATCCGGCGGCGGAACAGGGCGGTGTTCCCGGTGAGCCGGACGCGCAGGTCGTCGGCCGACTCCAGCAGGTCCAGGACCTTCAGGGAGGCGGCGGCGATCACCGGGGCGAGGGTGTTGGAGAACAGGTACGGGCGGGAGCGCTGGCGCAGCAGGGCGACGATCTCCGCGCGGGCGGCGACATAGCCGCCGGAGGCGCCGCCGAGCGCCTTGCCGAGGGTGCCGGTGATGATGTCGACGCGGTCCATGACGCCGTGCAGTTCGGGCGTGCCGCGCCCGCCGGGGCCGACGAAGCCGACGGCGTGCGAGTCGTCGACCATGACCATGGCGCCGTGCCGGTCGGCGAGGTCGCAGATCTCGTCCAGCGGGGCCACGTAGCCGTCCATGGAGAAGACGCCGTCGGTGACGACGAGCGTGCGGCGGGCGCCGCCCTCCGCGGCCTCCTTCAGCTGACGCTCCAGGTCGGCCATGTCGCGGTTGGCGTAGCGGAAGCGGCGGGCCTTGGAGAGCCGGATGCCGTCGATGATCGACGCGTGGTTCAGCGCGTCGGAGATCACCGCGTCCTCGGGGCCGAGCAGGGTCTCGAAGACACCGCCGTTGGCGTCGAAGCAGGAGGAGTAGAGGATCGTGTCCTCCTGGCCGAGGAACGCCGACAGCCGCGCCTCCAGCTCCTTGTGCACCTCCTGGGTGCCGCAGATGAAGCGGACGGACGCCATGCCGTAGCCCCAGCGGTCCAGGGCCTCGTGGGCGGCGGCGACCACCTCGGGGTGGTCGGCGAGACCGAGGTAGTTGTTGGCGCAGAAGTTGAGCACCTCGCCGGGGCGGCCGCCGGCGGTGACGTTCACGGTGGCGGACTGGGGGGTGCCGATGACGCGCTCGGGCTTGTGCAGGCCGGCGGCGCGGATCTCGTCGAGGGTGGCGCGCAGGTCGTCGCGCACGGAGTCGAACATGTCGGGAAGCTCCTAGGGAGGCGGAGGACTTACGCGGTCCAGTCGAGGATGACCTTGCCGCCCTTGCCGGCGGCCGCCTCCTCGAAGGCGGCGTCGAAGTCGCGGTAGGAGTAGCGGCCGGTGATCACCGGGGCGAGGTCGAGGCCGCCCTCCAGCAGGACGGACATGGCGTACCAGGTCTCGAACATCTCACGGCCGTAGATGCCCTTGACGGTGATCATCGAGGTGACGATCCGGGCCCAGTCGACCGGGAACTCCTCGGCCGGCAGGCCGAGCATGGCGATCCGGCCGCCGTGCGTCATGTTGTCGATCATGTCCCGCATGGCCTCGGGCCGGCCGGACATCTCCAGGCCGATGTCGAAACCCTCGCGCAGTCCCAGCGTGTGCTGTCCGTCGGCGATGGTGGACTCCGCGACGTTCAGGGCCAGGGTCGCGCCGATCTTGCGGGCGAGCTCCAGACGCTCCTCGCTGACGTCCGTGATCACGACGTTGCGCGCGCCGGCGTGCCGGGCCACGGCGGCCGCCATCAGTCCGATCGGACCGGCGCCGGTGATCAGGACGTCCTCGCCGACCAGCGGGAAGGACAGCGCGGTGTGCACGGCGTTGCCGAACGGGTCGAAGATCGCGGCGACGTCGAGGTCGACGGGGACCCGGTGCACCCACACGTTGGCGGCGGGAAGCACGACGTACTCGGCGAAGGCGCCGTCGCGTCCCACGCCGAGGCCGACCGTGGCCCGGCACAGGTGGCGGCGTCCGGCCAGGCAGTTGCGGCACTTGCCGCACACCAGATGGCCCTCTCCGCTGACCCGGTCACCGCTCTTGATGTCGGGGACGTCACGGCCGGTCTCCACGACCTCGCCGACGAACTCGTGCCCGAGGACCAGCGGCGTGCTGATCGTCTGCCGGGCCCAGCCGTCCCAGGACCGGATGTGCAGGTCGGTGCCGCAGATACCGGTGCGCAGCACCTTGATCAGTACGCCGCCGGGTCCGACGGCGGGCTCCGGGACGTCCGCGAGCCACAGCCCGGGTTCCGCCTTCTCCTTGACGAGCGCCTTCAACGCTACGGCTCCTGAGGGGTGAGTCCCGGCTCCGGGGCGTGCCGAACAGGCCCCGGTCCGGGAAGAGGAGTGGAATGCACTGCAATCTGCCGTACAACACCCTCACCGGTCCATCGAGGATTTCTTAAGCGCGGCCACAGCTTTGCTTCACGCCGTCACCCCATCGGCGGCGCGGGGACCCTCACAGCGGCAGCCCGTCCGTCTCCCCGCGTTCCAGCCGTGCGGCGAGATCCGCTGCCTGCGCCTTGATGGCCGCGAGCCCCGGCCGGCCCCAGGCCCGCGGCCGGATGTCGGTGACCGAGACGGTGCCCAGCACCATGCCGGTGCTGTCGACGAGCGGCGCGCCCAGGTAGGAGCGGATGCCGAACTCGTCCACCACCGGGTTGCCCGCGAACCTGGGGTAGTCGCTGACGTCCTCCAGGACCAGCGCCTTGCGCCGGGCGACCACGTGAGGGCAGAAGCCGTGGTCGCGGGGCAGCACCCGCCCCAGCAGGGCGCCGCTGCCGTCGCCGCGGACGGCCGGCGCGACGGCCGGGGTGTGCAGACCCGCGAAGAACTGCCCCTCCTCGCCGAGGAAGTTGACCATGGCGTACGGCGCACCCGTGAGCTCCGCGAGACCGTACGCGAAGGCGTCCAGCGCGGGCTCGGGATGGTCTCCGAGGCCCAGTCCGCGCAGCCTGTGGATGCGGGCCGGGGCCTCCTTGTCCTCGGGGGTGAGCAGCAGACGACCGGCCGGACGGGGCGGGTCGTAGCTCATGGGCGGGCTCCCGGACGGTGGGCGAGGATCATGAACGGACTCCGAGGTGTGCGGGGATCACATAGGGGCGCCGTACCCCGTCGCGGTGGCCGGGGCGTGCACGATGAGGTGGCGGACGAGGGTCAGCAGGGTCTGTACGCCGGAGGAGGAGATCCGGGCGTCGCAGCACACGACGGGGACCTCCGCGGGGAGGTCCAGGGCGGCGCGCACCTCCCCGGGTTCGTAGCGGAAGCCGCCGTCGAACTCGTTGACCGCGACGATGAACCCGAGGCCGCGCTGCTCGAAGAAGTCGACCGCCGCGAAGCACTCCTCCAGGCGCCGGGTGTCGGCCAGGATGACCGCGCCGAGCGCGCCCTCGCAGAGTTCGTCCCACATGAACCAGAACCGTTCCTGGCCGGGCGTGCCGAACAGGTACAGCACGTGTTCCGCGTCGAGGGTGATGCGGCCGAAGTCCATGGCCACGGTCGTCTCGACCTTGTTCTCGATGCCGTCGAGGTTGTCGGTGGCGGCGCCGACCGTGGTGAGGAGTTCCTCCGTGCTGAGGGGCGCGATCTCGCTGACCGCGCCGACGAAGGTCGTCTTGCCCACGCCGAATCCGCCCGCCACGAGGATCTTGAGCGCGGTGGGGAAGGGGTCGTCACCGTACTGTGCGCCGTCGATCCGGTCAGAGCTGTCGTCGTAGTCCATCGAGCACTGCCTCCAGAAGGGCCCGGTCCGTCGGGGTGTGGTGGAACTCGGGTGGTTTGTCGGTCAGCGCCCCGCATTCGACGAGGTCCGCCAGCAGCACCTTGGTGACGGCCACCGGCAGCCTGAGATGGGCGGAGACCTCGGCGACCGGGACGGGCGCCCGGCACAGGTCGAGGGCCTGCGCGTGCTCGGGGCCGAGGTAGCCGAGAGGGGTGGCGCCGGTGGCCCGCACCTGCGACAGCAGGTCGAGTGCGACGGTGGGGCGGGTACGGCCGTTGCTGACCGTGAAGGGGCGCACCAGCCGGCCGGCCGCGTCGTCGAGCCACGGCCCGTCACCGGCCGCCTTCACGTTCAAGGCCTCATCGCCGGGGGTTCGACGCCCTGCTGCCGGGGTGCGGTCATCAGGTACGGGCGGACGGACTTGACCAGCATCGCCATCTCGTAGCCGAGTACGGCCGCGTCGGCCTCCCGGCCCGCCATCACGGCGAGACAGGTGCCGGAGCCCGCGGTGGTGACGAACAGCAGGGTCGAGTCGAGCTCGACGACGACCTGGCGGACGTCCCTGCCGCCGGCGAAGCGGATACCGGCGCTGCGGCCGAGGGAGTACAGGCCGGAGGCCAGGGCGGCCATGTGGTCGGCGCTGTCCGGGTCGAGTCCGTGCACGGACTTCACCAGCCCGTCGCAGGACAGCAGTACGGCACTGTTGGTGTGCGGTACGCGTTGCACGAGGCCGCTCATCAGCCAGTCGAGGTCGGATACCTGGGCGGTCGGCGCATCGCTCGCCATGGTGGATCGACTCCTTGGGGTACGAAGGTCTGCGGGAGCGCGGGGAGAGGGGGGCCGGGCGGGGTGGGGGGTGGTCATCCGGCGGGTTCGCTCCCGTCCTGCCGGGCGGTGTGGTCGGTGCGGAGGGCGGCCGCGGACGGCCGCGGGACGGCGGGCGGGGCCTGCTGGGACTCCGCCAGACCGATGCCACGCTGGAAGGCCGCCATCAGATCGGGGTCGTGGGTGGCGACGTACTCGGTGTCCTGGCGGGGCGCGGGGCCGTCGCGGAGCTGGGGGGCGATGTGCTCCTGGGCGCGCCGGCGGGGCAGATGGGGTCTGTCCATGGTGCCGCGCACCGGGGTGCCACGCGGGGTGAGGGGCGTGGCCCCGTGGTCGGTGAGGGGGTCCCGGTCACCGAGGCGGGCGCCGGGAACGGCCTCGGCCGGGGTGGGGCGCGTCTCACGGGTACCGCGCAGGGGCAGCGGCGGGG
>NZ_NEUB01000226.1 GCF_002910825.1 Streptomyces sp. SM1 | reverse complement strand
GCGTCCCGGCCGCACACCCACGCCAGCCGGGCGAGCTGCGCGAAGGCGCGCGGCGCCGTGTCGGGTGACGCCGCCGCCAGCAGCAGCCGGGCCTCCGCCTCCTCGTAGCGTGACAGCGCCATCAGGCAGAGGCCCAGCGTCTCCTGGCAGCGCGGCGCGTCCAGCCGGTCGCCGACCACCGGGGCGAGCACGTCCACGGCCTCGTCGTAACGGCCCTGCCGGCGGTACACGTCGGCGACCGTACGGGCGAGACCGAGCGAGGGACGCGCCCGCAGCAGTGGCGGCGCGAGGTGGGCCAGCAGGTCGGGGTGCCTGTCGCCGGGCAGGGCGCAGTACGCGGCCCGGAACTCCTCGTCGTCCAGCTCGAAACGCCGCCGCGCCTCGGCGGCCGGAGCGTACCCGGGCTCGTCGGACGGGCCGGGGAACCGCAGCACGGCGACCCGCGCGGGCACCGGCATGTCGTCGTACAGCCGGCGGGCGGGGAAGTCGTACCGCGCGTCCACCGGAGTCAGGACCCCCGCGAGCGCCGCGCCCCAGTCGCCGTCGAACCCGCCGTCGCCGTCGTCGTCGAGCCGGGCCGCCACGGTGTCGTCCACATCGGCCCGCTGCACCACCAGCAGTCCGTCCGGCCGGACCGTACGCCGCTCACCGCCCTGTCCGCCCGGACGCACCCGCGATACGGCGCCCACCCCGTGCCGCATCCGCAGCAGCTCACCGATGTCCCCCAGCACGACCGTCGTGGGGGAGAGGGCGACGACGGTGTCGTAACCCTCCAGCCGGAACACGTCCCGGCGGCTGGACGAGCGGCGGGTGACCAGGCGCGGGTGCAGCCCCCGCAGGGCGTCGAACGAGGCGTCCGGCAGCCCCGGGTGCAGCACCACGAAGTCCTCGCACACGCCCGGGTTGGTGAGCGCCAGACTGCGCAGCAGGGTGGCCACAGCGGGCAGTTCCCCGGCGCCGCTGCGGACGGCGAAGGCGATCCGGCGCCTGCCGGTGACGGCGCTCCGGTCGTCGGCGGAGGCGGTGCTCCGGTCGTCGGCGGCGGCGGAGGCTGGGGCGGAGGGGCGGGTCATCGCAGGGCGATCCTCATCTTGCCGGCGTCGACGTGCGTCGCGCGGTCCATGACCCACTCGGCCTCCGCGGGCCGCAGCCGGCCGGGCTTGTCGAAGCCGATCAGGTCCAGGCGGGGGCTGACATCCAGGAAGTCAAGGAGCCGCAGCACGGTGAACGCGGTACCGGCCCCCGCGCCCGAGCCGGAGGCGGCCCCCTCGCCCAGCAGCGCCGGATCGCTCAGGGGCCGCCGCAGCGAGGCGTCACCGACCTGGTCCTGCGCCCCGGCGACGAGCCGCTCACGGGTCGCGCGGCGCCAGGCCCCGGCCGGGTCGCCGAACACCAGCCGGATCCCGGCCGGCCGGGACCACGGGGGCCCCTCCCACGGTGTGTCGCCGCGCAGCGAGACGGCGTGCAGTCCGGTACGCCGACCGGTGCCCTCCGCGCTGAGGCCGAACGCGTCACAGCGCACCACCAGGTCGTAGCCGTCGATCTCCGCGCCCAGCGTGCTCCCGGCGACCTCCGCGGCGTTCGAGACCAGGCACACCGTCCGCCCCGCGACCAGCGCCCGCAGACCGCCGACCCCGATCGGCACGCTCCCGCCCAGCATCGGATCGGACAGCGCGGACCGCTCGACGAGCCGCCGGTAGGTGCCGTACAGGTCCAGCAGGCGCCGTACGGCGGGATCACCCATGCCGTGCTCGGCCACCCGCGCCCGGACCTCGGCGGCGAACTCCTCGGCCGCGGTGCCGGTGTTCCGGGCGGTCAGGCCCCTCAGCGCGGGGCCGGACCCCGGGAAGAGCGCGGCGGCCTCCTCCAGGCACTCCCGCCGGCGCCGCAGTGTGCCGATCCGGCGGGCGACCGCCTCCGCCGTGTCACCGCCCTGCTGCAGCGCGAGACAGCGGCCGTAGCACTCCAGAGCCTCCGCGTCCCGCCCGAGCCGGTCCAGCGCCAGACCACGCAGCCGCCAGGCACCCTTGGACCGCTGCCGGAGCTCGGTCGCCGTCTCCGCGATGCCCAGGGCCAGCGCCGGCCCGTCCTCACCGCCGGCCTCGAGGGCGCGCTCGCCGACCTGCAGCAGGGCGTCGAAGGGGTCCGCCGACGGGGCGCCGAGGGCGGCGGCGAGCACACCGACGGCCCGGGTGAGGCGGACGTCGGGGGGAGCGGCCCGGTCGTCCCGGGCCGCCAGGTACTCACCGCACACGCGCATGCCCCGGGCGTACAGCGCGGGCCTGGCGGCCTCCTTCTGCCGTGCCTTGAGCATCCCCGCCAGGGGGTTCGTCATCGTTTCACCGTCCTGAGGTCGCCAGGCCGAATGTGCCCCAGTGGGGCGGTCCACCGGTGGCGTCCGGGTGGACGAGGGGTGAACACTCCCCTGCCGGCAGTCGGCCGGGCGTCCGGGTGCTCGTACTCAGGCCTCGCTGAGTGCCGGTACCCACCCGGGCGGGGCCCGGCTGAGCAGCACAGCCCTACCGTGCGCGGCCACCGCCCGGCAGGGGCGACCCAGTACACGGGACCCCGTCCACGGGACCCCGTCCACGGACCCCGTCCACGGGACCCCGTCCACGGACCCCGTACCCCCTACACCGAGCCCAGCGCGCCCCAGCCCCCGGGCTGCCGGCCCTGACGGCCCGCCCGTGTGGCGGGCCGGGCGTAGCCGCTGTTGCACCGTCGCCTCCGAGCGCCGGCTTCCGCACCGCCGGCCGGGTGCCCCTACCCCCGCACCGCCGGCCGGACGTCCCGGTCTCCCGTTGCCGGCCCCGCACAACGGCTCCGTGTGGCCGGCCCCGTGCGGTCCGACCCGTGTGGCCGCCCCTGCGCAGCCGCCCCGTGTCGCCGGCCCGGTCGAGCACTGCGTCCGGGGCCCGCCGTACGGGCTCCGGCGCGGACGCGGGTGCGGGCTCACGCGTTCCCGTGGTCCGCAGGACGTGTGCAGCGGCACCGTCGGCCGGTCCCGGGGTCCGGGCCGACGGCGCCCTCCTCCGCCGTGCGGCCGGCACGCACCGTACTCCCGCGTCCGGCACCGCCACGGCGCGTCCCCGACCGCACGACCGGCCCTACCCCCGCACCGCCTTCCCCAGCGCCCGGGCCCGCCGTGCCATCCGGCGTGCGGTGGCGTTGCGGGGGAGGAACGCCAGCCGTCCCGGGATGCCGCCGGGCAGCCCCAGCGAGGTGAGCCGTTTGCGCCTGAACCAGCGCTGGGCGCGTGGGCCGAAGTTCCGGGCGAGGTAGCGCTCGGCGGCCGGGCGCAGGGACGGGTGGACCTGCGGCTGCATGGTGAACCCGAGTGCGGTCACGAGGTCGTTCAGCTCGTCCGCCGGAAGCGGGGCCGGGCCGTCGTCACCGCCCTCCAGGCCGGGCAGCAGCACGTCCGCGAGGACGGCCGGGACCCGGTGGCCGTGCTGGTAGGGCGTCAGCCGTTCCAGGAGCCGTCCGGTGCCGACGCGGGCGACCGGCAGGCCGTAGCACGCGGACGCCGTGAACAGCGCGGTCGAGGAGCAGCCGACGACCAGCGCGGGCCGGGACGTCTCGAACAGCACCTCGGCGGGCACCGGGGTGTCCAGGACGGTGAGACCCACCCCGAGCCGCTCCGCCTCGGCCCGCAGGGCACGGCCGTGCCGGACCTCGGAGCCGGGGTGCGGCGCGAACACGGCGGTGCGGTGGCCGCGTCCGGCCGCTCCCCGCAGCATCCGCACGTGCAGCTCGTCCTCTTCCCCTCCCTCCGCACGGTGGACGCCGAGCGGGGACAGGCTCTGCCCCACCAGCAGCGCCGCGTTGTCCGGCAGCGCGGGCAACGCGGGCCCGGACGCCGCCAGTTCACGGACCGCCCTCCTGTAGGCGTCCGTCGGCACCACCCGCGCAGGGACCCCGAACTCGGTCAGCAGCATGGGTGCCAGGCCCGGCACCAGGTCCAGATGGAGCACCTGCCGTACCCGCGTGCCGATCAGCGGATCGAGCTTGCCGCGCGTGGGCCCGTAGACCGCCGGCCCGCCCGCGTGGACGTGGAGCGGGGCTCCGGTGAACACCTGGGCCACCGCCAGGGTCCACGGCGCGTCCGGGGACTCCAGCACGAGCTCCACACGGTCCCCGCCGAGCCCCCACAGCAGCCGCAGGTGGCGTTCCAGGAGCGGAACGTCGTCGGCACGGGGCGTCCAGCCCGCCGGGTGGAAGGGGCGGACGGCGTCGTTCCAGGACAGCACCCTGTCGAAACGGGCGGGCGGGGAAGCCGCCACCGGTGTCCCGCCCGGCGCCGGCGCGGCCTCCGGGACGGCGGAGACGTCGCAGAGCAGCAGCAGCCGGCGCCCGGCCGCCGCGAAGCAGCCGGACTCGATCGCCGCCACCAGGGTGGCGACGCCGTGCGGCGTGGAGGCGCAGAAGATCTGAGTGGTGGCCGGCATCAGGCGGCGTCCTTTCCCGTTCCGGCCCGGCGGCCCGGGCGCCGCAGCCGCCGCAGCCGGGCGGACCGGCGCAGGTCCATGGTGTCCAGTACGTCGTCGAGCACGTCCTGCGGCATCCGCCGGAGGGCCGCCGCGCTCATCGTCCGCAGCTTCCGGGCCACGGCCGGTGCGAACTTGTCCCGCTCGGCGAGGTGGTGGGCGATGACCGCGCAGTACGTCCGTACCGCCTTGGGCAGCAGCAGGCCGGCGTCCCGGTCCGCCGACGTCTCCCCGAGGATCTGGTCGAAGGCGCGGATGAAGTCGAGCTGGCGGGCATCGCCGATCCGGCTGAGGGAGGAGGACACCCCGCGCCGGTAGAACACGCCCAGCAGATCGGTCACGGCGAACGACTCCGCCTCGCGGTGCAGCCGCCAGGCCCACGGCCGGTCCTCGGCCGTGCGCAGGCCCTCGTCGAAGTGCAGCAGTCCCCGTTCCAGCAGCCGCCGGCGGTAGATGCCGGCCCAGACGTACACGTAGTCCACGGAGGTCGTCCGGTCCGCCGGCAGGATCGCGTCCCGGGGGTTCAGCACCTCGCCCCGGAGGCCGACCGGCACCCGGCGTACGGACCGGGCGCGGCCGGTGACCTGCACCTGGTCGGTGCGCACGAAGTCGCAGCCCAGTTCCTCGGCGTCCGCCACCAGACGGGCCAGATGGCCCGGGGCCAGCCAGTCCCCGCCGTCCAGGAAGACCAGGAACTCGCCCCGCGCCGCGTCCAGTCCGGTGTTGCGCGCGGCGGACACCCCGCGATTTCCGTCATGGCGGAAGTGGCGGACCCGGGCGACGGCCGAGAGGTCCTCGGCCGCGCGCTCGAGAATGTCCTGGGTCCCGTCCAGGGAATGGTCGTCGACAAGAAGGAACTCGAAGTCCGGCCGGGCGTTCAGGCGAAGACTTCTGAGGGTGTCCGGCGCGTGCGGCCGGACGTTGTGGAAGGGGACGATCACGGAAAGCTTGGGCACCCGGAAAACCTTAGGAGCCCGCCCGGATCGGCAACTTTCCGGTGATCGTACGGGCGGTGAACTCCACATGTCGGTACGGTGTATCAGGTCTACGTGCCGTGAATTCGGGGGCCGGTTCGGCTTTCGGTGGGGTGTTGTTAACTTTTCGTTGATTCACGGTTGGGCCGCACCTAGATTTCGCTTCCTAACGTCTTGGGTGTGCCAGCAAGTGCAATGAAGCCCCTGAGAGTGGCGGTCCTCGCGGATTCCGACACCCGCTGGAAATGGGGCGCCCTCACCGCGAACCGCGTCGCTCCGCGGGAAGTCCGCCTGGACGGATATCTCCTGCGGGGCCGCGCCACGCCCACCGCCCGCCAGCTCGGCGAGGTCGGCGTCCGCGCGGACTCCCTCCGGGAGGTCACCGCGGTCGAGTTCCTGCGCGCGATGGGTGAGGAGTCCTACGACATCCTCGTGCTCGCCCTGGTCGGCGGCGGCGTGCAGGCGATGCTGCACGGGCTGAACCGGGCCTGGGAGGACCGCCCCGGCCGGCCGGTCGTCGTCACCGGATACGTCGGTGTCGTCTACGAGAAGCTCGCCGACGGCCTGCTGCTGCGCCACGGCGCCGACCTGGTGCTCGCCAACTCCCGCCAGGACGCGGACCGTTTCCGCGCGGTGTACGAGGGGGTGGGCGCCGGCGCCGACGCGGTGACCGAGGTCGCGCTGCCCTTCCTGGGCGGGGCCCCCTACTCCGGCGGGAACGACCCGTCTGCGAAGCAAGGGCGCAGGCCCTACACCGTCGTGTTCGCCGCCCAGCCGTCCGTCCCGGACAGCCGCAGGGACCGTACGTACCTGCTGAACCGGCTGGTGGAGCACGCCCGTCGGCACCCCGAACGCGAGGTGCTGCTGAAGCTGCGCTCCAAGCCCGGCGAACACACCACGCACCTCGAGGAACTGCCCTACCAGAAACTGGTCCAGCGCCTCGACCCGCCCGCCAACTTCCGCCTGGTCTACGGGCACATGGGCGAGGTCCTCGACCGTACCGACCTGCTCGTCACCGTCAGCTCCACGGCCGCCCTGGAATCGCTGCACCGCCGTATCCCCACCGTGGTCCTCACCGACCTCGGCATCCGGGAGGCGCTCGGCAACCACCACTTCGTCGGCTCCGGCTGCCTCGCCTCCTGGGACCAGCTCGACGCCGGCCACCTCCCGCGGCCGGACGGGGAGTGGGTGGCCCGGCAGGGCGTCGCCACCGGCACCACCCCCTCCGGGGCGGGCACGTACGAGACGGCCTTCGACACCGCCCGGGAACGCATCGGCGACCTGCTCGCCCGCCCCGGCGGACTTCCGCCGCTGAGCCCGTACTACACACCCGTCACCGCGCCCGGCTATCTGCCCGGCATCCTCGCCCGGCACCACCTCGGCCCGGACGGCACCCCGCTGCCCGGCGCGCCCGCCGCCGACAGGGAGCCCGGACCGGTCCGGCAGATCGTGCGCCGGGCGGCGCGCGGTGCCTACCGGCACGGCGTGCAGCGCGTGGCCCCCGTGATCCGCCGAATGGGCGAGCTGTGAGCACCCAGGCCGCCGACCCGAACTCCGCTCGAGGAGCTGATCCCATGTCCAACCCGCCGGCGGTACGCCGGGTGCTCGCCGTGATCCCCGCCCGCGGCGGCTCCAAGGGCGTGCCCGCGAAGAACCTCGCCCCCGTCGG
>NZ_NEUB01000225.1 GCF_002910825.1 Streptomyces sp. SM1 | reverse complement strand
TGCGGGCGGCGGCCCGGCACATGGCCGACTCCGCGGCCGTGGTGTGCCCGGCGGAGGGTGCGCCGGCGGTCGGCCTCACCGGCGGCCTCTTCCGGATGGGGAATCCTCTGCTCGGCCCGGTGGACGAGGAGCTGGCGAGGCGGCTGCCGGGGGCCCGGCGGGTGATGGCCGAGGGGGACCCCCTGCACGGGGCGGTACGCATGGCGGAGGACCTGACCACCGGTTCGTTCACCCTTCCGGGCGACGCGACGATGCTGTGCGTGACCGGCCCGGCAGGTGAGGACGTCACCCACGCGGCGGACACCCGTACGTAACTCATCAGACAAAACTGGACGGATACCGCTCACCTGCACCCTCCCCGAACAGGGGAGCCCAGGAAACCACTAACATGCCCCAACATGAGCACCCCCACTGGGCCCGCGTCCGGCCTGCCAGTACGAATGCCGCGACCCCGTCAGCCCGGGCGGCACCGCCGTCCCGAGCCGCTGGTGGCTCCCGAGGACGCGCCCGCGCTCGTCCTCGCCGTGCCGGGTGCGCCCAGTAGTGCCACCCGCTCGCTCGCCGACGAGGTCGTGAGCATCGCCCGTTCCGAGCTGCCCGGTCTGGACGCCCGGATCGGCTACCTCGACGGCGACGAGGAGTACCCCTCGCTGACGTCCCTGCTCGCGCGCGCGGCCGAGGAGCGCACCGCCCGCTTCGAGCAGGCCCGTGCCGCCGGTATGGACGTGAAGGAGCCCGACGGCCCCGTCGCCGTCGTCGTGCCGCTGCTCGCGGGCCCGGACGGCGCGCTGGTGCGCGCGCTCCGCCAGGCCGTGATGGACAGCCGTGTCGCCGCCGAGCTGACCGATGTGCTGGGCCCGCACCCGCTGCTCGCCGAGGCGCTGCACGTGCGGCTGTCGGAGGCCGGTCTGGCCCGCGCCGACCGTGCCCGGCTGTTCACCGTGGCGACCGCCGCGGACGGCATCATCCTGGCCTCGGTGGGCGGTGACGAGGCCGTGCAGGCGGCCGGGATCACCGGCATGCTGCTCGCCGCGCGCCTCGCCGTGCCGGTGATGGCGGCGGCCCTGGACCAGGAGGGTTCCATCGCCTCCGTGGCCGAGCAGCTGCGCGGCTCCGGTTCGCAGCAGCTGGCGCTCGCGCCGTACCTGATCGGCCCGGAGATCGACGCGAGCCTGATCGAGGAGGCCGCCCGGGAGGCCGACTGCTCCGCCGCCGAGGCGCTCGGCCCGTACCCGGCGATCGGCAAGCTGGCGCTGGCCAAGTACACGACCGCCCTCGGCATCGCCCCGCCGCAGGCGCAGAACACCCCGGCCCACTGATACGGCCGGCCCACGCAGGACGCCGAAAGGGCCCGCTCCGGATCGCCGGGGCGGGTCCTTCGGCGTGTGCGGGCCGCCGTGCCCCGGGCCGGCCGGGCGCGGGCGCCCCGGTCAGCGGTCGGTGAGTACCACGCAGGACGCGGCGGGCACCGGGATCGACCCGCCGCGCCGCGGCACTCCCGTCTCCGGGTCGGGCGAGAACCAGGTCACGTCCCCGGAGCGCTCGTTGGCGACGTACAGGATGCCGTCCGCCGCGGTGATCGCGCGGGGCCAGTGGCCGCCGCAGGGGACGGTGGTGACCGGGGTCAGCGCGGCGCCCTCCCCCTCGGCCAGGAACACGGTCAGGACGTCCTCGCCGCGCGTCGCGGCCCACACGAAGCGGCCGTCGGCCGACACCGCCAGACCGGACGGGAAGGCGTCACCGGCCGGGGTGCCGGGCAGGACCGGGATCTCCGCGAGCGGCTTCAGCACACCGCCGGCGGCGTCCCAGCGGCAGACCGAGAGGGTGGGGCTGAGCTCGTTGAGGACGTACGCGTACGAGCCGCCCGGATGGAAGGCCAGGTGCCGGGGGCCGGAACCCGGGCGCAGGGCGATCTCCCGGTGCGGCACGAGAACGCCGCCCTCCAGCGCGCAGACGCGCACCGAGTCCGTTCCGAGGTCGACGCCGACCGCCCAGCGGCCGCTCGGGTCCGGCTGCACCTGGTGGGCGTGCGGGCTCTGCTGGCGCTGCGGGTGGGGGCCGGAGCCGCTGTGCCGGAGCACCCCGGAGACGGACCGCGCGAGACCGCCGTCCGCGCGGACCGGGACGGCGCTGACGGAGCCGGAGCCGTAGTTCGCGGTGAGGACGTGCCCGGCGAAGACGCTGAGGTGGGTCGGCCCGCTGCCGTCCACCTGCACCTCACGCCCGGCGGGCTCCGGGCCCTCCCCGGTCACCCGGAACGCGGCGACGGCGCCCTCCGCGGTCTCGCTGACCGCGTACAGCATGCGGCCGTCGGGCGACAGGGCCAGCCAGGACGGGTCGGCGACGGCGTTCACGGCGCTCAGGGGCGTCAGCGCGCCGCTGCCGGGGGCGACGGCCGCGGTGACGATGCCGGGCCCTCCCGCCGCCGTGAACGACCCGATGAAAGCCCGCCGTCCGGCGTCCGCCACGACTGTCCCCTCTCGTCCGATGCCGACCGGGGTGACGGTAACAGCCGATCACCCGGGGCCCGGACCGGAGGACGCGTCGTGGCCCCCGGACCGCGGCGGTCAGGCTCCGACCAGCGGGGAGCGGGAGGGGGCGCCCAGCGGGGCGGCGAGTTCGGCGAGGGCCCGCTCCAGACCGTGGAGGTGGGCCAGAGCCGGTTCCGACGCCGCCGGGGCCGTCCGCGGGGCGACGTC
>NZ_NEUB01000224.1 GCF_002910825.1 Streptomyces sp. SM1 | reverse complement strand
CGTGCCGGAGGCCTGCCGCTCGTGCCGCTCCGTGGCCTGATCGCCGTCGCGGGATCCGGGTCCGTCGTCGTACGGCCCGGGATGGTGCTCGCTCATGCGGCGCCCCCGATTCCGGGCGGGGCGCCCGGGGCCTCGGCGTCATGGGCGGTGGCCAGCAGTTGCAGGCCGAGGCGGAGGCGGCGGCGGGCCTCGTCGTCCGTGACGCCCAGGTCGACGGCGGTCTGGTGGTAGTCCCGGCGCTGGAAGTAGGCCAGTTCCAGAGCGGCCCGCAGCGGCGTCGGCATCAACTGGACGATGTAGTCGGCGCGGGCGGCCACCGAGGCGTGCCGCAGCTTGCGCTCCAGCTCCTCGGCGGTGCCGGGGCCGCCCCGGGCGAGGGCGGCGGTCTCGGTGGTGCGCAGCCGCTGCACGGCCAGCCGGTTGGTCAGCGCGGCGAGCCAGCTGCGCAGCGGACCCAGCCGGGGGTCGTAGGAGTCGGGGTGCTGCCAGACGTGCGCGAAGACGTCGCGGGTGACGGCGTCGGCGGTGTGTTCGTCGCCGACGACGCGGTGGGCGAGTCCGTGGACGAGGGAGGCGAAGCGGTCGTAGAGCTCGCCCAGGGCCGCCGCCTCCCCGCGTGCGAGCCGTTGCTGCATCTTGCGGTCCCAGCGGGGCGGTACGTCCCTCTTGGTCATGCTGCCCCTCACCCCCTGTTCCTCCCCGGGCCGGTCGGTTCCCGGGGCCGCGGCGTGTGGCCCGTGACCCCTCGAACGTAGTCGGCACGAACCAGGGCGCACGCCCCTTTGTGGCAATGTGCGCCCCCGGCAGAGCCACAGGTGGTAAAGGGCCGCCCGGGCCCGTCGGAGGGTGTCCGGGACGTGTCTACCCCGCCCGCGTCGATCGGAACCGATCGAATTGGATCGAAGGCGACTAAAACAAGCCCTTTCTGTTCGGCTACCGTTTCTCGGGCTGTGTTTCAGGGAACGGCCAGTGGGCAGCCGCGCTGCAAGGAAGCGTAGGCATTGCTTCCGTTTCGGCGAGCGAGGGGCGTGGTGGTGACCTTCAAAGTGACCGACCAGGAGCGCGGCGAATGGGCCGTGCTCCGGGTGTCGGGCGAGCTGGACCTGGTGACGTCCCCGGTGCTCCGCCAGCGGGTGCACGACGCGGTGGCCGACGGCCGGCACAGTCTCGTCCTCGATCTCTCCGAGGTGTGGTTCTGCGACTCCAGCGGGGTGGGCGTGCTCATAGCCTCCCGCCGGCTGCTGCGCTCCTGCCAGGGCAGTCTGCGGCTGATCCTCCCCGCGCGGGGAGCCGCCGACGGCAGCCACGTCAACAAGGTGCTCGGCGCGCTCGGCGTCCGCCGCCTCTTCGAGATCCACCCGGACGTCCCGTCCGCGGTCGACGAGGACTCCCGCCCGCTGCCGGCGTGATCCGCGCGGCACCGCCGTCGTCCACGGGTCCGCCGCCCGCACCGGAACCGCTCACGCGTGTCACACGGTTGTTCCGTTATTCCCCCGGTCCTGGGCCGGCCGCCGCTTTCCGGCTCCCCGACCGCCCCTGACCACGTACGCTCCCTGCGAGACGACCCCACAGACCTAAGGCGGCCTGAAAGAGACATGGTCACCAGCGAGTACGAGCGCAGGATCGCGGCCCGCTTCGCCACCTTCGACCAGGACGGCAACGGCTACATCGACCGCGAGGACTTCAGCGGAGCCGCGAAGGCCCTGCTCGCCGAGTTCGGCACCGCGGCCCGCTCCGACCGGGGCCAGGCCCTGTACATCGGCGCCGAGGCGTTCTGGCAGGGCATGGCGGGGATCGCGGACCGGGACGGCGATCAGCGCATCACACGCGAGGAGTTCGTGAACGGCGCCGTCAAGCGGCTCCGCGACACCCCGGAGCGCTTCGCCGAGATCGCCCGCCCCTTCCTCCACGCGGCGCTCGCCGTCGCCGGCGGGGGTGACGGAGGGGTCGGTGTCGAGGACACCACGCGTGTGCTCACGGTGCTCGGTGTCGACGAGGACCTCGCCCGCTCGGCCGCCGCCGCGCTGGACACCGATGGCGACGGCCGGGTCGACGAGGAGGAGATCGTGCGGGCCTTCGCCCGCTACTTCACCGTTCCCGAATGACACGCCCCACGCGGATGTCGCGGATTGTGGCATTTCCGTGATCACGGAGCGTCGGGACCGGTTTGTGTCCTCCGCGTGACTCGTCACGGTCCGGAGTCGGACGTCCGCTCCGGTACCTTGTGTGGGATGCGAGTCGTTGTGAGCACGGACCGCGCCGGAGCCGCCCCCGAGGCGACTCCGTCTCCGCTGGTGCCCGCGGCTGCTCGCCGTGCGGACGGGCCGGCTGCCGCCGTCTGTTCGACTCCCCCCGACGGGCGTCGCACAGTATGCCGCACGTGTACTCCTTCGCGCGGGAATATGCCCGAAGCGCTTGTTGACGTGACTGTCCGTCAACCATGCTGTCCCACAAGGGAATCACGGTCTGTGACCCCTGCTCCGGACGTTGTTCGGGCCATGCAGGAAATGGCTACGATCGTGGCCCTCGTGAGGCGCGAATCCAAGTGTCCGCCGGTTCGGATGGTGTGAGCGGTGCAGGTGCTTCAAGTGCAGCTGGAGATCCGGCCCGACCCCGCTGAAGTGGGGCGGGCGCGGCGGTGGGCCCGCTCCCGGCTGGCCGGGTCCGGGATAGGGGCCGACGAACCGCTGGCCGAGATCCTGATCCTGCTCGTCTCGGAGCTTGTCACCAACGCCGTGGTGCACACCGGCTGTCCGGCCGTGCTGCGGCTGTCCCTGCCGGGCGCGGAGGCGGCCGAGGAGGCCATCGTCCGGCTGGAGGTGGCCGACCGCAGCGACCGGGCGCCGGTGCCGCGCTGTGTGGACGGCGAGTCCACCGGGGGACGCGGACTCGCCCTCGTCGACGGCCTGGCCGACCGCTGGGGCTGGAGCGCCGAGGGGGCGGGCAAGCGCATCTGGTGCGAACTGGACCGCTGCGCCCAGGAACCCGATACCGGGCGCCCCTGCGGCGGGGACACCGCCGCGGCCTACGAAGGGCTGGCGTACGAAGCGGTGTGAGCGCGCGTGGTGCCGGTGCGGGTCGTCCGTACGTGGGTGGTGCCGGTGCGGGTCGTCCGTACGTGGGTGGTGCCGGTGCGGGTCGCCCGTACGTGGGTGGTGCCGGTGGGCGTCGTCCGCCCCCCGGGGCACGGATGCACGGTGAGCCGGCCGTGCGGGGTGGCGTGCGGGCCGGTGCGCCGGGTGTGCTTCCGTGCGCTGCGCCGCCGAGCAGGGCTTATGCCACCGCGAGCGCCCTCTCGCCCCACCGGTATTGACGCACCGTGACGGTGTGATCACTCTGGTCGTCAGCGATTCGCCGCGAGGGGACGGCGAGGGTCCGGCGACGGGAGCCCTCGACGAGCGTGGGTCGTGGTGCGGCGCGGGCCCCCCTGGGCCGAGGGGGACCCGGGTGGGAGCGCCGGGCCGAAGGGCGGTGCGGCGCTGCCGTGCTCGGGGCGGACAGCGCCGCACCGCCACCGCCACCGGGACCTCGGTGCCCTCGGCGGCCGCACCGCCACCGGGACCCGTGGCGCGGTCAGTGCTCGCGCGCCCTTGCACCGTCGGCGGCAGGAACGGTCCAACCGTCCACAGGCTGTGGATGACTTTCCGTTCACCCGGAGACGGACACCGCCGCCCCCGCCTCCTCCTGCCGTCCGCCGGCCCGGAAGGTCCGACGGTAGGCCGTGGGCGTCACCCCCAGCGCCGCCTGGAGGTGCTGCCGCATCGACTGGGCCGTACCGAAACCGGCGTCGCGCGCCACCTGGTCCACGGACAGGCCGGTGGACTCCAGCAGGTGCCGGGCCCGCTCCACCCGCTGCTGGGTCAGCCACTGCCCCGGACTGACCCCGGTCTCCTCACGGAAGCGCCGCGTGAAGGTGCGTACCGACATCGCCTCCCGCGCGGCCATCCTAGCGAACACTGTCTTTCGGGACACTCGCTGCGGCGGCCTCCGGCACCGGAAGCTCTATGACGTGGCACAGACAAGCGAGACAGCCGCCGGTGTGGAGCCGCCCGTGAGCGGCCGCAAGCCCGTCCGCCGCCGCCGGGTCCACCGTGCGTGGTTCGTCGCCGCCGTCACCTTCGTGACGATCATCGGCGCCGCCGCCTTCCGCTCGGTGCCGGGCCTGTTCATCGCCCCGCTGTACGAGGAATTCGGCTGGTCGCGCGGGACCATCGGCGCGGCGGTCTCCGTGAACCTCGCGCTGTACGGGCTCACCGCGCCGTTCGCGGCCGCGCTGATGGACCGCTACGGCATCCGGCGGGTCGTCGCGGCCGCCCTCACCGTGATCGCGCTCGGTTCGGGACTGACGGTGTGGATGACCGCGACCGTGCCGCCGACGCTGGCGCTGTGCCGGGAGCACTACGGGGACGACAGCCCGATCGTCTTCGGGTGGGTGCTCGCCTCCCACCAGGTCGGGGCGGCTGTGGTCGCCTTCGTGGGCGGAGTCGCCCGGGACACGTTCGGCGGTTACGACGTGGTCTGGCAGGCGTCGGGGGCGTTGTGCGCGGCGGCGGCGCTGATGGCCCTCGTGATCCGCCGCCGGCCGGACGGCAGGCCCGCGGTGGCCGGCTGAT
>NZ_NEUB01000223.1 GCF_002910825.1 Streptomyces sp. SM1 | reverse complement strand
CCATCGCGGCGACCGCCAGCGCGGCCACCAGCACACCCCTCGTGGGCTGCCGCCGGACGGGACGTTCCCCGGGGGCGCCCGGCACCGTACCGTCCGTCGCCGTCCGCCAGGCGGCGAACCGCCGTCGGGGCGGCTCCCGGTCCGGCGGCAGCAGATCCGGGGGCGCCGACTCCGGGGTGCGGCCCGTCGCGAGGAACGCCATCAGCATCCGTTCGGCCCGGTCCGCGTCCAGCCGTCGGTCCGGGTCGCGTTCCAGCAGGCCGCGCACCACGGGCAGGATCGGCCCGGCCTCGGCGGGCGGGCGGATCTCGTCGACCACGACCGCGTGCAGGACCCCGCTCAGGGAGTCGCGCCGGAACGGCGACTCGCCGCTGAGCGCCGTGCAGAGCAGCGCGCCCAGCGACCACAGGTCGGACGCGGGTCCCGTCCGCGCGCCGGACATCCGCTCGGGCGCGGTGTACTCGGGGGAGCCGACGAAGGAGCCGGTCTCGGTGAGCGTGGTGGAGCCCGACACCTGGGCGATGCCGAAGTCGGTGAGCAGCACCCGGTCGGTGTCGTCCTCCAGCAGGACGTTGGCGGGCTTGAGGTCACGGTGCAGCACACCGGAGGTGTGGGCGGCGCGCAGCGCGCCGAGCAGGTCGACGCCGATCCGCGCGGCCTCCGGGGCGTCGACCGGGCCCCGTTCGGCGATTCGGTCGGCGAGGGAGGGTCCCTCGATCAGCTCCAGGACGATGTACGGACGCTCGTCGTCCTCGACGACATCGTGGACGACGATGATGTTCGGGTGGCTCAACTGGGCCAGGGCGCGCGCCTCGCGCAGGGTGCGGTCCCGCTGCCGCCGGGCCTCGGCCGCGGAGAGCGTCTCGTCGAAGGGGAGTTCCTTCACGGCGACGCGCCGCCCGAGCAGTTGGTCGGTGGCCCGCCAGACCACGCCCATGCCGCCGCGCCCGATCCTCGCCTCCAGACGGTAACGACCCGCGATGACACGGGCATTGTGCCGTGCGGTCCCGTTCTCCGGTTCCCCCTCGGTCACCATGCGTCCATCATGCCCCACCGGATGTGTCCGCTCCGGTACGGCGATTCGGCCAAGCGGCGCGCCGACGCCCTCACCACGGTCGTCAGGGCTCGCGCCACGGTCGTCAGGGCTCGCGCCAGCCCCGCAATATCGTCCGGAACTGCTCGCCGGTCGTGTCCCAGTCGGCGGCCGGAGCGGCCATGTAGATCGCGTACTCGACACCGTCGCGCGAGATGTACATCTGGTCGATCGCCCGGTACGGCCCCGGGAACTCCGTGTCCTTGGCCAGCGCCGTCCAGCTGTACTCCAGCCGTGCGCCGTCACGGTCACGGTAGGTCAGGTGGCGCAGCCCCAGCGGCTCGTAGTCGACCAGGCGCGCGCCGATCTGCTGGTCGATGTCGCGCAGGTGCTCGTAGGGGTCGTCGAAGTCGGGGGAGTCGTCGATGGCGATACGGAGCAGGTGCTTGCCGCCGTCGGGCGTGTAGTCGACCTGCCGGGTCTCCTCGTCGGAGACCAGCCGCTCCCAGTCCTCGCCGGGCAGGACGACGCTGAAGCCGAGCGGGTCGGCGCGGCGCACCCAGCCCTCCGGGAGGTCCCCCTCCCCCGCCGCGTCGGTCTCACCGGTCTTCGGGGTACCGGGCTGCGTGGCCGGCCCGCCGGTCTCGCCGGTGCCGGCCCCGGCGCCGCCCCGGTCCCACTGCTGGAGCACCACCGCGGTTCCGCCGCCGACGATGACGGCCAGGGCGACGACCAGGGCGATCAACCGTCCGCGCACCCGCCGGCGCGGCGTGGCGGGCGGCCCGTACGGCTGCTGGACGGAGGTGGGACCGCTTCCCTGCCGCGGGTACGGCGGCGGCGCGCCGACGGCCGTCTCCGGCCCGCGCTGGTGCGGCAGCGGCGGCGGTACGCGGGTGTCGACGGCCCGGGTCGGCACGTACTCCTGTGCCGCGCGCGGCCGGCGTCCCTCCGCGGCCTCGGCGAGCAGCTGCTCGGCCTGGGAGGCGTCGGGCCGGGTGGCCGGATCCTTGCGCAGCAGCGCGCTGATGACGGGCGCGAGCGGGCCGGCGTGCCGCGGCTCGTCGGCCTCCTCCTCGACGACGGCCTGCATGGTGGTCAGCGGTGAGGTGCGGCGGAACGGCGAGACGCCCTCCACCGCCGTGTACAGCGTCGCGCCGAGCGCCCACAGATCGGAGGCGGGGCCGGGGTCGTGGCCGCGGACCCGCTCGGGCGCCAGGTAGTCGACCGAGCCGACGACCTCTCCGGTGCGCGTGATGGCCGTGTCGCCGTCTATCTGGGCGATGCCGAAGTCGGTGAGCAGCACCCGGCCGTCCCGGCCGAGCAGCACGTTGCCGGGCTTGACGTCGCGGTGCAGGACGCCCGCGGTGTGCGCGGCGCGCAGGGCGCGCAGCACCCACAGGCCGATCCGGGCGGCCTCGCGGGGATCGACGCGTTCCTGTTCCTTCAGCGCGTCGGCGAGGGAGTGGCCCTCGACCAGTTCCATCACGATCCACGGCCGGCCGTCGTGCTCCAGCACGTCGTGCACCGTGACGACGGCGGAGTGGTTGATCCGCGCGGCCGCCCGCGCCTCCGCGCGGGTGCGCGCCAGCAGCGTGGTCTGTTCACTGTCGGAGACGTAGAGCGCCGCGGTCAGTTCCTTGATGGCGACCGAGCGGTGCAGCACCTCATCGTGCGCACGCCACACCCGGCCCATGCCACCGCTCCCGATGGATTCACCGAGCCGGTAGCGGCCCGCGACGAGCGAGCCCTGCATCTGGTTCACGTTGCCCCGCAATGGTCTTGACAGGGCCAGGGTAAATACACGGGACCGTCCTGGGAACCGACGACGTGCCATGGAGACCGCACTGTGATGGTTGTCGCTGTATGCGGCGGTAGGCAACCAAAACACCCGGGGCCGCGTGGTGACGGCGGTTCAGCCGGTGTGACGGTAGGTGGCCGACGCCTGCTCGTACAGCCGTGTCACCTCGTCCCGCTCGGCCTCCGGTCCGCGCACCTGCAGCACGTGGTAGCGGCCGTCGATCAGCGCCGCGAGGTTACGGACGTAGAGCTCGCCCCCGTCGCCGGTCCAGGTGAACTGGCCCTCCGCCATGGTCCGTCCGCCCACCTCGATGGTCTTCAGGCCGGTCGAGGTGGCCCAGCTGGAGTCGCGGTAGGGCTGGAGCTCACGCTCGTCGTCCCGCTGGTACTTCATGGGGTCGCTGCCGTACCGCTCCGCGCTGTCCCGGCCGGGGACGACGATGAGTTCGAAGTCGCCGCGGGAGTAGACGACCTGGCCGCTGCCGTTCTTCGCGGTGCGCTGCCAGTTCTCGGCGACGGCGACCCGGAAGCCCTCCGGGTCCGTGCGCAGGGTGAAGCCGTCGGCGGCCTCGGGGCCGGTGGTCTGGGTCTCGTTGTCGGCGGCCGACTCCTCGGGGCTGCTGCCGGGGGTGCCCCCGGGACCGTCCCCGGGGTCCGGCGCGTTCTGCCCGGCGCCGGTCGGGTCCGGTGCGCCACCGACCTCACCGGCGGCTCCGGTGCGGTCGGCGGACGTCCCCGGATTCGTCTCGTCCGTCTTCGGCATGAACAGCACGGCGTACGCGATCGCCGCCGCCATCGCGAGCAGCACCAGCAGGAGCAGGGAACGGCCCAGCCGGCGCGGGGAACCGCTCTCCCGCTTGGCCCGCTTGTGCCGTCCGTGGTGGACGGGGAGCCCGGCACGCCGTCTGCGCACCAGCTCGCCGCGGCGCCGTATGACCGGGAGCCTGCTGGTGTCGGCGGGCGGTGCCGCTATCACGTGCACGCCCGCCTCGGGCTCGGGCGCGGAGCGCACCAGCGAACGCAGCCAGCCGCGCAGCTCCTCGAAGTCGGAGCGGTCGGTGGGGTCCTGACGCAGCAGCGACTCCACGACCGGCCGGAGCGGCCCGCACTCCTCGGCGTAGGCGGGCGGCTCGGCGCACACCATCTGCACCAGCTCGGCCGTCGACTCCTCCGGGTAGGGCGCGTGTCCCTGTACGGCCCGGAACAGCAGGGAGCCCAGCGCCCACAGGTCGGTGGCGGGGCCGATGGGCGCGGCCAGCTGCCAGTTCTCGTGCACCGGGCCGGCCT
>NZ_NEUB01000222.1 GCF_002910825.1 Streptomyces sp. SM1 | reverse complement strand
GAGCGCCAGACCCGCCACCCCGCACACCAGCAGCAGCAGCCCGCGCAGCCCGCCGTGGACCAAGGGGGTCGCCACCGCCGTCGCGGCGGCGGCCAGCGCCCCCCGCGCCGCCCAACGCTGGGCGTGATAGCCCCGCTCGCTCCAGTCCACGGCCATGACTCCTCCAGTCGCCCGGCGTCATCGTAGGGTGTGTACGTACACACGTGCGGCCGGATGACGATCACCGGCGGACGGACCGGTGCCGGACGTGCTGTCCGGGCCTCGTACCCTCAGCCCATGCTCCCGCACGTCCTGGTCCTCGGCGGCACCACCGAGGCACGCGAACTGGCCACCGCCCTGACCGGCCGGCCCGGAACCCGGGTGACCACGTCACTGGCCGGACGGGTGAGCCGGCCCGGCGCGCTCCCCGGTGACGTACGCGTGGGCGGATTCGGCGGAGCGGAGGGACTGGCGGCCTGGCTGCGCGAACGGCGCGTGGACGTCGTCGTGGACGCGACGCACCCGTTCGCCGCCACGATCACGGCGAACGCGGCACGGGCCGTGGCCACCACCGGGATTCCGCTGGTGGTCCTGCGCCGCCCGGGCTGGCAACCGGGCCCCGGGGACCGCTGGCACCCGGTCGCCTCACCGGAGGCGGCGGCCGGTCTGCTGCCCCGGCTCGGACACCGGGTGTTCCTCACGACCGGCCGGCTGGGCCTCGCGGCCTTCGCCCACCTGACACGGACGCGCTTCCTCGTACGCTCGGTGGAACCCCCCGAGCCGCCCCTGCCGGCCCACACGCGTGTCCTGCTCGCCCGCGGCCCCTTCACGGTGGCCGACGAGACGGCCCTCCTGCGCGACCACCGCATCGAGGTGCTGGTGACGAAGGACAGCGGCGGCGCGGCGACCTCCGCCAAACTCACCGCGGCCCGCGACCTCGGCCTCCCGGTCGTCGTCGTACGACGCCCGCCCCTGCCGGCCGGCATCACCCCGCTCGGCGACGTACCGTCGGCCCTGCGCCGGCTGGACACCCTCGACCGGCCCTGACCCGGTCGGCTCGCTCCATGTCCGGCCCGGCGCTCCACCCGGCCGGTCGTGCGGCGGACGGAGGGTGGCCGGGCCGGGTGGCCGG
>NZ_NEUB01000221.1 GCF_002910825.1 Streptomyces sp. SM1 | reverse complement strand
TGGCTCGACCTGAAGGAACAGCGCCTGAACGGCATCGCGGCCGAACTCGCCGCCGGGCTCGTCGACGGCGAACCCTGCGCGGTCTGCGGCGCCACCGAACACCCCGTCCCCGCCCGCAAGGTCGACGGGCACGTCGACCGCGAGACGGAGGAGCGCGCCCTGGCCGAGTCCCGGCGTGCGGACGAGCGGCACGCCGACGCCGAGCGGCGGCTCGGCACCGTACGGGAGGCACTGGCCGCCGCGAGCGCCGAAGCCGGGGACACCGCCACCGGGGAACTCGCGCACGCGGTGGAGGATCTGGAGCGGCAGTACGCCCGGGAACGGGACGCCGCCGCGCAGCTGCACTCCGCGCAGGAGCGACTGCGCAGCGCGGAGCACGAGCACGGACTGCGGATCACCGCCCAGCGCGAGGCGGCCGTCCGGGCCGGCTCCAGGGTGGGCCACCGTGAGCGGATG
>NZ_NEUB01000220.1 GCF_002910825.1 Streptomyces sp. SM1 | reverse complement strand
TGCGTCGCGCGCCGGCGCACGGGAAGCCACGGTGGAACGAGGCGGGGCGCCGATTTGAGTACGCCTACTCAGGCGCCCCGCCCTGCCGGGACCGCACGCTGGTCTCATGCTGTGGTCCGACCCGGAGAACGAGCCGCCCGAAGAACTGCGCGACATGCAGAGCATGCTGCGGCGGCTGAGCGTTCTCCTGGCCATGGCCATGGTGCTGGCCATGCTCGTGATCGGCGTGAGGTGATGCGGTCCGGGCCGGGTGACTAACCTGAGGGCATGACTGCTCAGCGCCGCAGGCGACTCGTGCTCGCCTCCCTCTCCCCCGCCCGGCTCGGACTGCTCCGCCAGGCCGGACTGGCCCCCGAGGTGATCGTCAGCGGGGTGGACGAGGACGCCGTCACCGCCCCCACCCCCGCCGAACTGGCGCTCGCCCTGGCCGAGGCCAAGGCCTCCGTCGTCGCCGCGAAGCCCGAGGTCAAGGGCGCGCTGGTGATCGGCTGCGACTCGGTGCTGGACCTGGACGGCCAGGCCCTCGGCAAGCCGGCGGACGCCGGGGAGGCCACCGCCCGGTGGAAGGCCATGCGGGGCCGCGCGGGCACCCTCCAGACCGGCCACTGCGTCTACGACACCCTCAGCGGCCGGTACACCTCGGCCACCGCCTCCACCGTCGTCCGCTTCGGTGAGCCCACGGACGAGGAGATCGCCGCCTACGTCGCCTCCGGCGAGCCGCTGCACGTCGCCGGGGCGTTCACCCTGGACGGCCGCTCGGCACCGTTCATCGACGGCATCGACGGCGACCACGGCAACGTGATCGGCATCAGCCTGCCCCTGGTACGCCGTCTGCTGGCCCAGCTGGGCGTCGGCATCACGGAACTGTGGGCGCCGCCGGAGGAGTGACAGGGGAGCCCCCGGCGCTTTCGGTACCACCGGTACCGTCCGCACCACCGGCACCACCGGCACCACCGGCACCGTCCGCACCACCGGCACCACCGCTACCGTCCGTACCGCCGGTGCCGCCCCCGGAGGCGGCGCCGGCCGGCGCCTCACCCGCACGGCCGTCGTACGTCATCAGGAGCAGCACGATCAGCCCGAGTACGGCCACCATGAGCACGAACGCGGTCCAGCCGACCAGCCCCCACGCGAACGCGCCCAGCAGGCCGTGCACGACCGCGGCGCTGATCAGCAGCATCCGGCCGAAGCCGGCCGGCGCCCGGTCGCGCAGGGCCACGAGCAGGGCCACCAGCCCGCACAGAGCGAAGTAGAGCCCGAAGACGATCCCGCCGATCTTCGAGGACACCGACATCATGTGCGGGTCGAGGCCCGCCAGCGACATGTCCTGCCGGTCCACGACGACGCCCAGGAACCAGTTCACCGCCGCGATGCCGAGCGCCTCCGCGAACAGCACGAGCGCCACGACCCCCGCCACCGGTCTGCGCACCACCGGTCCCCACCCACTTTCGAGCACGACTGTGGTTACCCCGAGTATGTTCGGGCCGACGCGAAGGCTACTAACGGGTAAACCTCGGTACAAGGGTTCCGCGAGAGGCAAAGAATCATTGGGCCATTCGTAGGGACTCCACAAAGAAACGGAGTGGGCCGCAGCACGCTCTCACAGAGACCTTGACCACACAGGGCCGCTAGGGTTTCCGGGAGGAGTCCCGCGCACCTAGGTGCGACAAGGGATTTCACGGGTCGAGCAAGCCGCGCATCACGCTCCGTGTGGGCAAGCTCACCACTGGGGACGGGTCGTAGTGCCGTGTCGGCAGTCCCTAAACTCGGCTTGTTTCAAGGAGGGAGCCTCAATCGTGCGCAAGGTGCTCATCGCCAACCGTGGCGAAATCGCTGTCCGCGTTGCCCGGGCCTGCCGGGATGCCGGAATCGCGAGCGTTGCCGTCTATGCCGACCCGGACCGGGACGCTCTGCATGTCCGCGCCGCGGATGAGGCGTTCGCCCTGGGCGGTGACACTCCGGCCACCAGCTACCTCGACATGGACAAGGTGCTGAAGGCCGCGCGGGAGTCGGGTGCGGACGCCATCCACCCCGGGTACGGCTTCCTCTCCGAGAACGCCGAGTTCGCCCAGGCGGTGCTCGACGCGGGTCTGACCTGGATCGGCCCGCCGCCGCAGGCCATCCGCGACCTCGGTGACAAGGTCGCCGCCCGGCACATCGCCCAGCGCGCCGGTGCTCCGCTGGTCGCCGGTACACCCGATCCGGTGAGCGGCGCGGACGAGGTCGTCGCCTTCGCCGAGCAGCACGGGCTGCCGATCGCCATCAAGGCGGCCTTCGGTGGTGGCGGGCGCGGGCTGAAGGTCGCCCGCACCCTCGAGGAGGTCCCGGAGCTGTACGACTCGGCCGTCCGCGAGGCGGTCGCCGCGTTCGGGCGGGGCGAGTGCTTCGTCGAGCGTTACCTGGACAAGCCGCGGCACGTGGAGACGCAGTGCCTGGCGGACCGTCACGGCAACGTGGTCGTGGTCTCCACGCGTGACTGCTCCCTCCAGCGCAGGCACCAGAAGCTGGTCGAGGAGGCTCCGGCGCCGTTCCTGTCGGACGCCCAGGTCGCCGAGCTGTACTCGGCGTCGAAGGCCATCCTCAAGGAGGCCGGTTACGTCGGTGCGGGCACCGTGGAGTTCCTGGTCGGTGTCGACGGGACGATCTCGTTCCTCGAGGTCAACACGCGTCTGCAGGTGGAGCACCCGGTGACCGAGGAGGTCGCCGGTATCGACCTGGTGCGGGAGATGTTCCGTATCGCGGACGGCGAGGAGCTGGGGTACGACGACCCCGCGCTGCGCGGGCACTCCTTCGAGTTCCGCATCAACGGCGAGGACCCGGGCCGGGGCTTCCTGCCCGCCCCCGGCACGGTCACGCTGTTCGCCCCGCCGTCGGGGCCGGGCGTCCGGCTGGACGCGGGTGTCGAGTCCGGCTCGGTCATCGGACCGGCGTGGGACTCGCTGCTGGCCAAGCTGATCGTCACCGGCCGTACGCGCAAGGAGGCGCTGGAGCGGGCCGCCCGTGCGCTGGAGGAGTTCCAGGTCGAGGGCATGGCCACGGCGATCCCGTTCCACCGCGCGGTGGTGAGGGACCCGGCGTTCGCTCCCGAGCTCACGGGCTCCGCCGACCCGTTCACGGTGCACACCCGGTGGATCGAGACGGAGTTCGTCAACGACATCAAGCCGTTCGCCGCCAGTGTGGACGCGGAGGCCGAGGAGGACGCGGGCCGCGAGACGGTGGTCGTCGAGGTCGGCGGGAAGCGGCTGGAGGTCTCGCTGCCGGCGTCGCTGGGGATGTCCCTGGCCCGTACGGGTCTGGCGGCGGGCGCCAAGCCGAAGCGCCGGGCGGCGAAGAAGTCCGGGCCGGCGGCTTCGGGCGACACCCTCGCCTCTCCCATGCAGGGCACGATCGTCAAGATCGCGGTGGAAGAGGGCCAGGAGGTCAAGGAGGGCGACCTGGTCGTCGTCCTGGAGGCCATGAAGATGGAGCAGCCCATCAACGCGCACCGCTCGGGCACGGTCAAGGGCCTGGCCGCGGAGGTGGGTGCGTCGGTGACGTCCGGCGCGGCCATCTGCGAGATCAAGGACTGACCCGTCCTCCCCACCCGGCGGGCCTCCTGACAGGCCCGCCGGACGCGGCTCCGGGGTCGCCCGCCTGCGGCGCGGCTCCCGGAGCACCGGCGTCGCGCGCACCCGTGAGC
>NZ_NEUB01000219.1 GCF_002910825.1 Streptomyces sp. SM1 | reverse complement strand
GCAGGCGGTGCGGGAGGCGGCCGTACGCGGCTCCCAGGGGCTGCCGGCGGCGCTGGACGAACTGGCCGTACGCGCGGGACTGCCCCCGGGAAGGCCGCCGCGGCCGGGGTGGTGGCCGGTGGCCGTGCTCGCCCAGGTCTCGATGACGGCCCTCCAGTTCGCGGGCGGGCTGTGGCTGCTGGCGCAGATCATCGGGGTCATGGCGCCGAACCTGGGCGTGCCGGTGCTGCTGATGGTGATCGGCATCGTCGGCGGGCCGATCGTCGAGTGGAGCTGCCGGATGGCCGCCCGGGGGCCCGCCCGGCGGTACGGGCTGGAGGCGGAGAGACGGCTGCGGGAGGCGGCCTCGGGCTGCGGACGGGCCCGCGTACTGGACCCGGTGGCGGCGGAACTCCTGCGGTACCGGGAGGTACGGGAGCAGTACGGACGGGTCACGGGGGTGGTGGCGGGGACGGGTGCCGGCAGGGGCTGAGCCGCCCCGTCAGGGGACGGGGAACACTTCGTCCGGGTGACGGAGATGTCCACAGGCAGGAGCTCGTCCACAGCGCTCGGCGGGCCCGGTCCGGCGGCGGCAGTCTGGCGGCACGGCGATCGCGGCAGGGTCCGCGGCCGCCGCGCCAGACGGCAGCCGTACGGGACGGGCCCGTACGCGTATCCGCCCGGCGCCGGCGTGGATGCCGGCGGACGCGGGCGAGGGAGGCAGACGCGATGAACGAGACGATGGTGTGTGTGGTGGGGAACGTGGCGACACGGCCGGTGTACCGGGAGACGGCCTCGGGTCCTGCGGCGAGGTTCCGGGTGGCGGTCACCTCCCGCTACTGGGACCGGGAGAAGAGCGCCTGGGCGGACGGACACACCAACTTCTTCACGGTGTGGGCCAACCGCCAGCTCGCCACCAACACCGCGGCGTCCCTGTCGGTGGGCGAACCGGTGATCGTCCAGGGCCGGCTGAAGGTGCGCACGGAGACGCGGGAGGGGCAGCAGGGCTGGATGTCGGCGGACATCGACGCGGCGGCGATCGGCCACGACCTCACCCGGGGCACCACCGCCTTCCGCCGCGTGCCCCGACCGGAGCAGGCGGCCGCCCCGGAGCGGCCGGAACCCAACTGGGAGATCCCGCAGGAGAATTCGCCGTCGGCCGACGAGGTGACCGCCCGGCCGAGCCCGGAGCCGGCTTCCGTGACATGACGTCAACTGAGCGTGTGCGGCACGGGATTGACCGGCCCGGCTGAGGCTTATCGACAGGTCCGTACCGAAAACGCCACGGGTGGATTTGTCGATAAGCCCCGCTCGCGAAGGGCCCGGCGATAACGATTCCGATTCGGATCACTCCTCCGGCACGATCATCGGCAAGCGCTGTCCGCCGCCTCCTTAGGATGCCGGGACGGCTCCGGAGGGCTCGTGGGGCCGGAGACTCTGCCGGTGGGACCGTCCCCCCGCGCCAACGGGTCCTGCTCGGAAGGGAATTAGGTGTCTGTTTCGTTCTCCGCGTGGACCGCGCGCGGACGTGGATCGGCCCGCCTCGCAGCGGGAACGCTGGTGTCAGGACTGGTCGCCGCCACCGTGCTGGCCGGTGCCGGGACGGCGGCCGCCGACGGCGGGACGGCACCGGGCCACAGCGGAGCCACGGCGACCATAGACGGACTCAAGACCTACGGCGCCGCCGTCATACGCGGCGCCGCCGGGGACACACAGGTGTCCGCGGGCCTGTTCGAGATGTCCGTCGAGGGCGGCGGCATGCTGCAGACCTACTGCGTCGACGTCCACACGCCCACACAGAAGGACGCCAAGTACCACGAGACCGCCTGGAGCGGCACGTCGCTGGGCATCAACGAGGACGCCGGCCGGATCCGCTGGATCCTGCGGAACTCCTACCCCCAGGTGAACGACCTCGCGGCGCTCGCCGAGAAGGCGGGTGTCCGGGGCCGGCTCACCGAGCAGGACGCGGCGGCCGGAACACAGGTGGCCATCTGGCGGTACTCCGACGACGTGGACGTGGACGCCGTCGATCCCCAGGCCGAGCAGCTCGCCGACTATCTCCGGAAGAACGCCCGCGACCAGTCGGAGCCGAAGGCGTCGCTGACCCTGGACCCCCCGGCTGTCTCCGGCCGCCCGGGCGAGCGCGTCGGCCCGGTGACGGTCCGCACCGACGCACGCAGTGTGACGGTCTCCCCGCCGGCGGACGCCGCCGCGGCCGGGGTGCGGATCGTCGACGAGAAGGGCGCACCCGTCACCACGGCAGCCGACGGCAGCAAGATCTTCTTCGAGGTGCCCGAGGACGCGGAGACGGGCACGGTGGCGCTGACCGCACAGGCCTCCACGACGGTGCCGGTCGGCCGCGCCTTCGTCTCCGAAAGCCGCAGCCAGACCCAGATCCTGGCCGGCTCCAGTGAGTCGACCGTCTCGGCGACGGCGAGCGCCACCTGGGCGGAGAAGGGCGCGATACCCGCCCTGTCGGCCCGTGAGAACTGCGCCAGGGGCGGCGTGGACCTGACGGTCACCAACCAGGGCGACGAACCGTTCACGTTCGAACTCGCGGGGGCGCAGCACACCGTCCCGGTCGGCGGGTCCGGCACGGTGACGGTCCCGCTGAACGAGGACCAGCCGTACGACTTCACGGTCGAGGGGCCGCCGGGCTTCCAGAAGCGCTTCACCGGCATGCTCGACTGCCGCACCCGCGCCGCCGAGGTGGGCACCACCACGCAGACCCTCACCGCCCCCAGCGCCACACCCCTCGCGGACACCCACAGCGACATCAACCTCGCCGCCACCGGCGCATCCGACGCCACCCCGTGGATCGCCGGCACCGCGATAGCCCTGGTCGTCCTCGGCGGAGCGGGCCTGGTCATCACCCGCCAGCGGCAGACCACCTCCGAAGACTGAGCCCCCGGCCCGGGCGGGATCCCTCGGTTGCCGCCCGGTGCCGGCGGCAACCACCTCACTGGTCTCCTGCGCCGCCACCTGAAGGCGATCCGTTCCCGGTGGTGCCCTGCTCGCCGCTCAGGCACCACGCCCGGCCAGAAGACCGCCGACCGAGTCCTCCTGCCGACCGGCCGAAGCATCTGCGAGCTGAGTCGTGCATGATGCGCTGCAGGGCATGGATTCCGCCGAGCCGTTCGGTGCGGTTGTCGGATCCCAGCAGTTCGATCGCTTCCACGTAGCGATCGGTGACCTGCCCTTCGCGTTCGATCTCGGCTCGCACTCGGTCTTTGTCCCGTGTGTGCTGCAGCGTTCGATGCGTGTCATACAGGCCGACCGCTGCCAGGACACCGGCCCCCAGAGCGGCCGGCGTGGTCGCGGCACGCTTCGACGTGTTCGACCCATCGCGGTGGAAGCGGGAAACAACCGACCTGACCGCTTCACCGTGACCCGCCGGGCAGGGATGGGGACCACGGGCAGCGGCAGCCACGCGCGTCCCGCGTATCAAGATCACGCAATGGTCGGGCGCCGGCCCTCCGTCACCCGCGCGGGAGGATTTCCCATCTCGCGCTCAGGGCCTCTCACCTGCGTCAATGATCGAAGGAGTGCGTTGATGAGCGTGGCCGGGTGACCCATCCGTCCGTATGCCGCGTTGCGGCCCTGACGGCCTGTCGGTTCTCTCGTGAGCGAAGCACAACAACGCTGCCGCGCATTCCGTTCGGCCACTGCTTCCTCTGAGGAGTTCCATGCGTACCAAGTGTGCAGGCGTCGGTATCGGTCTGGTTCTCGGCACCGTCGCTCTGGCGAGCCCAGCCGCTGCAGCCACGAGCGGCCCCGCCAGTGACCCAGACATCCGCTTCAGCACGAGACACGCCGCCCCGGGCGCCACCGTCAGCGTCAGCAGCACAGCCTGCGGGTCGGAGACCTACGGCAAGGGCGAGTCCGAGGCAGGGGGCAAGTTCCACCTCCTGCCGGGCGACCGCAAGGGCGTACTGGCCGGCGAATTCCGGGTGCCGAGCGGCACCGAGGCCGGTACGTACACGGTCACCCTGAAGTGCCCGCCCCGCGTCAAAGTCACGGGCACGTTCCGGGTCGGTACCGGCAACCCCAGCGGAGCGGTCGATGCTGGTTTCGGAGCCGACAACGACAACGGCACACAGCTTGCCCTGGGAGCGGTGCTGCTCGCCGGAGCAGTCGCCGGAGGCGTGTTCAGGATGCGCCGCCGCCCGGCTGCCGCCCGCACCTGACGCTCCATCGGTTGGGCCCCGGGCCCGTGACGGTCCGAAGGCTCGATTCGCACCCCGTCCCCCTCCATGCCGGACGCGAAGCGGAGGCGTCAGAGCAATGGCACCCGGCGACGAGCCCGGCGATCCTCCTCCCTCGTTCACACCCTCCACCAAGTTGCTCGTCTGCACCCTGCTGACGGGCTTGCTGCTGGTCATGACGGCGCTCCGGGGCGGAGAGCCTCCGCAGCCCTCGGCCGCGCAGTCCTTCGCCCCCTCCCCGCGGCCCGGTGCCGGCAGTACCGCCCCGGCGGCCTCCCCCTCGGTGACGGCGCTGCCCCCGTCCGTTCCGGTCCGGCTGCGGGTCCCCGTCATCGGCGTGGATGCCCCGATGACGGAACTGACCCTCGACGAGACAGGGGCACTGCGCCCGCCACCGGCGGACATGCCGGCCTTCGCGGGTTGGTACGGCGATGGCACGGCTCCCGGCTCGGTGGGGACGGCCGTCACGGCGGGGCACGTCGACACGCGGGAAGGCCCCGGGGTCTTCTACCGACTCGGGGCACTGGCCAAGGGTGACACCATCGAGATCACCCGGGCGGACCGGCGAACGGCAGTCTTCACGGTCTACGCCGTGGAGCTCTACGCCAAGGACGCCTTTCCGGACGAAAAGGTCTACGGCGGTTCCGACGGGCCCGAACTGCGCGTGATCACCTGCGGGGGTGAGTACGCCGAAGGAAAGGGCTACCAGGGGAATGTGGTGGTCTACGCGACGCTGACCGCAGTGACGTGACCACACTCCGCCGGCCCGTTCGCCAAGCCCCGCCCCGGGCGACGGACGTGCTGCTCCGGTGCGCACCCGTGCGAGTCCCGGACCTGACGCACCTGCCGGTCGACGTGGAGCCGTCCGCGGGTCCTGCGGGGACCACCGAAAGGGCCCGGCGGCGGCCGACGGTGCCCGGCGATCTGCGGTGGCCACCCGCGAAAGCGCAGGTGGGAGGCACCGCGCCCTATGCGTTTTCGCCAAGGGGTGGCGGTGCGGCAAGATGGTTACTTACCGCGAGAGGGCATGAAAAGGCCCCTCACCAGCGATTTTCTCGCCGATGAGGGGCGGTCTCAGGCAGCCTGGGCCGTCTCTGGGCCGTCGTGAGCGTGACGGGCGGCCCGGTACATCGCGGAGATGGCCTTCCGGGTCCGCGTCTCGCTGGACGGCATCAGGTGCGTGTGGACCCGAAGGGTGAACCCCGGGTCGCTGTGACCGAGGTACAGGCTCATTTCGCCGGCCTCTCGTCGATCACGTGGTGCGTGGTGAACACCGCGTCGGTGCGGTCCCCCGGTAGCACGAGGAGGGCCGCCTCGACCACGCGTCCAGCGGTGTCGGCCGTCTGGCGTGTGATGGTGAGGACTGCCAGGGCGGAGCTGATCCGGAGGGTGGATGCTTCCTCCTGCGTCGGGAGGCGGACGTTGATCTCCTCCCGGACTTCAGCAAGTGGCGGGCGGAGTTCCATCAGTCGCGACACCAGCGTTTCGTACGGGAGTGCCTCGCGAAGTGCGGCGGCCGGCGCCAGGTCGCAGGGGACGTAGATGCGCGCCAGACTGTGAGGCCTCTCGCCCTCATGGCCGAGGCAGAGGATCTCCGTCAGAGGACTGCCGGTCGGCAGCTTCAGCAGGGCCGCGAGATACCCACGGGCCCGAACCCTGGTGGTACGGACGGTGACGCTCAGGGACGCGAGATCCACGATGTGCGTGCCCGGCGTCCGGCCCCCTCCCACGTACGTGATCCTGCGGACCGGACGGCGAACGAAGTTCCCCCTGCCGTTGACCTCCTCGACGAGGCCTTCCGCCTGGAGCGCGGCGAGGGCGTTCCGCAGCGTCGGCGTGCTCACCCTGTACTGCGCGGCCAAATGCGCCTCAGAAGGCAGGCGGTCGCCGGGCTTGAGTCGGCCGGTGACGATCCGGTTCCGGAGGTCATCGGCGATGGTGTCGCGTCGTGAGGGCACGGGCGGGGTCACCGCCTCTCACTCGCACGAGCCGCAGGGCGACGAGCCGGGTCATCGTGTGGATGGTCAGCAACTCGCCCGAGTCGAACACGAGTCGTTCGGCTCCGCCGGGGAGTTGGAAGAGGTCGGTCACCCGGCACTGCTGGCCCCGACCTGGATGGCGTCGCCGAGCTGCACGCTGGTCGAGGTGATCTCGACAGGGGAAAGCACCGCGCCGCTGAGTGCTGAGCAGGCGAGGCCGCCGGGTCTTGCCCAAGGAGCGGACCCCTGTTTGTGGCGTCTGAGTTTCCCGTGGGCAGGGCCGTGACCTGTGGCCCAGATCCGGATGCCGCGCGGGGCCCGGGACTGGGTGTGGCAAGGTATGCCGACAGCTCACGCCGGCCCGTGCCTCGCGAGGGAGTCCGACCCGCGGTTGATTCCCGGCCTACGGCATCCTGTGGCGACGCTCCGAAGCCGGACGGCTGCGTGCCGGGCGGAAGTATCCACCGTCCGGTTCCTATGCAACCTCGCAGGAGTACGCCCGTGAACGGAAGGCGCCGCCGATTGCTGCTGGCGGCCATCGACCCCATGCTTGAGCCTGAGGAGCAGGTCGAGGTGGCGACCATCGTGAACCTGAGCTCGGTCTCGGTGCGCCGGACCGCCGCGTTCGCGGCGGCCTCGGCGATCGTGAGTGGTGGGATGGCCGCAATCCCGGTACCGACGCCCATGTATCTGGCAATGACCGATCGTCGCTTCTTCGTCTTCCGGGCGAACCCGACATTTGCCCGGCCGGAAGAGCACCTGATGACGATTCCGCGCGCCGGCCTCGTTCGCTCGGAGATCAAGGAGCGCCTGCTCAACTCCTCCTTCGTCGTATCCTCGCCGGACAATGAGCAGGGCCTGAAGATCATCTTTCCGCTGGTCGGGCGCAAGGACCGGAACGCGATAGCGGCCGCCGTGCCCCCCGCAGGCTGACCGCCCCGGACGCGGGCGGAAAGCGAGTGACCTGACAGCGGGGCGCTCAGCCACCGCCCGCCCGACGCGCGGTGCAAACCCAGAGCCCCTTCCGCTCACTGAGCGGAAGGGGCTCTGGGTTGTTGTCTCTCTGTGCCCGCGGGCAGATACGAACTGCCGACACCCGCTTCAGGAGTTCGTCACGCCGGTGTGAGATCAACTCATTGTGTGAGGCGTTGTTAGGGGTAGGGCGTAAAGCCGGCGGACAGGTTGAGGTGGAAGGGAGATCCTGAAGCCGTTGGAATCCAGCCCTCGCACAGGGCGCGTTCGATGACTCGGGCAACGGCGGACGGCAGTACCGCTTCAGCCTCGCGCCCGATCCAGTTGCTCGGGTGCGCCTGATCGGTGGTGACCACAAGCGTCGTCCCCGGAGCGTCCGCGTGCTCGACCGCGTACGTGCACGGTGACCAGGCCAGGCCCTGAGCGTAGGTCGGCCGACGACGCAACCGCCAGCGGTAGGCCGTGCCATCCACGACGATGCGCCGTGCGCCCTTACGCCCCAGTGCCATGACTCCCCCTCGATATGGAGGATGCTAGCGACTCCGGCTCTGCTGTCCGTAGAAGGCAGACGTGCCAGACCCGTGCCAGATCGTGCGGGGAACCACGGGGAACACCGGCTACCAGTCCCCCACACAACCGGACGCCGGTAGCGCTTCCGCCCAGGTCAGCCGGGCAATCGCCCGTAGATCACCTCAGCTTCCCAAGCTGAGAGCGCGAGTTCGATTCTCGTCTCCCGCTCCATGGAGAAGGCCCAGGTCAAGCCCCGGGCCTTCTTTATTGTCTGGACCGATCAGGGAATTCGCACCGTTTGTACACTCTGTCCGACGGTTGAGCTGTGGCCCGCGCACGCGGTGCTTCCCAGCAGAGGTGAACGCGCGCGGCCGCAGCAGGATGTTCCGAAAAGCGTGTCAGCCTGTTCAGAGTTGGCCGACTGCAGACAGGACAAGCACGCAGAGGCCCATCGACGTGGCAAAAGCAGTGCCGCCGTAAAGGACTGCCTCAGCGAATGCGGCTCCGGTGCTGGTCTTCAGGATCCCGGCGACAAGAGCCACCACGAGCGAGAACAGCGCAGCCACGAGCAGCCACAGGTACCTCGTTCCGGATCGTGACTCGGACGGCGGAGCATTCACAGAAGTCTTCCTTCGCGGACGGACTGAAAGGAGAGGAGTGCGTCATTCGGGGACCAGAACGCCGGTCAGCAGATGCGCGGCGAGTGTGCTGCGGTGCTGAGTCGCGGCCTGGATGAGTTCGCGGTGCGCGGTGATCTGCGCGTGCACGGCATCCAGCACGGCACCGATTCGTCGCTGGTGGGCAAGGGGCGGCAGCGGTACGGGCAGAAGTGCCAGTGTGGCGGCGCTGAGGGAAGGAACGGCGGTGCCGCGGGCGTACTCCTTGAGCCAGTGCACCGTCTCCGGCAGAGACAAGTAGGCGAGCAGGTAGCCGGGGAGGACAAGTGGCCCCCCATCCGTCTCCAGGGCACGCAGCCGCAGCAGGTTGGTGCTGAACAGCCAACCGTCCTGCGCCTTCTCGACCAAGGCAGGGGGCATCTGGGCACCGGAACGCACGCACAGAATGTCCCCGGGCCTGAGACGGAACCTTGCCAGTGCGCGGGCGACATCCACGCTTACTTTCTCCATGTCACGATCGTCGATACGACCCTCACGCAGGTGCTTGGGCATCACGACACGGAGATCGCCTGCCGCGGAGCGAACCTCGGCCGGCAGACGTGTGTAGGACGGACCAGCCATGATGTCGACCAGTTCTCCCAGCGGAACCCGACGCCAGTCATGAGGTAGCCCGTCGTAGGAGAGCACGGTGGCTGACGGCAAGGGGCCGTACGAGAGCGCATCGACCGTGCCGTCCACGGCTTTCGTTCGACGCCTCGCCTCGGCGAGCACCCGCTCTGTGGTTGCTGCCTCGGTAGCCGCTTCAGCCGGTGACGCCGTGGACATCCATCGGTCCGCATAGTCGGCGGGGCTGAGCGAGTAACCGGCAGCCCGCACCGCCTCCAGCGGAGCAGCGACCGCAAGATGGCCCGCGCTCTGCCGACCGAGGCGGAATCCGGTCCCTCGTCGCCATGCCTGAACGGTTCTCGTGACAGCCCCGACGTGTTCGTCGGAGAGGACTCGGGGTCCGCGAGTCGCCTTGTCACCCAGGTCCCGGGCGTCCACGAACAGGATCTCCTCGCGCACCGCCGCGGAACTCCGCAAGAACCACAAGCAGACGGACACCTGAGCCCCGGAAAAGAGCTGAGGCGGCAACGCGACAATGCATTCGACGGCGCCATCCTCCACCAGCCTGCTCCGGATCTCCCGCTCCCGGACGTCTGTGGAGGTGCCCGCGCTGACCGGCATCACCACACCCGCACGGCCCTCGTCCTTGAGCGACACCAGGACGTGCTGGAGCCAGGCGAAGGCAGGACTACCGGAGGGAGGCGGTCCGTACGGCCAGTCGATGCCCTCACGCGGCTTCGGCACGGCCCCGTGAGCGTTGAAAGGCGGATTGGTCAGAATTAGATCGGCTCGGTGGCCCTTCGGCCAGGCACGTTCGTTCCATGGGGCCGCGGTGCCAGCTTCCAGTTCGACCGGAATACCGTGCAGCGCGAGGTTCATTCCGGCGAGCCGAAGTGTGCCGCGCTGCGGACTCTCACCACGCAGAGTCAGAGGCACGACACCACCGAGGCGTTCAGCGACTCCGTCAAGCATCTCGCCTGCGCGCGCATACGGGTCGTAGACGCGTCGCGCGGAGTCCTCGTCCCCTAGGGCGGCGTCCCGCATCAGCCGCACCACGGCACGTGGAGTGAAGAACTCTCCGCTGGGAAGCGCGGCTCGGGAGCCGAATTGATCCACCAGTTGTCGGAACTCGTCGATCCCCAAGCCGTCGGTCAGGCGGATCACCTCGACAACATCCCCGTACTCCCGAGGTTCCAGCCTGACGATGGCTGTCCGCATGCCCGGCGGCACACCGCGCAGGCGCAGTGCCTCGTCGGCTGCCTCCCCGATCTCCTGCAACAACGCCGCCGTGGCAGCCCTCGATCGAGACTGCACCGTACGCGGGAGCGACATCGAGCGCGGGCTTCCGCTCACCTGAAGAAAGACCAGGGAGAGGAGCAAGGCAAGGTAGTCCGTCATCGATGCGCCGCCGCGCACGGCGTCTGCCATCGGTCCCAACAATTGCGCAAGTTGCCGCGCACGCTCTTCTTCGTCGCTCAACGGACCGCTGCCTGTTGCCTCATCACCCAGCGCGGCCGCTCCCTGGCGGGCATCGTCCGACGCGACGAGGTTCCGCCGCATACGGTCGGCATAGGTGAACCCGGCCGGCTCGTCGGACGCACGCGCACGTGACGGGATCTGACGGGAGTCGAGCCAGCGGAGGACCGCCCGTAGACTGAATAGTTCCGTTTCCCCCGTCCTGACCGGCTCCGGATAATCCTCGTACCGACGTTGCCAGTTGGTGACCGCCGGCCGCATCACCCCCGCCAGTTCCGCGAGTTCGGCCCTCGACAGCAGGCGATCGTCGCTGAGACCCGTACCGTCCATGAAACCCCCGTACACCGTCCTATTTGCTCTCCATGAGGGAACGGTAGAGAGGCGACAGTGGGAGCGTCAATCAGCGCACCGACGGTGCGCACATCGACAAGCGGTCAAGACACATGGGTCGCGCTTCAGATTTTCAAGGACCACCAAGGAGCTGAGCAGCTACTTTGCCCTACCGTCACCCTCTTTTGCTACCCGATCACCGAGAGGTGAAGAGCATCTCTTGTTAAGGGTCTACCTGAGAAGGGCTTGCGCCAGTCTGCGGATCAAGAAGCCCCACCGCAGGCTCTTCCTGGATGATCGACGTATGGCAACACAGCCCGGTCCCTCTGGTCTTCGCCGTGCCAAGTCCGCTCGGCGCGCCTGCCACCCTCTCCGAGCTCGTCGGCCCTCAGCACGGCACAGTGACCTTGCCGCCGCATCTGGCGCGGCCGGGGCTGACCACGTTCGATCTCGATCAGCCGCGGTTGTGGATGAACTACTGCCGGATCGTCCTGACCGAGGGAGCGCAAGACGATCTGGTCCAGTTCCTCAGTCGCGACCTTCTGGTCAGCCTATGGCCCACACTGCGCACACTGGTCAGCCGTGATGTCCGGGAGGTGTGGGAGAGCTCCTTCGACGAGCTGGCTCACGAAGCCCAGGCCACTGCGTGAACCTCACGGAAGTGAGGCCGACGTAGCGCGGACAGCATGGTGGAGACACGACTGCATGTGTTCTCAGCGACCGTTCCCACCCTGCTGCGCAACATCCGTGCGCACCAGAGCCGCACGAGTTGCCCGAGCACCGTCACTCCCGAGCGAAGAACGCGAGTTCGACTCTCGTCGTATCAGAGCGGGAGATCGTCGGGGAGTACCCGGAACGCCTTGTGGTGGCCCAAGGGGCGTACGGCCCGGAAGTCACGTCGGTCGAGGGTGAGGATCGCGTCCGTGTCGTAGTCGGCAGCGAGCGCCACGTTGACCGCGTCAGCGAGGCCGAGGTCCAGCGCACGGTAGCGGACACGGACGGACTGGGCGGCGCCCAGGTGGTCCTCCGTGATCTCCGGCATGACGATACGTCCCCGGCTCATCCAGCGCCGGAGGTCGTCGACCGCGCCGAGGGCGGCCGTCCTGCCGAGCTCGCGCGTGGCGACGTGATCCAGTTCGGCCAGCAGCAGCGGGGACATGACCAGGAGGCCGGCCGCCATGATCGCCTCGTTGGCCGCCCGGTGTTCGGGGTGGGCCGAGTCCAGGGCCGCCAGGAGGCCGGACGTGTCGGCGATGACAATGATCACGCGGCGGTTCCGGAGTCCGGGTCGGTCTCACGGCGGACAGCGTCGGCGACCGTGTCACGCACCTCCGATCTGGAGGGTGTGCGTCCCGTCCCCTCGAAGGTGCGTGAGAACAGCGGCTCGTCCCAGACCCTGTTCGCCATGGCCGCGAGGTGGATGCCCTGGCGGATGATCTCGGCCTCGCTTATCCCCCGACGCTTCGCGGCCTCCTTGATGATCGCCAGGTCTTCGGGGTCGGCGTAGACGTTCGTGCGCTTCATGGACATGTACCAAGGGTAGTCCATGTACCGGATTGACGCACGTAGGTGCCTCGTCCGTCGGCTCATCGGATGCCGCGATCGCAGACGACGAAACTGGCCGCGCTCACCACGGATGTGCGGCATCGAGCTGTGGCCCCGCAACGTGCTCGCCGCATCTTGCACCGAACCACTTCTCGTGGAGGTCGAAGTCCGTAGGGGTGATCCCGCATTCTGTGATCTTCCGAGCCGAGGCGAGGGCCCGGCAGCCATGCGCGACCGCAACTGCCGCGCTCAGTCGCTCTGCGCATGCCCAAGCCCGCACACCGAGCAGTCCACATCAGAGCAGTGGTCGTCCACCTCGCAGTGTCGTGCCCACAGTGTGCCCTTCAGAGCGGACACCTACGGTCAACAGCGGTGCCACAGGACGCCCACGCCTACCGCAGCACATTGAATCCACGCAGGTCAGCAGCCTCACGCTCGCGCAAGCGCCGTCGCTTCCCAAGCTGAGGGCTTCGATGCTGTAGCCCTGGGGCGGTTGGGTCGCTCACCGGCTGTGGCGATGCCGGCCATCATCAGGCCGCTCGGGGCATACGCGGGCGACCTCAGAGACGTATCCCACCCTGTGCGGGTATCTCTTGCTGGGACGAAAGGGAGACGTGATGCCGCTGCATCTGTCGAGGTTCAGCTACACGCCGGAGACCTGGGCGAGACTCATCGGCCACCCCGAGGACCGCGCAAAGGCCGCTCAGGCGTACATCGAATCCGTCGGCGGCAAGCTCCACGGCTTCTGGTACGCGTTCGGCGCCCGCGACGGCTACAACCTGTGGGAGGCTCCCGACAACGTCTCCATGGCCGCGGTCGCCCTGGCGATCAGCGGAGGCGGCGCACTCAGCTCGTTCGAGACGACCGTTCTCCTGACCATCGACGAAACCACGGATGCCCTGCGCAAAGCCGGGCAAGTCCAGTACCGGGTTCCCGGCGCGTAGCGGTTCAGACGGCTGGCGGCTGCTGGGTTCAGGCATCGAGGCGCCGGGTCGGGAACCTATGTCGCCGAGCCCCGGCAGCGCGTGCGAGTGGTGCGGTCGTCGGCGCGTGAGCAGCCGACCGGGTCACCCTTCCGGGCCGATATGAAGGCAGTGGGCAGGCAAGGGGATGGGGAGAGCCGGACGGACACCAAGGTGCCGGCGCCCGCAGGCAACGCGGCGCGACTCGGGATCGGCGAGGGCGAGCTGTGCGTGCGGACGTACGAGTTCCTGGCGGACGGCAGGCCTGTGCAGCAGTCGACAAGTTGGGAGCCGTACGACCTCACCGCGGGCACTCTCATCGTTCTGCCCCAGGGCGGGCCGCATGCGGGAGCGGGCGTCGTGAATCGCATGCTGCGATCGGCATCACGGTCAGCCATGCCGTAGAGCAGCCGGAGCCGAGGCAGGCGACTGCCGACGAGGCGTCGCTGCTCGGCACCCAGAAAGCTGCCCTTGTCACGCACATTCGGCGGACGTACTACAGCGACGACGGTCGGCCCGTGGAGACGGCGGACATCGTGGTCCCCGCGGCTCACTGCGAGATCGTCTACGAGATCCCGATCAACCGATAGCCACGTCTGGGGTCCGCCGTACGGCCGACGATGCTCCGTCATGCCCTGAGTGCAGGCAGCCCTTGAAGTCGGGCGGCCTTGTGCATCGAGCCATCCGGCCGGCGCGCAGAAGTCGGCGCCACTGAGGCCCTTGGCCGGCTCGGCCTGGTGCAGCAGGGACGGCCCAGGGTGGCTGGCGTCGACCCAGAGACGGTCTATCGCGCTGATCTCGTCATCGACCCAGATGAAGGGGCGGCCGGCGGCCCACTCCACCATGGGGCGAGTCTTCCAGTGGAGGCCCCGCGGGGTTCCTCCTGCGTCGGCGTCCGGCCACTGCAGCACCGGCAGCCTCGGCAGGCCGATGCGCGGGGCGATTACTTCGCTCGCCTCTTCCATCCGGGTCGTCGCCCACACGAGCTGGCAGCCCAGAGCAGTGAGGCGTGCCCCGATCCCGGGGTCGAGTCGGGCCAGTAGCGGGTTCCCCTGGTCAACGGTCGTCGAGGAGGCGGCAGCGACCTCCTTCTGACCGGCCGAAGATCCGAACGGGATCAGCGGGCCGTCGACGTCGAGGAAGAGGAGGGGGCGCTCCGGCGAGCTGGTCACGGCCGCACCGTAGCTCAGCGCGGTGGGGGAGCGGCACCCTCGAGCCGGGCCGTCCCTGGGCCGTGCGAGGGTGCCCGAGGCCTACCGGTGGCGACCGACAGTGACAGGCGAGGCTCAAGCGTCATCCGGGAAAGGCCAGGTCAGGGCCACCCGACGGAACGGGTTTCCCCCCAGGGGTGGCGGTCGGGCAAGATGGGGTGTATCTGCCCACTGCCAGCTGCCGGACGGTTTCTCTTGGCTGAGTACATTTACACCATGCGCAAGGCGCGTAAAGCGCACGGCGACAAGGTGATCCTCGATGACGTCACTCTGAGCTTCCTGCCAGGAGCGAAGATCGGCGTCGTCGGTCCGAACGGCGCCGGCAAGTCGACGGTTCTGAAGATCATGGCGGGCCTCGAGCAGCCGTCGAACGGTGACGCGTTCCTCACCCCCGGTTACACCGTGGGCATCCTGCTCCAGGAGCCCCCGCTGAACGAGGACAAGACGGTCCTGGAGAACGTGCAGGAGGGCGTCGCCGAGGTCAAGGGCAAGCTTGACCGGTTCAACGAGATCGCCGAGCAGATGGCGACCGAGTACACCGACGCGCTCATGGACGAGATGGGCAAGCTGCAGGAGCAGCTCGACCACGCCAACGCCTGGGACCTCGACGCCCAGCTGGAGCAGGCCATGGACGCCCTGGGCTGCCCGCCCGGGGACTGGCCGGTCGCCAACCTCTCCGGTGGCGAGAAGCGCCGTGTGGCGCTGTGCAAGCTGCTCCTCGAGGCGCCCGACCTGCTGCTGCTCGACGAGCCCACCAACCACCTCGACGCCGAGTCGGTGAACTGGCTGGAGCAGCACCTCGCCAAGTACGAGGGCACCGTCGTCGCCGTGACCCACGACCGGTACTTCCTGGACAACGTCGCCGGGTGGATCTGCGAGGTCGACCGCGGCCGGCTGCACGGTTACGAGGGCAACTACTCCAAGTACCTGGAGACCAAGGCGACCCGCCTCAAGGTCGAGGGAGCCAAGGACGCCAAGCGGCAGAAGCGGCTCAAGGACGAGCTCGAGTGGGTGCGGTCCAACGCCAAGGGGCGGCAGGCCAAGTCCAAGGCGCGACTCGCCCGGTACGAGGAGATGGCCGCCGAGGCCGACAAGATGCGGAAGCTGGACTTCGAGGAGATCCAGATCCCGCCGGGCCCGCGTCTGGGCAGTGTGGTCGTCGAGATCAACAACCTCACCAAGGGCTTCGGCGACAAGGTCCTCATCGACGACCTCAGCTTCACGCTGCCGCGCAACGGCATCGTCGGGGTCATCGGGCCGAACGGCGCGGGCAAGACCACGCTGTTCAAGATGATCCAGGGCCTGGAGGAGCCGGACTCCGGTTCCATCAAGGTCGGCGACACCGTCAAGATCTCCTACGTCGACCAGAGCCGCGAGAACATCGACCCCAAGAAGACCCTGTGGGCGGTCGTCTCCGACGAGCTCGACTACATCAACGTCGGCCAGGTCGAGATGCCCTCGCGGGCGTACGTCTCCGCGTTCGGGTTCAAGGGCCCGGACCAGCAGAAGCCCGCGGGCGTGCTCTCCGGCGGTGAGCGCAACCGGCTGAACCTCGCGCTCACCCTCAAGCAGGGCGGCAACCTGCTGCTCCTCGACGAGCCGACCAACGACCTCGACGTCGAGACGCTCGGCAGCCTCGAGAACGCGCTCCTGGAGTTCCCCGGCTGCGCCGTGGTCGTCTCCCACGACCGGTGGTTCCTGGACCGCGTCGCCACGCACATCCTCGCCTACGAGGGTGAATCCAAGTGGTTCTGGTTCGAGGGCAACTTCGAGTCGTACGAGAAGAACAAGATCGAGCGGCTCGGCTCGGACGCGGCACGTCCGCACCGCGCCACCTACAAGAAGCTGACCCGGGGCTGATCTCTTGCGGCACATCTACCGCTGCCCACTGCGCTGGGCGGACATGGACGCGTACGGCCACGTCAACAACGTGGTGTTCCTCCGCTATCTGGAGGAAGCCCGTATCGATTTCCTGTTCCGCCCGGAGAAGGACTTCAAGCAGGGGTCCGTGGTGGCGCGCCATGAGATCGACTACAAGCGGCAGCTGGTCCACCGGCACCACCCGGTCGACATCGAGCTGTGGGTCACGCAGATCAGGGCCGCCTCCTTCACCCTCACGTACGAGGTGAAGGACGGCGACCTCGTCTACGTCCGCGCGTCGACGGTGATAGTGCCGTTCGACTTCCAGGCGCAGCGTCCGCGTCGTCTCACCGCGGAGGAGCGCGAGTTCCTCGAGGAGTACACGGACGACGCCACGGACGCCGCGACGGACGACACCGCCGGCGAAAAGGAGGAGGCCGTCGCCGTATGACGGTGCTCCATCTCACCGACGAGGGGGAGGCCGCGGATCTCGCGGCCTTCCTCTCCCGGCTGCTGCACTACGACCGTTCCGCCGCGGTGCGGCTGCAGGCGGCCGGTACGGCGCTCGCCGTCTTCGGACGGCCGCCCTCGTTCGAGGTGCTCGCCATCCGCGCCGTGCGGCTGGCGAAGCCGTACGAGAACGGGCTGGACGTCACGCTGGACGTGACCGTGTCCGCGGGTGAGCTGCTGGAAGCGGTGGACGAGTCCGCCGCCACGGCCGTCGTACCGGGTGCGGTGACGGGGCCGCCGTGGGCCGGTGTGCTGCCGCCGCGCGGCGGCTGGCGGGCCGAGCCCGGGCTGCCGGAACGCGGTGAACTGCGGGGGCTCGTCGCGGCGTCGGTGGCGGAGTTCCGGTCCCGTACGGAGGAGTTGGCGCCGGAGGCGCGTACGCGGGCCGCGCTCGACCGCGTGGGGCGGGAGATCTGGTCCCGTACGGTCGGGGAGACGGGGCTTCCGGTGCGGGCGGTGCATGCCGCTCAGTCGCTGGGGTTTCTGCGGGGCGACGAGCAGAGTCTGGTGTCGTCGGGGGCGTGGCTTCGGCTGCGTACGCGTTATGGGTCGGTCGCCGTGCGGCGGGCGGGTGCGGGGGCGTTGGGTATCAGCGTGCGCTGAGGCTGGGGGTCCGGGGGCCGGAGGGTTTCGCCCCCGCCGCCCCTTCCCGTCCCGTCACCGGGGCTCCGCCCCGGACCCCGCTCCTCAAACGCCGGAGGGGCTGGGAGGTCCGAGGGGCTGGGGGGTCCGAGGGGCTGGGGGCCGAGGGACTGGGGGTCCGGAGGGCTGGGAGGTCCGGAGGGCGCGGTGGGCCGAAGGCTCGGAGAGGTGAGGGCGCCGGGTCAGTCCGGGGTGTTGATCATCGAGGCTGCGGCGTACGTCAGGTACTTCCACATAGTCTGGTCGTGTTCCTCGGGCAGGCCGAGGTCGTCCAGGGCGTCGCGCATGTGCTTCAGCCAGGCGTCGTGCGCCGCGCGGTCGACCTTGAACGGGACGTGGCGCATCCGCAGCCGCGGGTGGCCGCGGTTCTCGCTGTAGGTGGTCGGTCCGCCCCAGTACTGCATGAGGAAGAGCGTGAAACGCTCCTCCGCCGGGCCCAGGTCCTCCTCGGGATACATGGGCCGAAGCAGCGGGTCCTCCGCCACCCCCTGGTAGAAACGGTGGACGAGCCGGCGGAAGGTCTCCTCCCCGCCGACCTGCTCGTAGAACGTCTGCTCCTGAAGCGTGCCGCGCCGAATCTCTGTCACGCCCTCCATGGTCTCAGACGGCACGGCGTAGGTCTCAAGGCCTAAGCACTCCGGCCTCGCCCCCCGGCCCCGAGGTCCGTCCGGCGGTGTGAACCGCCGGACGGGCGCGGGCTCCGCTCAGCCCCGGTGGATGGTGATCGTCGTCCAGGCGCCGACGTGGACGCGGTCGCCGTCCTGGAGCGGGACCGGGACGAACGGCTGGATGGGCTCGTCGGAGCCGTTGACCGTCGTGCCGTTCGTCGAGTTCTGGTCGACGACCGCCCAGGTGCCGTCCGGCTGCTGCACCAGCACCGCGTGCTGGTGCGAGACGCCCGGGTCCTCCGGGGGCGTGGACAGATCGACGTCGGGGGTGTCGCCGGTGGAATGGCGGCGACGGCCGATGGTGATCTGGTTGCCGGTGAGCTGGCGCTGCTGTTCGGGCGAGTACGCGGGCAGGTTCAGGCCCGCGGCCTCGGGGCCGGAACGGTGCATCATCGCCATGAAGTACTCACGGTCCGGACCGATGGTCGCGGTCCAGGTGACCGGGCCCTGCGGCCGGTGCGGCTGCTGCGGGTAGCCACCGGGTCCGGGCGGCGCCTGGGTGGCGCCGGGCTGCGGATAGCCGTAGCCGCCGTGCTGCTGACCGGGTCCGTTCGGATTTCCGGGCCCGTTCTGACCGCCGGGGCCGCCCTGTCCGCCGTTCGGCGGGGGGATCACCCAGTCGTCGTCACCGCCGCCGAAGGACGGCCCGCCCTGCTGCGGACGTCCGGTCTCCTGCGGGTATCCGGGAGGGGCCTGGGGTCCGGGCTGGTACGCCTGCGGAGCACCCGGGCCACCGGGACCACCGTGGCCACCAGGGCCGTTCGGTCCCCCGTGGCCACCAGGGTTGTTCGGTCCCCCGTGGCCACCAGGACCGTTCGGGCCGCCGTGGCCCTGGCCTCCGTGGCCGCCCGGGCCGGGCG
>NZ_NEUB01000218.1 GCF_002910825.1 Streptomyces sp. SM1 | reverse complement strand
GCCCGCGCCCAGGGCGGTGCCGGTGCCGGTGCCGAGCGCCATGTCGGCGACCACGGCGGCGACTCCCGCGACTCCGGCCACCAGCAGCGGGGTCCCGGCACCCTCGCGGGCGTAGCGCTGCCGGAAGGTGAGCCGGCCGGCCTCCGCCTCGTCCAGGGCGCGCGTGTACGCCTCGTACTCCTCGGCCGCCGTCTGCGCCATCGTGTCCAGCGCCCCGCGCGCCCGGGTCAGCAGCACCTTTCCGTCGGTGCGCCCGCCCGAGCGGCGCACCTCCTCCTCCACGGCCCGCGCCAACAGCCGCTCGGCGTCCGCCCGCTGACCGTCCCGCATGTGTTGTCCCCCTCCGGCGGCGTCGGCCGGGTCCCGGCCGCGTTCCCTGGTCACAAGTGTGTCGTGCGGGGGCCGCCGTGTGGAGAGGGCCGGATCTCCCGGCTGTGTGCTGCCGGGCTCCGGGGCGGGTACTGCGGCAGGATGGACACCATGCCGAACCGACTGGCCCATGAGACGTCCCCGTACCTGCTGCAGCACGCCGACAACCCGGTCGACTGGTGGCCGTGGTCCCCGGAGGCGTTCGAGGAGGCGCGGCGGCGGGGGGTGCCGGTGCTGCTGAGCGTCGGCTACTCGAGCTGCCACTGGTGCCATGTCATGGCGCACGAGTCCTTCGAGGACCAGGACACCGCCGACGCCATGAACCAGCACTTCGTCAGCGTCAAGGTGGACCGCGAGGAGCGTCCGGACGTGGACGCCGTGTACATGGAGGCCGTACAGGCGGCGACCGGGCACGGCGGGTGGCCCATGACCGTGTTCCTCACCCCGGACGCCGAGCCGTTCTACTTCGGTACGTACTTCCCGCCCGCGCCCCGGCACGGCATGCCGTCCTTCCGGCAGGTTCTCCAGGGCGTCCACCAGGCCTGGGACGAGCGGCGGGACGAGGTCGACGAGGTCGCCGGGAAGATCACTCGGGACCTGGCGGAGCGGGAGCTCTCCTACGGCGACGACCAGGTGCCCGGGGAGCAGGAGCTGGCGCAGGCGCTGCTGGGGCTGACCCGCGAGTACGACCCGCAGCGGGGCGGGTTCGGCGGGGCGCCGAAGTTCCCGCCGTCCATGGTGATCGAGTTCCTGCTGCGGCACCACGCCCGCACGGGTGCCGAGGGCGCGTTGCAGATGGCGCGGGACACCTGTGAGCGGATGGCGCGCGGCGGGATCTACGACCAGCTCGGCGGAGGCTTCGCACGGTACTCCGTGGACCGGGACTGGGTGGTGCCGCACTTCGAGAAGATGCTCTACGACAACGCGCTGCTGTGCCGGGGGTACGCGCACCTGTGGCGGAGCACCGGGTCGGAGCTGGCGCGCCGGGTGGCGCTGGAGACGGCGGACTTCATGGTCCGCGAACTGCGGACGCCGGAGGGCGGGTTCGCGTCCGCACTGGACGCCGACAGCGAAGAGGTGGTGTCGCCCGGGGAGCGTGATCAGCAGGGTGGCGCCGGTCGACGGGAGGGCGGCACGGGACGGCACGTCGAGGGGGCGTACTACGTGTGGACGCCGGCGCAGCTCCGCGGGGTCCTCGGGGACGATGACGCCGAACTCGCCGCCCGCTACTTCGGGGTGACCGAGGAGGGCACCTTCGAGGAGGGTGCCTCGGTGCTGCAACTGCCGCAGCGCGACGAGGTGTTCGACGCCGGGCGGATCGACGGCATCAAGGAACGGATGCTCGCGGCGCGGAGCGCGCGGCCCGCGCCCGGCCGGGACGACAAGGTGGTCGCCGCCTGGAACGGGCTGGCGATCGCCGCGCTCGCCGAGACGGGCGCCTACTTCGACCGGCCGGACCTGACGGAGGCCGCCGTCGCCGCGGGGGACCTGCTGGTACGGCTGCACCTCGACGAGCAGGCCCGTATCGCCCGCACCAGCAAGGACGGTCACGTCGGCGCCAACGCGGGTGTGCTGGAGGACTACGCCGATGTCGCCGAGGGCTTCCTGGCGCTCGCGGCGGTGACCGGCGAGGGGGTGTGGCTGGAGTTCGCCGGGCTGCTGACCGACCACATCCTGACCCGGTTCACCGACGACGCGTCGGGTGCGCTGTACGACACGGCGTCCGACGCGGAGCGGCTGATCCGGCGTCCGCAGGATCCGACCGACAACGCGGCTCCGTCCGGCTGGACGGCGGCGGCCGGCGCGCTGCTGGGCTATGCCGCGCACACCGGCTCCGAGCCGCACCGCACCGCCGCCGAGCGGGCACTCGGGGTGGTGAAGGCGCTCGGGCCGCGGGTGCCGCGGTTCGTCGGGTGGGGGCTCGCGGTGGCGGAGGCGGCGCTGGACGGGCCGCGGGAGATCGCGGTGGTGGGTCCGGCGCTCGACGATCCGGCGACAACCGCTCTGCACCGTACGGCACTTCTGGGTGCCGCGCCCGGTGCGGTGGTCGCCGTCGGTACGCCGGGGAGCGACGAGTTCCCGTTGCTGGCCGACCGCCCCCTCGTCGACGGTGGACCGGCCGCCTATGTCTGCCGGAACTTCACCTGTGACGCGCCGACGACCGATCCCGACCGGTTGCGCACGGCGCTGGAGGGCTGAACGACCCCCTGAGAACGGCGGGTTGACGTACGCGATGAGGGCCGGGACCGGTCGGATGTCGGCAGGGTTCCGGCCAACTTCGGTCTCTTGTAGCGGCGTTGCGTAACAGGGACTTCATCGGAAGCGCCCCCCACGTTTCACATCTTTCCCCTGATCTCTGCACGGTGACGTGACGGACAGGGCGCCGGACGGGTGACGCGCCGTCGCGTTGCGGGGGGTTTCGGGGATCCGGGGGGATCTGTTTGTTCACGTTTTTCTTCATCGCTGTCGTTTCGCCGGCCCTTTTCTGGATGGCCGCGTTCACTCTGTGGTGGCAGATGCACGCCTGGCGCACACCGGAGGTGCTGGCCGCGACGAGGTTCAGCAGCCCGGACGGCAGCGAGCATCTGGGAGACACGCTTCCTGCCCGGCTCGGCCACCGTGCCCGACGGGGCGTGCGGCCCCGCCGCGGGGCGCGACCAGCCACGCACGGCCCGCGGCTCCCCGTAGTGCTACCCCCCGCGGTGCTGCCCTCCTGCGGAGACGCCCGCCTCACGGCCGTTCGGAGCGCGACGCGACCGCCCGTTCCACGATGGCAACCAGCTGCTCGTGATGCGCGCCCTTCCAGTACGCGCGCCCGCACTCGGAACACTGCGCGAACACGTCGTACGTACGGTGCGTACCGCCCTTCAACTGGTCGGCGACCTGCTCTTTGCCCGCCTCGCGCAGCAGCCCATTGCAGGCGGTGCACCGAGTCCACGGCCGCAGCTCGGGCGCGAACCGGTCGAGCACGTACGTGAGTTGCTCCTCCGGCTGGGTGCTGTACACGAACGCTCCTGCCCACAGTTCCCGCCGCCGCAGCAGCCCCCGGTCGCGGCTGAGCATCACCCGCTTCTCGGCCGCGGACCGCGCGGCCAGCGCCGGATCACCGATGTCCGTCGACTCGTACGCCGTGTCCACGCCCAGCAGCCGCAGTCGCCGTGCCAGCGTCCCGAGGTGCACGTCGAGCAGGAACCGCAGGGGAGCGCCCGGGACCCGCTGGGGGTGGGCATGCGTGCGTACGGTCACCGATTCACCCGCGGCCGGGACATGCCCGGCCGGCACCTCGCGCCCGTCCACGAGCAGCGCCCCTACCTCGGTCAGCGGGACACCGAGGGACTCGACGACATGGCCGAGGCTGGAGACGCCGTCGGTGGTGGCCCGCGTGGCGCCGGTGGGCCGTGCCCGGGGCACGAAGAGCAGCAGCTCGGGGTCGAACTCGACGTGGATCTCGGGACCGTTCACCCGGCCAAGGATGTCATGTCCCGGGCCCGGGGCCTCAGGATTTCGGGGTGGGCAGGCCGTGCTCGAAGACGTCGATGGACAAGGCCGCGGCGTCGGTGCCGCGGCCTTGTCCCGGGTGGGCGAGCCCTTGCGAGGGCTAGTACGCCACCAGGGAGATCCCCACGTAGTGGGCGATGAAGGCGGCCAGGGTGAGCGAGTGGAAGACCTCGTGGAAGCCGAACCAGCGGGGGGAGGGGTTGGGCCTCTTGAGGCCGTAGATGACCCCGCCCGCGCTGTAGAGCAGGCCGCCCACGACCACCAGGACGAGCACGGCGATGCCGCCGGCCCGCATGAAGTCCGGGAGGAAGAAGACGGCTGCCCAGCCCATGGCGATGTAGCAGGGCGTGTACAGCCAGCGGGGGGCGCCGACCCAGAAGACCCGGAAGATTATTCCGGCGGCGGCCGCCGCCCAGATGCCCCACAGCAGCCACTGCCCCTTGGACTCCGGCAGCAGCAGGATGGTCAGCGGGGTGTAGGTGCCCGCGATGATCAGGAAGATGTTGGCGTGGTCGAGGCGGCGCAGCACCCCGTCCATGCGGGGGCTCCAGTCACCGCGGTGGTACAGCGCGCTCACGCCGAACAGCAGGCAGGCCGTGAGGGCGTAGACGCCGCAGGCCAGGCGCGCGCGGGGGGAGTCGGCGAAGGCGGTGAGGAGCAGGCCGGCGACCAGAGCGGCGGGGAACATGCCGAGGTGCAGCCAGCCGCGGAGCTTGGGCTTGACGGGGTGCGGCAGGGATGTCGCCACCGGGCCGGAGCCGTCGGCCGGCGGGTCCGCGGGGGCGTCGGGGACGAACGCAGTCATGCTCCGATCGTACCTACGCGACCGTAAGCTACGGATCCCCACGAAGTACCGACTCCGCGACGTGGCCGGCATCTCACGCCGGTCCGGGGTCCTGTCACGCAAAAAAAGCGTCATGTCTGCCCAACGTGAACGCAAAATCGCGCGAAATGCCGTGGTCAGCGTCACGTTGCTCACTTGTGCGGCCCTCTGGACAGATGGGCGCTCGCATCGGATGATCAAATGAGTGCGGTCGACACCGGATGAGCGCCCCACGCACCACCGTGAAGCATCCGGGTCGCAGCCCCCACGGGGCCTCCCAGCAAAAAACCCTCATTTAGGAGTAGACGTGGCGCGCGACATCGCGGAACCCGGCGTCCCCACCACCCACCAGGGACTGGTCTCCTGGGTCAACGAGATCGCAGAGCTGACCCAGCCGGACGACGTGGTCTGGTGTGACGGCTCGGAGGCCGAGTACGAGCGCCTGTGCGGGGAGCTCGTGGCCAAGGGCACCTTCAGGAAGCTCGACCCGATCAAGCGCCCGAACTCCTACTACGCGGCCTCCGACCCCACCGACGTCGCCCGCGTCGAGGACCGGACGTTCATCTGCTCCGAGAAGGAGGAGGACGCCGGCCCCACCAACCACTGGAAGGCCCCCGCCGAGATGCGGGAGATCTTCCAGGGCGACAAGGGCGTCTTCCGCGGCTCGATGAAGGGCCGCACGATGTACGTCGTGCCCTTCTGCATGGGCCCGCTCGGCTCGCCGCTGTCCGCCATCGGCGTCGAGATCACCGACTCCGCGTACGTCGCCGTCTCCATGCGCACCATGACCCGCATGGGCCGCCCCGTCCTCGACGAACTCGGCACCGACGGCTTCTTCGTCAAGGCCGTGCACTCCGTCGGAGCCCCACTGGAGCCCGGCCAGGACGACGTGCCCTGGCCCTGCAACAGCACCAAGTACATCTCCCACTTCCCCGAGGACCGCGAGATCTGGTCCTACGGCTCCGGCTACGGCGGCAACGCCCTGCTCGGCAAGAAGTGCTACGCCCTGCGCATCGCCTCCGTCATGGCCCGCGACGAGGGCTGGCTGGCCGAGCACATGCTGATCCTCAAGCTCACGCCGCCCACCGGTGAGTCGAAGTACGTCGCCGCCGCCTTCCCCTCCGCCTGCGGCAAGACCAACCTCGCCATGCTGGAGCCCACCGTCTCCGGCTGGACCGTCGAGACGATCGGCGACGACATCGCCTGGATGCGCTTCGGCGAGGACGGCCGCCTCTACGCCATCAACCCCGAGGCCGGCTTCTTCGGCGTCGCCCCCGGCACCGGCGAGCACACCAACGCCAACGCCATGAAGACCCTCTGGGGCAACTCCGTCTTCACCAACGTCGCCCTCACCGACGACGGCGACGTCTGGTGGGAGGGCATGACCGAGGAGACCCCGGCTCACCTCACCGACTGGAAGGGCAACGACTGGACCCCCGAGTCCACTACGCCCGCCGCCCACCCCAACGCCCGCTTCACCACCCCCGCCGCGCAGTGCCCGATCATCGCGCCGGAGTGGGAGGACCCCAAGGGCGTGCCGATCTCCGCGATCCTCTTCGGCGGCCGCCGCGCCAGCGCCGTACCGCTGGTGACGGAGTCCTTCGACTGGAACCACGGCGTCTTCCTCGGCGCCAACGTGGCCTCCGAGAAGACCGCCGCCGCCGAGGGCAAGGTCGGCGAGCTGCGCCGCGACCCGTTCGCCATGCTGCCGTTCTGCGGCTACAACATGGGCGACTACATGGCCCACTGGATCGACGTCGCCAAGGACAAGGACCAGTCCAGGCTGCCGAAGATCTACTACGTCAACTGGTTCCGCAAGAACGACGAGGGCACGTTCGTCTGGCCCGGCTTCGGCGAGAACTCCCGCGTCCTGAAGTGGATCGTGGAGCGCCTGGACGGCAAGGCGGAGGGTGTCGAGACCCCGATCGGAGTCCTCCCGGCCAAGGCCGCCCTGGACACCGCCGGCCTGGACCTCTCCGACGCCGACCTGGACTTCCTGCTCACCGTCGACAAGGACGTGTGGCGCGAGGAGGCCGCCCTGGTCCCGGACCACCTCAACACCTTCGGCGACCACACGCCCAAGGAACTGTGGGACCAGTACCACGCGCTGGTGAAGCGCCTGGGCTGACGCCCGCACAGACCCCGCGGCCGGTCGGTTCTCGGTTTGAGGATGCCCTGACCAGCGATCGTCACGCCACGACCGGCCGCGGAACACACCGGCGGGGCCCCGTACAACGGCGTACGGGGTACCGGGCCGGTCGCCGCAGTCCGTCCGCCCCGACGGGTACCGCGGTGACCGGAACCGGCCCGCCTTCCCCGGCTCGGCCCGCCTCCGCGGGCTTTCACGAACGGGCCAAGGGGTGACCGAGCGCTCCAGCCGGCTTTCGGGCCGGCTGGAGCGCTCGGCCTTTCGGGCCGTCTCCCCGCCCGCTTCTCAGGTCCCCGTGTAGCGCCCCGGCCGGTGGTTGAAGGCCAGGACGACATTGAGGACGACGGCGCCCATGGCCGACAGCAGGACGGCGGAGGGCGGGACGACCGTGAGGGACGCGGCCACGATGACGATGTCGAGGGCCAGCTGGACGTACCCGGCACGCAGGCCCAGGCGTTCCTGCATGACCAGGGCGAAGACGTTGAAACCGCCGAGACTGGACCGGTGCCGGAACAGGACGAGAAGACCCATCCCGGCGAGCAGGTTGCCGGCGACCGCCGCGTAGACCGGGTCGATGGCGATCTCCGGGATCTCCATGGGGTGCAGCGAGGTCAGCACGGAGAAGACACCGATCGAGACCCCGGTGCGGATCATGAAGTTCCACCCCTTCTTCGTGACGGCGAGAACGAAGAAGGGCAGGTTGACGAGGGCGAAGACCAGCCCGTAGGGCAGGTCGACCGCATAGCCGATCAGCAGGGCGAGACCGGCGGTGCCGCCCGTGACGGTTCCGCTGCTCTGCACGAGGAAGAGTCCGAGGGACGCGACGAACGTCCCCGTGAGGATCGCCAGCAGATCCTCGGCCACGCCATGCTTCGTCGGGGACACGGCTGTACTGGTCATGGTGACGATGGTCGGAGCCCGAGGGGCGAAAGCACAAGCTCCGGCCGCACAGGTGGGACAGATGCATACCCGAACCCCCGATCGGCGGCAGAATGCCCACCATGAAGTCCATCGACGCACTCGACGCCCGGATCCTGCTGGCGCTCGACGACGACCCCGGCGCGACGATCCTGCACCTGGCGAAGGTCCTCGGCGTGTCCCGCAACACCGTGCACGCCCGCCTCCAGCGCATGGACCGGGAGGACCTGCTGCTCGGCTTCAGCCAGCGCGTGCCGCCCGCGGCCATGGGCTACGACCTCGTCGCGTTCGTGTCACTCGCGATCAGCCAGAGCGAGGGAACCGCGGCGCTGGACCTGCTGGAGACCATCCCGGAGGTCGTCGAGGTCCACGCGACGACCGGCGAGGCCGACCTGCTCGTCAAGGTCGTGGCACGGGACACGGCGGACCTGCACCGCATCACCACCTCCATCCTCGGCATCGAGGGCATGGTGCGCTCCAGCACGGCCGTCTCACTGTGGCAGACGATGCCCAACAGGACCCGCGCCCTGCTCACCGCCCTCGCGGAGGGCGACACCTGACCGGGGAGGCCTGGCACACCGAGGGCGCGTATGTGACTCAGCGGGTTCTGAGTCGACGATCCGCGATGGCTCAGCCGGCCCTGAAGGGGGTCGCAACGCTTCGGGCAGGCCAGCAGATGGACCTCGTTGCCGAGGAACATCAGGTAGGCGTCGTCCTGGATGCTGTACGGCTGCACCGGAGCCCCGGGGCGGACGCCGAGACCCCGGTTCTCCGGCACCTGGCAGACGAACGCCAACTCCGCGCCGCACGCGCACCGGTAGTACTCGGGGTACTGCGCCCAGGATGCCGTACCACCCACCTTGAAACGCGTGTTCCCGCAGGGCCGCAGGGTCAGGGGGAGTGCGCGCACGGCCGGTTCGGGCTCCGATTCAGGAATGCCCGGGTCACGCTGGAGCAGCACCCGCCAGAACGAGCCCGGGAACGGCGGCTGCGGAGCCTCCCGGAACCGGGACACGAGGCGGTCGCCGGCCGTCACCGGGTCGGACGCGTCGTGGTGGCGGGCGCAGTGGAAGACCGACAGGTGTTCCCCGCCGAAGAACTCGATGTCGTCGGGCAGGTCCAGTTGGAAGAACAGCGCCATACGCTCGCCGCAGAAGCACCGCGGCCACTCCTGGCCGTCGTCGAAGTAGGGCCACCCGCCCACCGAGTCGCGGGCCGGCCGGTCCAGCGGCCCGGTACCGATCTCGATCCCGTACTCGGGCGGCGCCACCCACTCCTCGTCCGGTCCGTCGTCGCTCACCGGTCGGTGTCCGGACGGGCTTCCAGGACGGTCCGGGTGATCAGGGGCCGGTCCCACAGGGCGAGGAGCTCGTTGGCGAGGTCGAGAATCGGGAGCGGGTGCGCTTCGCCCTGCACCTCGATGTGGGCCGCCGACAGGTTCCGGGGGACGGCACCGGCGTCGAGGAGGACGCGCCGGTCCTCGGGGCCGAGGCCCAGGTACTCCAGACCCTTGAGCCCGGCGATCTCCAGGGGTCGGCGAGCGTGCCCGGGCAGGCGGTGAGGGTCCGCAGACGGGGAAGCCCGGCGACCGGGGCGAGACCGAGCGGCTCGCCCTCCCACACGCCGATACCGAGTACCTCCAGCTCGGGACGGGCAGCGGCCTCCACACTGTCCAGGGCGCGGACGTTCACCCGGGCCACCGCGGGCGGGTTGTCCGCGTCACGGCTCTGGTGCCGGCCGTCGGGGCGGTTCGTCACCATGGCGGTGAGGGAGTCGGCGCGCAGTCCGGCGCCGATGGTTCGCTCGTGGTCGATCACGATGGCCTGCCCGGTGTGTCCGTCAGGTCGAGGGCCAGCCGGTCGCCGCCGCCGTTGTCGCCGAAGACGATCCAGCCGGGTGAGCCGACGAGTCCCTGCACGGCGGCGTCCGGGGCGGTGACGACGGCGTCGTCGGCGGCGAACTGCCAGAGGCAGGGACGGGAGGCCGCGTCCGCGATGTACAGCGCGTCCAGGGAGAAGAGCTCGCAGCCGACCGCGTCACCGACCCGCTCCGCCGCCTCGTAGTCGTCTCCCCAGTCCTGCCACCGGGCACGGGTGACGCGGTAGAGCGCCTTGAGCTCGCCGGGCAGCGCGACGCCGAGGCGCGCTTCCGCTTCGGCGATCTCCTCCTCGGTGGCACCGATGGCGTCGGGAAGCCGCTCGCGAAGCGTCCGCTCCAGCAGTGCCGGGTCCGCGGACGGCGCCGGTGCCGCACCCGGCGCATCCTCGGGCAGGCGCCGCCAGGGTTCGGGGACGGCGTTCTCGACCAGGAGCAGGGCTCCCACGAAGGGACTCGTGAAGCCGGGCTCCACAGCGGGGCCGGACTCGATGACGTGGAGCAGGGTCCTCCCGCCGGGTGCCGTCTCCACCATGAACGGGACACCGTCCGCGCCGTCGGCCCTGAGGGCGTCCTGCACACGTTCCACGGCCGTGAACTCGTCCTGCATGTCCTCCACCTGGGCCGCACGCCCCGGCACGGGGGACGGACGCCGCACCGGCACGCTCCAGCTGCCGAGGCCGATCCGACCCGTCAGGTGGCCACCGGGCGCGTCGAGCCGCTCCGCGCCGGAGTCCCGCACGAGCCGCAGCAGCGGCTCCCAGGCTGTGAGGTCATGTATCGAGGACAAGGGTGTTCTCCGGTCGGTCGGTGGTCGGGGACGGGGAAGCGAGGGGGCCGCGGCGGGACGGCTCAGTCGCCCGAGTATCCGAACACGTTCAGGTGGCTCGGCTCGGGCCGGTCATCGGCGCAGAGGAGGACGTACACACCGCCCACGGCCGCCCCCTCTGTCCGGATCCGGCCTGATCATGGGGCCGGGCACTGACACGGGCCGGTGAGCGATGAGTTCGGGGGGCGGATGGAGTCTGCCGTGGCATGACTCCTATCACCACCACCGTCAACGCCCATGAGACCGCCCTGGGCATCGAGTCGTTCGGTGACGACGAAGCGCCGCTCGTCCTGCTCGTGGGCGGGACGACGATGCTCTCCTGGCCCGACGCGCTGTGCGAGCGCCTCGCCGCCGGCGGGCGCCGTGTGGTGCGCTACGACCTGCGCGACAGCGGAGAGTCGACGACGGCGGATCCGGAGGCGCCCGCCTACACCCTGC
>NZ_NEUB01000217.1 GCF_002910825.1 Streptomyces sp. SM1 | reverse complement strand
GACCTTGGCCGCCTTGCGTCCGGTGCGGTAGTCGCGCAGGCGCCAGTCCATGCGGCGGGCGTGCTTGCGGAGCTTGGAGTCCGGGTTGATCGCGTACGGGTGGCCCACCAGCGACAGCATCGGGATGTCGTTGTGCGAGTCGCTGTACGCGGCGCAGCGGCCCAGGTCCAGTTCCTCCGCCAGCGCCAGGGCGCGGACCGCCTCCGCCTTCGCCGGGCCGTGCAGCGGTTCGCCCACCAGTTTGCCCGTGTACACGCCGTCGACCGACTCGGCGACCGTGCCGAGCGCGCCGGTCAGCCCCAGCCGGCGGGCGATCACCTGTGCGATCTCCACCGGTGCCGCCGTGACCAGCCAGACCCGCTGTCCCGCGTCGAGGTGGGCCTGGGCCAGCGCCCGGGTGCCCGGCCAGATCCGCTCGGCCATGTACTCGTCGTAGATCTCCTCGCCGATGGACTGCAGCTCGGAGACCCGGTGGCCCTGGACGATGGAGAGCGCCGAGTCGCGGGCCTCCTGCATGTGCTCGGGGTCCTCGACCCCGGCCAGCCGGAACCACGCCTGCTGCCAGGCGAACCGCGCGAGCTCACGCGTCTCGAAGAACTTCCGCTTGTACAGCCCGCGCCCGAAGTGGAACAGGGCCGCGCCCTGCATCACGGTGTTGTCCAGGTCGAAGAACGCCGCGGCCCGCTCGTCGCCGGGTACCGGGAACTCGGGTTCGCGTTCGAGAACTTCCTGGGTGGACTTGCGTGCTGCCTCCGCCGAGGCCTCGCCTGCCAACACGCTCCGCGCCGTGGCGGAGCGCCTACGGGGGGTGAGCCATCCGAGAGCGGCCATGCCGTGAGCATAGCCAGTCGGCCGCGGTGTTCCGGTGCCGAGAGGTTCCGGCGTCGTGAACTCTCCGGGTCCGAGTCGTTGCCACGGGGGCGACAATGGCCCGTATGAGCCCTCTCTTCCGCCGCAACACCCCGGCCGTCCCGCGGGACCGGCTCGTCACCCTCGTCCGCAAGCCCGGCTGTCATCTGTGCGACGACGCGCAGGTGGTGGTGGAGAAGGTGTGCGATGAGCTCGGCGTGCCGTGGGAGCGGAAGGACATCACCCAGGACCAGGAGCTGTACGCCACGTACTGGGAGCAGATCCCCGTCGTTCTCGTCGACGGCGCCCAGCACACCTTCTGGCGGGTGAACGAGGACCGGCTCCGCAAGGCGCTGAGTGACTGACCGGCCAGTCCAAACTGGCGGAAAGTAGCTTAGGATCGATGGTGACTTGGTCTCGGGGGCGGGATTCGCGGAGGAGAGTGTGCGGTTTTGCCCCCGAAAGAAAAGGGACAGCGGTGCTCGCGCGCCGGTTCCGTACGAGTGCGCCGGGCTTGCGTGACCCCGGTCACGTTGGCCGGGCAAATCGGACACCATCTTTGTGCACGCGTTCACAAAGACATAGCCTGCTTCCGACGGGGCGGTCCGGGAACGTATGACCTGACGTATGACCGCCTGAAGCCCCGCTCTACCCGCAGGAGCACCGTGGCAACTGGCCGAACTCACCGACCGGCGACCCGTAGCCGAGGGATTCCCGAGGCCACCGTCGCCAGGCTTCCGCTGTACCTCCGCGCCCTCACCGCGCTCTCCGAGCGCTCGGTGCCCACGGTCTCCTCGGAGGAGCTGGCGGCCGCCGCGGGGGTCAACTCCGCGAAACTGCGCAAGGACTTCTCCTACCTGGGCTCCTACGGGACCAGGGGCGTCGGTTACGACGTCGAGTATCTCGTGTACCAGATCTCCCGTGAACTCGGCCTCACCCAGGACTGGCCGGTTGTGATCGTCGGTATCGGCAACCTCGGCGCCGCGCTCGCCAACTACGGCGGTTTCGCCTCCCGCGGGTTCCGGGTCGCCGCGCTGATCGACGCCGACCCGGCGATGGCGGGGAAGCCCGTGGCCGGCATCCCGGTGCAGCACAGTGACGAGCTGGAGTCGATCATCCAGGACAACGGTGTGTCGATCGGCGTCATCGCGACTCCCGCCGGTGCCGCCCAGCCGGTCTGCGACCGGCTCGTGGCCGCCGGGGTCACCTCCATCCTGAACTTCGCGCCGACCGTGCTGACCGTGCCGGACGGCGTCGACGTGCGCAAGGTCGACCTCTCCATCGAGCTGCAGATCCTCGCCTTCCACGAGCAGCGCAAGGCCGGTGAGGAGGCCGCGGCGCAGACCGCCGCGGCCGCTCCCGCCCCCGTGCGCAAGGACTCCGCCACCGACCAGGGGCCCGACGGGGACGTACCCGCCGTGATGCCGGCATGAGTCTCCTCGTCGTCGGACTGAGTCACCGCAGCGCGCCGGTCAGCGTGCTGGAGCGGGCCTCGCTGGGCGTGGACGCGCAGAGCAAACTGCTGCGGGACACGGTCGCCGCGGAGCCCGCGGCCGAGGGTGCCGTCCTCGCCACCTGCAACCGCATCGAGCTGTACGCCGACGTCGACAAGTTCCACGCCGGTGTCGCCGAGCTGTCCACGCTGCTCGCCCAGCACAGCGGGGTCGGCCTGGAGGAGCTCACTCCTTATCTCTATGTGCACTACGAGGACCGCGCCGTCCACCATCTGTTCTCGGTGGCCTGCGGGCTGGACTCGATGGTCGTGGGCGAGGGGCAGGTCCTCGGCCAGATCAAGGACTCGCTCGCCCGGGCGCAGGAGATGCACACCGCCGGACGGCTGCTCAACGACCTGTTCCAGCAGGCGCTGCGGGTCGGCAAGCGCGCCCACTCCGAGACCGGGATCGACCGCGCCGGGCAGTCCCTGGTCACCTTCGGCCTGGAGCAGCTCGCGCTCGGCGCCCCCGTCGAGACCTGGGCGGACGCCAAGAAGGCCCTGGTCATAGGTGCCGGCTCGATGTCGTCGCTGGCCGCGGCCACGCTCGCGCGGGCCGGTGTGGCCGAGATCGTCATCGCCAACCGCACACCCGACCGCGCCGAGCGGCTCGTGCAGATCCTCACCGAGGGCGACGACACGAACGTGCTGGCCCGCGCGGTACCGATGACCTCGGTGCCGTTCGAGCTGACACGTGCAGATGTTGTCGTCTCCTGCACCGGCGCGACGGGACTGGTCCTCACGGGCGACGCGATCGCGGCGGGTGTCGAGAGCCGTACCGGTGAGCAGCGGGTCGTCGTCGACCTCGACGGCGTCGAGGACCTCGGCGACGCGGCCGTGCGGACCCCGCTGCCGCCCACCTCCGCCGGCACCGACGAGGACTGCCCGCTCGACCTGTCCGCCGTAGCGCCCGGATTCTCCGTCATGGGCGAGGCGGCCGTCGCCGGTATGGACGCGGCGACGCTGGAGCAGCACGCCACGTGGGCCGCGG
>NZ_NEUB01000216.1 GCF_002910825.1 Streptomyces sp. SM1 | reverse complement strand
GGCCCAGCTCCCGGTGGCCGCCGGATCGGTGCCGGCGGTGGTCGCGGGGGTGACCGTGATCTGCGGCGGCACGTAGCCGTGTCCGGGCGCGGCGAGCGGACTCTCCATGGAGTCCAGCAGGGCGTCGATGCCCCCCTCGGGAAGGTTCACGAAGGCCGTGGCGCCGTCGTCGTAGTCGCCCTGGGGCAGCGGGTCCCAGCGGCTGCCGCCGGGGGGCCTGCCCTCTCCGTGCTGGTCGTCGGTCACGACAGCGCCCTCCCCAGTGCTCGTCGGGCCAGCGCGGCGACGGTGCGCCGCAGGTGCAGTACCGCGGGCGGAAGCGGTGGGACGGTGCCGTCCTCGCCGGGGGCGGCGTCGGGGATGCAGGCCGCGGCGACGTACTCCCCGAACGCGTTCAGTGCCTCGGGCACGATCGCGCGGTTGTCGTCCCAGTCGATGAGCTGCGCGACCCACTGCTCGGCCTGCAGGGGCCGCAGCGGCATCGGCGCGATGGCGCCCACGGCGCAGCGCACCCCGCGGCGGGCGGGGTCGAGCACGAGGGCGACGGAGGCGACCGCGCGGCCGGGGCCGGTGCGGCCGGTCGCCTTCAGGAAGACCTGGGGGGCGTGCAGCAGCGGCACCCGGACGAAGCCGATGAGTTCGCCGGGGCGCAGCAGGTCCATGCCGGTCAGCAGGTGCGACACCGGGACCTCGCGGCGCTCTCCGCCCGGACCGGCGACGACCAGCGTCGCCTCCAGTGCGGCGAGGACGGGCAGCGCGTCCCCGGTGGGGGCGGCGGAGGCGATGTTGCCGCCGAGGGTGCCCGCGTTGCGGATGTGCGGCGGTCCGGCGGCCCGTGAGGAGGCGGCGAGCGCCGGGATGAGGGCGGCGAAGTCGGGGCGGCCCATCCGCGCGTGGGTGAGACCGGCGCCGAGCAGCGCGTGTCCGTCCAGGTACTGCCAGCCGCGGATCTCGCTGATCTTGCCGAGGCCGACCAGGGCGGCGGGCCTGAGCTGCCCGGAGTTGACGGCGGCCATCAGGTCGGTGCCGCCCGCGACGGGTACGGCGGCGGGCATGGCGGTGAGGGCCGCGACGGCCTCGTCCAGTGTCGTGGGCAGCGTCACGGCCTGCGCCGCCTGCGGTGCGTGCGTGCTCAAAACCGGCTGCCCCTTCCCGCTGCCCCACCTGGTCCCACCTGTGCGCCGTACGGTACGTGCTCACAGGGCGGACGTGGCAACTCTGGCACATCTTGGCAGGCGCCGAGGACAGGGGTCCGCTAGGAGGCATTCACCCGCCTCACCCCGGACAAGGCCGATTTCACCCGACATCACCGGACCACACCGCATTGACATCCTTCGGTGCGGCTCGTGCCCGTATCACACGGCCTGTCCGGCCGCCAACGAACGGGCGCGCGAACGCCGTTCGGCGACCGGGGCGCGCGGGGAGCGGGCCCGCCCCGGGGCCGGGGACGTACGGGCTAGAGGTTCGGCGGCGGGCCGTCGATCGGGCGTCCCAGCACGCCCGGACGCCGCTGCCAGGGCAGTGGCCCGGTGGGCGGCCGGTAGGCGACCCCGAGGGCGTCCAGGCGCCGGTAGTGGGCGGACATCCGCCGTTCGAAACCGGCGAAGTCCCGGCCGGCGGGGGCGGGCAGGTCGCTCCAGGCGACCTCGGCGAGCGCGGCGAGCCGGGGGAAGGTCTGGTAGTCGACGCGCTCCTGGTCCTCCATCACCTCGGTCCACACGTTGGCCTGGGTGCCCAGCACCCGCGCGGCCTCCTCGCCCGTCAGCTCCGACGGCACGGGCTCGAAGCGGTAGACGTCCTCCAGGGTGCGCACGTACCCGATCGGCACCGGCTCCTCGGGGCCGGCGTCCTGGCGGTAGTCCAGGTACACCCACTGCTGGGGGCACATGACGACGTCGTGCCCCGCGCGGGCGGCGGCGACCCCACCGGAGTAGCCGCGCCAGGAGGACACGGCGGCGCCCGGCGCCAGGCCGCCCTCCAGGATCTCGTCCCAGCCGATCAGCCGGCGCCCCCGCGCGGCGAGCCACTGGTCGAAGTGCCCGATGAACCAGGACTGGAGCGCCTCCTCGTCCGGGAGTCCGAGGTTGCCGATCTGCTTCTGCGCGGTGTCCGAGGCGCGCCACTGCTCCTTGAGGCATTCGTCGCCGCCGATGTGCACGAACGGCGAGAACGGCCCGGCGTCCGCGGGGAACAGTTCCAGGACTTCCTCGAGCACCCCTTCGTAGAAGCGCAGGGTGGTGTCGGTGGGGGCGAGTACGTTCGGATTGATCCCCCAGGTGTCCCAGACGGTCAGGGAGGCGGTGTCGACGACATCGGAGTTGCCGAGTTCCGGATACGCGGCGATGGCGGCCTGCGAGTGGCCGGGTACGTCGATTTCGGGGACGACGCTGATATGCCGCTCGGCGGCGTAGGCGACGATCTCGCGGATGTCGTCCTGGGTGTAGTGACCGCCGTGCGGCCTGTCGTCCCACAGGGGTGAGGCGCGGTGCCCGATTTTCGTCCGGGCGCGCCAGGAGCCGGTTTCGGTGAGCTTCGGATACCGCCGGATCTCCACGCGCCAGCCCTGGTCGTCCGTCAGGTGCAAGTGGAGCACGTTGAGTTTGTGCGCCGCCATCAGGTCGAGATAGCGCAGCACGCCGTCCTTGGGCATGAAGTGCCGGGCGACGTCGAGCATCAGTCCGCGCCAGCGGAAGCGGGGCGAGTCCTCGACCGTGACGTACGGCACGGTCCAGGTCCGGTCGCGGCGGACCGGGGCCCTGCGGAAGGCGTCCGGGCCGAGGAGCTGACGCAGCGTCTGCGCGCCCCGGAAGACACCGGCCGCGCCGCCGCCCTCGATCAGGACGCCGTGCCGGTCGCTGACGAGGCGGTACTCCTCGGGACCGCGTGCGGGGTCGAGCCGGAGCCCGATGCCGTCCTCGTCCGTGTCGTCGGGTTCCCGCCCTTCGCGCAGCGGGAGTCCGGTCACCTGCCACAGGGCGGTGCGCAGCCAGTGACCGACGCCCTCCGTCCCGTGTTCGGCGTGGATCCGGGAGTGCGCCGTCAGCCGCACCTCGCCCTGGCCGGCGACGACGCTGCGGGGCGCCGGAATCAGTTCGGTCACGTCAGTCCTTTACCGCGCCGCCCAGTCCGGAGACCAGTCGCCGCTGAACGAGTACGAAGAAGACCAGGACCGGAACCGTCATCACGGTGGACGCCGCCATGACCCCGCCCCAGTCCGGGTCGTCGGGTTTGCAGAAGACGAGCAGCGCCATCGGCAGCGTCGACTGCGAGATGTCGCTGATGATGAACGACTTGGCGAACAGGAAGTCGTTCCAGGTGGAGATGAAGGAGAACACCCTCGTGGCGACCAGACCCGGCAGCACGAGCGGGAAAAGGATCTGCCAGAGAAAGCGCGCACGGCTCGCCCCGTCGATGTAGGCGGCCTCCTCCAGCGCCTCCGGAACGGCTTTCACGAACCCCCTGAGCATCCAGATCGCGAACGGCAGGGAGAACGCGATCTGGGGCAGGATCAGCGACCACAGGATGTTCAGCTGACCGAAGTCCCGCATGACGGAGAACAGGGGGATCGTCAGCGCCTCCACCGGCACCATCTGGGCCACCAGAAACATGATCAGCAGGGTGGTCCGCATACGGAACCGGAATCGCGTCACGGCGGTCGCGGCGAGAAACGCGATCAGTGCCGAGGCGACCACCACGGCGACCGCGACGACCACGCTGTTGAGGAAGTACCGGCCGAAATCCTGCTGCCCGAACACGCGCCGGAAGGAGTCCAGCGTGGGCGCGAGCGTCCAGGGACGCGGCTCGGCCGACTCGATCTCCCCGGCCGGCCTGAAGGCGCTCAGCACCATCCAGTACAGCGGGAAGGCCACCACCGCGGCGATCAGCAGCGCCGCCGCCTCCGCCGCCGTGCGTCCCGGACGCCTCACGAACCGGCGCACAGAATTCACCCGGGGTTCCCGGTCCCGGCTCACAAGGCTCACAGTTCCTCCCCCTGGCGGCGCAGCAGCCGCAGGTACACCAGCGTCACCGCGAGCAGGATCAGCAGCATCACCACGCCGATCGCCGCCCCGAGGCTGTACTGCGAGGACGCGAACGCCCGCTGGTAGGCGTAGACGTTCAGGACCAGGTTCTGGCCCGCGATGCCGCCGCCGCCCGTCATCACGTAGATCTGGGTGAAGACCTTGAAGTCCCAGATCACCGACTGGATCGTGACGACCACCAGGATCGGCCGGAGCATCGGCGCGAGCACCGAGCGCCAGATCCGCCACTGCGAGGCCCCGTCCAGGGCCGCCGCCTCCAGCACCTCGGCCGGTACGGCGCGGATGCCGGCGTAGACCGTCACCATCACGAACGGGAAGGAGCACCACACGACTTCGAGCAGCACCAGGAAGAAGGCGCTGTACCGCCCGTACGTCCACGAGTGGTCGCCGAGCCCCAGCATCCGGTTGACGGGCCCGAAGTCGGCGTCGAAGAGGAGCAGCCAGACCGTGGAGCCGGTGACCGCCGGGGTGGCCCAGGCGCCGAGCGCGGCCAGCGTCAGCGCCAGCCGCGGCACGGCCCGCACGCGGGTGAGCAGCACGGCGAGCGCGCAGCCCACGGCCAGCGTGCCGGCCACGCAGGCCGCCGCGAAGACCAGGGTGGCCAGCAGCACCTGCCAGAACTGCTCGTCGCCGAAGAGCTCGGCGTAGTTCCCGAACCCCTCGAAGGTGGTCGGCTCGCCACCGCTGACCTGCGCCTGGGTGTAGTGGAAGAGCGAGATCAGCCCGAGCTGGTAGATGGGGCAGGCAAGCAGTCCCCCGAGGACCACGAGAGCCGGCGCGAGGTACAGCCACGGGGTACGGGAACTGCCCGAGGGGCGCGGTGCCGCTGCCGATCCGCGGCCACCGCCGCGCGGGCGGGGCCCGCTCCGTCCGGCCGGCACGCGCCGCCGCTCGAGGACCTCCTGGCTCACGGACCCCGTCATCCGACGGAGCCGAACGCCTCGTTCATCTTGCGCGCCGCGTCCGCCGAGGCCGCCGCCACCTCCTTCTTCCCGGAGACGATCTCCTGGAACATCGTCGGCAGTACCTGCGTCGAGTCGATCTGCGCCCACGCCGGCGACGCCGGTACGAACTTCGTGTCGGCGGCCAGCGTCTCGACGAACGGCTTCACGAACGCCTCGTTCGCGGCGGCCTGCTGCCGCACGTCGGAGAAGGTGGGGAGAAAGCCCATGCCCTCGAAGAGAGCGCCCTGCGCCTTCTTGGAGGCGAGGCGCTTCATCAGGTCGACGGCGAGGGTGCGGTGCGAGGTGGACTTCAGGACGCCGAGGTTGTTCCCGCCGGCGAAGGCGGGGGCGATGGACCCGGCCTCGACGCCGGGCAGCGGCACGACGGCGTACTTGCCCTTGACCGTGCCGGCCTCCACGGCCGCGTGGCTGAAGTCGCCGCCGATGGCCATGGCGGCCTTGCCCGAGGCGAAGGCGGTCACGGTGTCGTTGCCGGTCATCCCGGCGCACTTGGCGGCCGGGCAGTTGTCGTCCCCGAAGAGCGAGGTGTACGCCTCGATACCCTTGCGGGCGTCGGCGCTGTCGATGGCGGAGGCGTACGAACCGCCCTTGCCGGTGGCGAGTTCGCCGCCGTGGGCCCAGATGAAGGGCATCGCGCCGTAGGTGTAGGCGCCGCCGACCGCGATGCCGTACAACCCGGGCTCAGCGGCGCGGATCCTCTTGGCGGTGGAGACCAACTCGGCCTGTGTCCGGGGACGTCGAGGCCGCGTGCGTCGAAGACGTCGGTGCGGTAGTACAGCGCGCGGACGCCGACGAAGTAGGGCGCTCCGTAGATCCTTCCGTCGACGGTGACGGACTGCCGGGCGGTGGGGTCGGTGTCCCTGGCCTCGTCCCAGGCGTTGAACTCCTCGGTGAGGTCGGCGAGTCCGCCGTCCTTCACGTAGCCGGCGGTGTCCGTGCTGCCGTACTCGATGAGGTCGGGTGCGGACGCCGGATCGTTGAAGGCGGCCTTGGTGCGCTGGGCGCGGGTCTCGACGGGTATGTACTCGACGGTGACCTCGGTGTCCTTGTGCGCCTTCTCGAACTCGGCGAGGACGGTGTCGACGACCTGTTCCTTGGGTTTGTTGCCGACTTCCTGGAAGAGCCAGACACGCAGGGTGCCGGTCTTCTCGTCCTTGTCGGAGGAGGAGTCGCCCGATGTCTGGGGCGCACAGGCGGCGGTGGCGAGGACGGCCGCGACGGCGACCAGGCGGGCGGACAGCTTCATGGAGTCGCCCCTCCGAACGCGTTGCAACATACGCAATGACGGTTTCGCTGTGCACAACACACCGGAGGCTATGGAGTGGGTGAACCGCGCCACAAGAGGTCTCCACCACTCCGTGACCGGCGGACGCACCCTGCGCAACGCGCGGACGGTACAAAGGCCCCCAGGGCGCGCAAAGCGCACCCTGGGGGCCTCGGAGGGAACGGAACGGCGGAGCGGGGAGGGGCTACTTGTCGCCCTTGCCCTTGTCGTCGTCGCCGGAGCTCATGGACTCGTAGATCTCCTTGCACATGGGGCAGACCGGGTACTTCTTCGGGTCACGGCCGGGCACCCAGACCTTGCCGCACAGCGCCACGACGGGCGTGCCGTCGAGGGCGCTCGCCATGATCTTGTCCTTCTGGACGTAATGGGCGAAGCGCTCGTGGTCACCGTCACCGTGGGAGGTCTGCGGCGTCGGCTCGACGAGGGTCCCCGTACCTGTCCCGCGCTCGGGCTCAAGAGTGCTCATAACAGCCAAGGGTACTGAAGCTCACACGCATCAGTTGAGCGAAGGGTCGTCCGGATACGTCGCCACCATCGCCAGCTCGCCGCGCTGGCGGCGCAGCACCTCGCGCCAGAGCCGCTCCGGCGACGGGGAGGACACGTCACCCGGCTCCGATTCCACGACGTACCAGGCGCCGTCCACCAGCTCGTCCTCCAGCTGGCCGGGCCCCCAGCCCGCGTATCCGGCGAAGATGCGCAGGGAGCCGAGGACGGAGGCGAGCCGTTCCGGCGGGGCCTCCAGATCGACCAGCCCGATCGCGCCGTGCACCCGGCGCCAGCCCGGCGGCGCGGCCTCCCCGGCGGCCTGCCCCGGCACCACGGCGACGCCGAGGGCCGAGTCCAGTGACACCGGTCCGCCCTGGAAGACGACACCGGGTTCACCGGCCAGCCGCGCCCAGCCCTCGAGGATGTCGCCCACGTCCACCGGCGTCGGGCGGTTGAGGACGACACCGAGGGAGCCCTTCTCGTCGTGGTCGAGAAGGAGCACCACCGCGCGGTCGAAGTTCGGGTCCGCCAGAGCGGGAGTGGCCACGAGCAGCCGCCCTGTGAGCGAGGACACCTCGGTCATGCCAGACATGATCCCGCATCCGTCCTTCACACGGGGAGGCAATGGGGGTACGCGAGTGAATGCTGCCGTGAATCCACGGGAGCGGCCAGGTGAAGCCCCGGTGCGAGGGGTGGTGAGGGAGGACGGACGGGCGGACGGGAGCGCGTCCGGCGCACCCGGGGCGCGGTGACCGCTCGTGGCCGCGGCGGAACGGTTCGTGTTGTGACAGAGCCATGACGGTCCCCGTCCCTCCGCGGGCTTACTGAAGGGGGGGCGGGGACGATTACCCTGTGGCATTCAGGCCCTGCCCCACTCTCCACGGAACGCGAGATTCATGACCGTCAACGACGATGTCCTGCTGGTCCACGGCGGAACCCCGCTGGAGGGCGAGATCCGTGTCCGCGGTGCGAAGAACCTCGTACCGAAGGCCATGGTGGCGGCGCTGCTGGGCAGCGCACCGAGCCGTCTGCGCAACGTTCCCGACATCCGTGACGTCCGGGTCGTACGGGGTCTGCTGCAACTGCACGGCGTGACGGTCCGTCCGGGGGACGAACCGGGCGAACTGCTGCTCGACCCCACGCATGTGGAGAGCGCCAACGTCGCTGACATCGATGCCCACGCCGGTTCGTCACGGATTCCGATCCTGTTCTGCGGCCCGCTGCTGCACCGGCTCGGACACGCCTTCATCCCGGGTCTGGGCGGCTGCGACATCGGCGGCCGGCCCATCGACTTCCACTTCGACGTGCTGCGGCAGTTCGGCGCGACCATCGAGAAGCGGGCCGACGGCCAGTACCTGGAGGCCCCGCAGCGGCTGCGCGGCACCAAGATCCGGCTGCCGTACCCGTCCGTCGGCACGACCGAGCAGGTGCTGCTCACGGCGGTGCTCGCGGAGGGCGTCACCGAGCTGTCCAACGCGGCGGTGGAGCCGGAGATCGAGGACCTGATCTGCGTCCTGCAGAAAATGGGCGCGATCATCGCGATGGACACCGACCGGACGATCCGCATCACCGGTGTGGACAGCCTCGGCGGCTACACCCACCGTGCCCTGCCCGACCGCCTGGAGGCCGCCTCGTGGGCGTCCGCCGCGCTGGCCACCGAGGGCAACGTCTACATCCGCGGCGCCCAGCAGCGCTCGATGATGACGTTCCTGAACACCTTCCGGAAGGTCGGCGGCGCCTTCGAGATCGACGACGAGGGCATCCGTTTCTGGCACCCCGGCGGGCAGTTGAAGTCCATCGCGCTGGAGACGGACGTGCACCCGGGCTTCCAGACGGACTGGCAGCAGCCGCTGGTGGTCGCGCTGACCCAGGCGACGGGCCTGTCGATCGTCCACGAGACGGTCTACGAGTCCCGCCTCGGATTCACCTCCGCGCTCAACCAGATGGGCGCGCACATCCAGCTGTACCGCGAGTGCCTGGGCGGCTCCCACTGCCGCTTCGGCCAGCGGAACTTCCTGCACTCGGCGGTCGTCTCGGGCCCGACCCGGCTGCAGGGCGCCGACCTGGTCATCCCCGACCTGCGCGGCGGCTTCTCCTACCTCATCGCCGCTCTCGCCGCCCAGGGCACCTCGCGCGTCCACGGCATCGGCCTGATCAACCGCGGCTACGAGAACTTCATGGAGAAGCTGATGGAGCTGGGCGCGAAGGTCGAACTCCCGGGCAAGGCACTCGGGTAGCGGCGGCTTTCCCACGTACGCCGATGGGCGGTCACCCGGGTTCGGGTGACCGCCCCATCGGCGTGAGCGGCAGGCGCCCCGAAGGGGCGCGGGGAACTGCGCGACCAGCCACAACCGGCCCGCAGTTGCCCACGACGCTCTCAGAAAGGCGAGGCTACTTGCCCTTGGCCGCTTCCTTCAGCTTCGAGCCCGCGGAGACCTTCACGCTGTATCCCGCGGGAATCTGGATCGGCTCACCCGTCTGCGGGTTGCGCGCCGTCCGAGCGGCCCGGTGGGTGCGCTCGAAGGTCAGGAAGCCGGGGACGGTGACCTTCTCGTCGCCCTTGGAGACGATGTCGCCGACGACCTCGGCGAACGCGGCCAGCACGGCGTCGGCGTCCTTGCGGGTCACCTCGGCGCGGTCGGCCAGCGCGGCCACCAGCTCACTGCGGTTCATGTTCTTACTCCCGTGTTCTTCTTGCCGTTGAGGCGTGCCACGCGGCGGAGCCGCATGTCGGGCACGGCGAAGCCGATGCTGCCAGGTTCCTCGGTGAGTCCCCGGACCCGGGTCCGTCGTCAGACCCTCGCGCCCAGAGACGCATCCTGCCCCTACCTGCGGCGGTAATGCCAATCCGGCACCCGCAGGAAGCCGTGAGAACACCCGAGGGAGTCACACGAAGAGCGCCACGGGCTCGGTGCGGTGACGCTCCGTCCGCTTCCGGCAGCGGACAGCAGGGGCCGGAGCCCGGGTCTGGCCGCCACGATAGAGGGCCGCCAGGATCTACGGGTTCCACGACGCGCCGGTTCAAACCGGGCGTGGTGATCCTCACAGCCCTCTTCGCGTCCGGCGGCTACGCCCCCGCGGCCTTCGCCGCGTCGCGCACGGCTCCGGCGACCGCGCCCGCGACCTTGTCGTTGAACACGCTGGGGATGATGTAGTTCGGGTTCAGCTCGTCCTCGGTCACCACGTCGGCCAGCGCCTGCGCGGCGGCCAGCATCATCTCCGTGTTGACGGTGCGGGACTGCGCGTCCAGCAGACCGCGGAAGACACCCGGGAACACCAGCACGTTGTTGATCTGGTTGGGGAAGTCGGAGCGGCCGGTGGCCACAACGGCCGCCGTCTGACGGGCGATTGCCGGGTCGACCTCGGGATCGGGGTTCGCGAGCGCGAACACGATGGCGCCCTCGGCCATCGCGGCGACGTCCTCCCCGTCGAGGACGTTCGGGGCGGAGACGCCGATGAAGACGTCCGCGCCGCACACGGCCTCCTTCAGCGTGCCGGTCAGGTTCTCGGGGTTGGTGTTGTCGGCGATCCAGCGCAGGGCGGAGCCGGGCGCGGCGTCCACCAGGTCCTCGCGGCCCGCGTGCACCACACCGTGGATGTCGGCCACCACGGCGTTCTTCACACCGGCGGCGGTCAGCAGTTTCAGGATGGCCGTGCCGGCCGCGCCGGCGCCGGACATCACGACGCGGATGGTGTCGATCGACTTGTTGGTGACCCGCAGCGCGTTGGTGAGCGCGGACAGGACGACGATCGCGGTGCCGTGCTGGTCGTCGTGGAAGACGGGGATGTCGAGCGCCTCGCGCAGCCGGGCCTCGATCTCGAAGCAGCGCGGCGCGGAGATGTCCTCGAGGTTGATGCCGGCGAAGCCCGGGGCGATGGCCTTGACGATCTCCACGATCGCGTCGGTGTCCTGGGTGTCCAGGCAGAGCGGCCAGGCGTCGATGCCGGCGAACCGCTTGAACAGGGCCGCCTTGCCCTCCATGACCGGCAGCGCGGCCTTGGGGCCGATGTTGCCCAGGCCCAGCACGGCGGAACCGTCGGTCACGACCGCAACGGAGTTGCGCTTGATGGTGAGGCGGCGGGCGTCCTCGGGGTTCTCGGCGATGGCCATGCAGACCCGGGCCACACCCGGGGTGTAGATCATGGAGAGGTCGTCACGGTTGCGGATGGGGTGCTTCGACGCCATCTCGATCTTGCCGCCGAGGTGCATCAGGAACGTACGGTCGGAGACCTTGCCCAGGGTGACGCCCTCGATACCGCGCAGCTGTTCGACGATCTCGTCGGCGTGGGCGGTGGAGGTGGCCGCGATGGTGACGTCGATGCGGAGCCGTTCGTGGCCGGACGCCGTCACGTCGAGGCCTGTCACCGAGCCTCCGTGGGACTCGACTGCCCCGGTGAGCTGGGAGACCGCGGTTCCGCCTGCGGGCACCTCCAGCCGGATGGTCATCGAGTAGGAGACGCTGGGCGCCGTTGCCATGGCCGACTTCCTCTGCTTCTTACCGTGTCGCGAAATGTGCTGTCCGATCGTCGCACCTACCGATCGGTACGAGGTAGCCGCCCGGGATTGCGGACGTTTTGTTCACCGGCGCGTGACGTACTCCGGACAACGTTTTCCATCATACGAAAGGCCCCGGGGAGCAGAAGAGGCCCACGTCACTCGCGTGACGTGGGCCTCTCGAACGTTTGATGACACCGACCCGCCATGCTCGCCTCGCGGCAAGTGGTCGCTCGTAGCGACGAAGGTTGGGCCCGGGGGCTTGGATCGGGCCGGTGCCACATCCAGGCTAACAAACGGATGCCCTGGGACCATTCCCCTGGCACAGGCGCTTTATCCGGACCTGGCCGTGTCCTCAGTCCCTCAGCAGATCGGGCACCCCTTCGGCATCCGGTTCGTCACGGTCCGCCGAGACCACCGTCAGCTGCTGGGTGGCCCGGGTGAGGGCGACGTACAGCACGCGCAGACCGGCGGGGGACTCGTCGGCGATCTCCGCCGGGGAGACGACGATCGTCGCGTCGTACTCCAGGCCCTTGGCCTCCAGGCTGCCGAGCGCCATCACGCGGTCGCCGAGCCCGTCGAGCCAGCGGCGGG
>NZ_NEUB01000014.1 GCF_002910825.1 Streptomyces sp. SM1 | reverse complement strand
GTCCGCGGCTCGCTCGTCGGCGTCTGCCTCGACCGCACCCCGGACCTGGCGGTCGCCCTGCTCGGCATCTGGCGGGCCGGCGCCGCCTACCTCCCGCTCGACCCCTCCCACCCGCGGGCCCGGCGCGAGTTCACCGTCACCGACGCCGGCATCGACTGGATCGTCACCGACACCGCCACCCGCACCGCCGTGGACTCCCTGCCCGCCCGGCTCATGCTGCTCGACGACGACCCCGGCCAGGAGCACACCCCGGACGGCGACGGCGACGTCCGGCCGGCCCCCGACGACCTCGCCTACGTCATCTACACCTCCGGTTCCACCGGCCGGCCCAAGGGCGTGGAGGTCAGCCACGCCAACCTGGCCTGGCTCCTCGCCGCCGCCGACCACCACTTCGACTTCGGCCCCGCCGACGTGTGGACGCTGATGCACTCACCCGCCTTCGACTTCTCCGTGTGGGAACTGTGGGCGCCGCTCACCGGCGGCGGACGCGTCGTCGTGCTCGGCGAGGACGAGGTGCGCGACCCCGCGGCGGTGCACCGCGTGCTCCGCGAGGAACGCGTCACCGTCCTCAACCAGACCCCCGCCGCCTTCAAGGGCCTGCGCGCCCACCTCGAGGACGTCGGGGCGGGCTTCGACGACCTGGCCCTGCGCACCGTGATCTTCGGCGGCGACGCCTTCGACGTGCGTGACTACCGGGACTGGTTCACCGACCCCGGGCACCGTCCCGCCCTGGTGAACATGTACGGCATCACCGAGACCTGTGTGCACGTCACGATCCACACCGTGACCGAGGACGACGTCCGCGGCACGGTCCGCTCACCGATCGGACGGCCGCTGGCCGGACAGCACGGATACGTCCTCGACACCTGGGGCCGCCTCGTCCCGCCCGGCACCGCCGGCGAACTGTACGTCTCCGGCGGCGGCGTCGCCCGCGGCTACCGCAACCGGCCCGAGCTGACCGCCGAACGCTTCCTCGACGACCCCTTCGGCGGCCCCGGCGCCCGCATGTACCGCACCGGCGACCTGGTGCGCGTACTGCCCGACGGCCGGCTGGCCTACGTGGGCCGCGCCGACCACCAGGTGAAGATCCGCGGGTACCGGATCGAGCCCGGCGAGATCGAGACCGCGCTGCGCGCCCTGCCCG
>NZ_NEUB01000215.1 GCF_002910825.1 Streptomyces sp. SM1 | reverse complement strand
GCCAGCAGCAGCGAACGGCGGGAAAGGTGTGAGGTCACGGGGGGTGCTCGCTTTCGGACGGTTCGGTCAGGACTCGGGTACGGCGGACAGCAGGGACCGGATCACCGGTCCCGCCGAGCCGCCCCCGGTGACGCCCTCCTCGACCACGCAGGCCACGGCCACATTGCCCCGGTGGGCGACCATCCAGCCGTTGTTCTCCTGGTCGTCGGAGACCTCGGCGGTGCCGGTCTTGGCGCCGATGTCACCGGGCAGGCCGGCCAGGACACGGGCCGTGCCCTCGGTGACCGTGGCCCGCATCAGCGCGCGCAGCCGGGTCACGACCTCCGGCGGCAGCGGGGTCGTGCCGGTGGTGTCCTCCGTACCGGCGACGAGCGAGGGCTGGTGGAAGGTGCCCGACACGGCCGTGGCGGTGACCGACGCCATGATCAGCGGATTGGCCTGAACCCGACCCTGCCCGATCATCGACGCGGCCTTCTCCGTCGCGTCGCGCGGAACCGGTACCGAACCGTCGTACGAGGGAACGCCGACGTGCCAGGTCTGGCCGACCCCGAAGTACTTCTCCGCCACCTCCCCCAGCTCTCCGTCGCCGAGCTTGCCGCGCAGGCTGATGAACGCGGTGTTGCAGGACTCGGTGAAGTCCTTGCGGAAGGTGGCACCGGGGTGTTCGGAGGTCTCGACGTTCTGGAACCGTTTGCCCACCGTCAGGTACCTGGGGCAGTCCACGACGTCGTCCGGGGCGACCGCGCCCTTCAGCAGCAGGGCGGTACTGGTGACGATCTTCCAGGTGGAGCCGGGTGCGTAGGTGCCGGAGACGGCGCGGTTGAAGCCGGAGGCCGGCGCGTTGGCCACGGCGAGGATCTCTCCGTCGTCGATGCGCAGGGCGACGAGCGCGGCGTTCTTGCCGTCGGCCTTCCCGAGGGCGCGTTCCGCGGCCGACTGCCAGCCGGCGTGGAGGGTGGTGCGGACGGGGCCGTCGTCCGCGTCCGTGTCCTTCCCGCCGAAGGTCGCCTCGGTGCGCAGCACCTCCCCGGTCTCCCGGTCGACGAGCCGTACCGCACCGCGCGGGCCGCCGTCCGTGCCCTGGGCCAGCCGGTCCAGGACGGGGGCGAGCGAGGGGTGGGTGGCGGCGGAGAGGGTCTCGCCGTCACGGCCGGTTGCCTCGGCCGGGGCGGTCTCCTCGCGCTCCAGGCGGAACTTCTCCGTGCCGGTGAGTCTCGGGTGGACCAGCGAGAGCGTCCAGTCCACCTTCCAGGCACCGTCCTTCTGCTCCCGCAGCGGCAGTTCGGAGGTGTACGTCCAGGTGCCGAGGCCCGTGACCGGCATCTTCGCGGTGAAGGGCACGGTGAGGGTGCCGTCGCCGGTCTCCTCGGGTTTCCCCGCCGTGAGCCGCGGTTCCCCGATGTCGAGTCCGGTGGTGAAGCTGGCCAGCACCCGCTCCGCCCGGTCGGGTCCGGTGGTACGGGCCGCGGCCTGCGGAAGCCGTCCGGCCGCCCAGTCCGCGAGGAACGCGCGGGCCTCGGCCACCGCCCCGGGGTCGGGTCCGGTGTCACCCTCGAAGGGCCCGAGGCCGGCCGCGTACGCCCCGCCCAGGGCGACCGCGGCCACCGCGGCCACGGCGGTGAGCGACCTGGCCGTTCTGCGCGGGCGGGAGCGGCGGGGGCCGCCGGGAGGAATGCCGGGAGCGGAGAAGGAGGAGTTCATGTCCAGAGAACAGCAGCGGTGAGGACCGTCCGTCCAAGTCCGCTATCGATCATGCATTGATTAATACCCGATATGATTACTGGTCGTGGATCTGGTGCGGCACCTGGAGTGCTTCGTGGCTGTTGCAGAAGAGTCACACTTCGGCCGTGCGGCGGCCCGTCTGGGAATGGCCCAGCCGCCGCTGTCGCAGCGCGTGCGGCGGCTGGAGCGGGAGCTGGGCGTCCGGCTGTTCGAGCGGACCAGCCGTCAGGTCACGATCACCGAGGCCGGGCGGCTGCTGCTGGGCGAGGCCCGCGAACTCCTCGCCCGGTCGGATGCGTTCCTCGCCACCGCGCGCCGGGTGCGGGACGGCGAGACGGGGCTGCTGCGGGCGGCCCTCCCTCCGGATCTCTCGGGCGGGACCGTCGCCGCCCTGCTCGCGGACTTCGGGCGCCGCCACCGCGGACTGGAGCTGGAGCTGCACGAACTGCCCACCGCGCAGCAGCTCGCCCGGCTCGCGGCCCATGAGCTCGATGTCGGCGTCGTCCACCATCCGTGCGACGTCTCCGGCCTGGAACTGGGGCCGGTACTGCGGCGGGAGCTCGGGGTGCTGCTGCCGCGCGGGGCTCCGGCCGCCGGGCTCGACGAGGTGCCCCTGGCCGCGCTGACCGGCCACGACCTCATCCTCTTTCCCCGCGCGGCGGCCCCGGCCCTCTACGACGACCTGCTGACCACCTGCGCCCGGGGCGGCTTCACCCCCGCCGCCGTGCGGCACGGTCAGGGCGACGCCTTCGTCCGCGGGCTGGTGCTGTCCGCCGGGGCCGTCGCCCTGTGCCCTCGCGACGCCCGGCCGCCCTCGGGGGACACCGACCCGGAGGTCCT
>NZ_NEUB01000214.1 GCF_002910825.1 Streptomyces sp. SM1 | reverse complement strand
CGCTGCTCGGTATCACCCTGCTCAATCCCACCACCGTGATCTACTTCGCGGCGCTGGTACTCGGATCCCGGAGCGGGGAGACGGCCGGGCTCCCGGAGCGGGCCGTGTTCGTGGTGGCGGCCTTCGCCGCCTCCGCGAGCTGGCAGCTGCTGCTGGCCGGCGGCGGCGCCCTGCTGGGCCGGGTGCTCACCGGCCACCGGGGGCGGCTGGCGACCGCGCTGGTGGCGAGTTGTGTGATGGCGGCGCTCGCACTGCGGATGGCGACGGCGCCCGGCTGACGCGGGGACCGTTCGGATGAACTCCGCGTGCGATGGTGTTGCAGGAGTGATCGACTCGGCCGCAGCACGCGAGAACGATGGGACGGATGTCATGCCTCTGCAAGGCGAGTACGAACCCAGCCCCACCCGCTGGGTGCGCGAACAGATGGAGCTGTACGAGAGTTCCGGCGGCACGGAGGGGACGACCCTGCAAGGCACGCAGAGGCCCGTCATCGTGCTGACCAGCCGCGGCGCGAAGAGCGGCAAGCTGCGCAAGACCCCGGTGATGCGGGTCGAGCACGAGGGGCGCTACGCGGCGGTGGCCTCGCTGGGCGGGGCGCCCCAACACCCGGTCTGGTACCACAACCTCAGGGCGGACCCGCAGGTCGAGCTCCAGGACGGTCCCGCCAAATGGGACATGACGGCCCGTGAGGTCACCGGGGAGGAGAAGGCCGAGTGGTGGAAGCGCGCGGTCGCGGCCTCCCCGCCGTACGCCGACTACCAGAAGAAAACGGACCGTGAGATCCCCGTCTTCGTGCTGGAGCGCAACGACCAGGACTGACACGGTCCGGGGGTCCGGGCGTCCCGGACCCCCGGCGGGCTCGGGGAGCCGGGGAGCCGGGGAGCCGGGGACCCGAGGACCCGGGAAGCCGGGGACCCGAGGACCCGGGGCCCGGAGAACCGGCGCCTGGGCACCTGGGCACCTGGGCACCTGGGCACCTGGGCACCTGGGACTCAACGGCCCGGGAATCCGAAGGCTCGGCAGGCCGGCAGCCCGCAGATCAGCGGCCGGGGCGCCCTGGATCCCGGGATCGGGAGTTCCGGGCGGCCCAGCGGTCGTCCAGGCAGGGAGATTTCTTGTCGTGGTGTGTGGAGGGCCTGGGTGCGGACAGTCGGGGTTCAGGCCCCGCCGCGTTCCCCCGTCGCGGCGGGGCTTTCCCATGCCTCCCTCGCCTCCGGGGAGCCCCGCTCGGTGACGTCGAGGAAGATCTGGTCCGCCTCGGGGAACGTACGGGCGATGGACCGCTTGATGCGTACGGCCACCTCCTCCACCCGCTCGCTGTCCAGTCCCGGCATCAGATCGACCCTGGCGGCCACCAGAAGCGTGTCCAGCCCGGTCTTCATGGTGAGGAGCGCCTCCACGGTGTCGATCTCGGGCTGTGCCCGCAGCAGTTCCCGGATGCGCCCGCTCGCCTCCGGGTCGGCGGCCTCGCCGATCAGCTGGTCACGGGCGTCCCGCCCGAGCCGGTAGGCCACGTAGACCAGCAGCGTACCGATGGCGAGCGAGGCGGACGCCTCCCACACCACCTGCCCGGTGATCATGTGCAGCGCCATGCCCGCGATGGCCAGGGTGACGCCCACCACCGCGGTGCCGTCCTCGGCGACCACCGTGCGCAGCGCCGGATCGCGCAGTCCGCTGTCCAGACCGCCCTGCCGGCGCACCTGGTACAGGGCGCGCAGCAGCGAACCCCCCTCGGCGAGCAGCGCGACACCGAGCACGACGAGTCCGGCGACGTAGCCGCTCAGGTCCTCCTCGCTTCCGTTCCTGAGCGCGTCGACGCCCTGGTAGAACGAGAAGCAGCCGCCCATCACGAAGATCCCGACGGCGGCGAGCAGGGACCAGAAGAACCGCTCCTTGCCATAGCCGAACGGGTGACGGCGGTCTGCCGGGCGCCGGCTGCGGCGCAGCGCGGCCAGCAGGAACACCTCGTTGAGGCTGTCGGCGACCGAGTGCGCCGCTTCCGACAGCAACGCGGGGGAGGCCGCGGCCAGTCCGCCGATCGTCTTGGCGACGGCGATCACGAGATTGGCGGCGAGCGCCACCAGCACGGTGATCCGGGTTCTGCGATCCGATCGAGTACTCACCCTCGGCCGATTGCCCCGGTCGGCCCACGGCATACCGTGCCGTCGGCGGAAAACGGGGAACGCGGTCAGGGGACATCCGCACGGCGACAAGGAGGGCACCATGGGCCGCGACGACGGGGGCGGCGGCAACAGCGCGTACGGCAGGAAGAAGTTCAAGAGGTCGAAGGCCCACTTCGCGGACCGGATCACCGCGGACGGCCGGGACGGCCGGCCGGTGGAGGCGGGGCGCTACCGGCTCGTGGTGAGCCGTGCCTGCCCGTGGGCGAGCCGGGCCCTGGTGTCCCGGCGTCTGCTCGGTCTCGAGGACGCGCTGTCCCTGGCCGTCACGGACCCGGTGCAGGACGACCGGAGCTGGCGCTTCGCCCTGGATCCGGACGGCCGCGACCCGGTACTGGGCATCCGCTATCTGAGCGAGGCCTACGACCGGCGGGAGACGGGGTACCCGGGCGGGGTGAGTGTGCCTGCGATCGTGGACGTGCCCGGCGGGGAGCTGGTCACCAACGACTACCAGCAGATCACCCTGGACCTCGCCACCGAGTGGACGGCCCTGCACCGCGAGGGGGCGCCCGACCTGTATCCGGTAGCGCGGCGCGAGGAGATCGACGCGGTCATGGACGACGTCTTCCAGGACGTCAACAACGGCGTGTACCGGGCGGGCTTCGCCACGGACCAGGAGGAGTACGAGACCGCGTGCACGGCCCTGTTCCGGCGGCTGGAACTGCTGGCGGAGCGGCTGGAGGGGCAGCGGTACCTGGTCGGTGACACCCTCACCGAGGCGGACATCCGGCTGTTCACCACCCTGGTGCGGTTCGACGCGGTGTATCACGGCCACTTCAAGTGCAACCGGTGGAAACTGGCGGAGAACCGGGTGCTGTGGGCGTACGTCCGCGACCTGTACCAGACACCCGGCTTCGGCGACACCGTGGACTTCGACCACATCAAGCGGCACTACTACCAGGTGCACACCGGTATCAACCCGTCCGGCATCGTGCCCCTCGGCCCCGACCTGTCCGGGTGGACCGCGCCCCATCACCGCGAGGAGCTGGGCGGCCGGCCGTTCGGGGACGGCACGCCGCCGGGGCCGGTGCGGGCCGGCGAGAAGATCCCGGCACGGGGCCGCCCCTGACCGTCCCCGGCCCGACGGCCCCGGGACCCCACCAACCCGACAGCCCCTCGACCCCCCGGCCCCCCGGCCGCACGCACCATTCACCGACGAGAACCGAACATCGACCTGGGAGATCCACATGGCGAAGAAGAGCAAGAAGGCGAAGCAGAAGATGCCCCTCGCGTACAAGCCCATCGGGTTCGCGCTGGGCTGGACCAGCGGCACCGTGGCGGGGATGGCCTTCCAGAAGACCTGGAAGGTGGTCCGGCACGAGGACAACGCGCCGGACGCGCTGGACCGGGACCGCCGCTGGGGCGAGATCCTGCTGGCCGCGGCCATCCAGGGCGCCATCTTCGCGGTGGTGCGCAGTGCCGTGGACCGTGCGGGCGCCAAGGCGATCGAACGCTCCACGGGCACCTGGCCGGTCCCGGACAAGGGCGGCCGCGACTGACCGGGCCGGTCAGCCCTGCTTCGGCGCCGTCGGGATGCCCCGGCGGACGGTGAAGGAGTGGCCCGCCGGGTCGGCGTAACTGCGCACGTCCGTGGGCCTCGCGGGGTCGCCCGTCTCCGTGGGGCGGCCCCCGAGGCTCACGATCAGGCGTTCCACCGCGTCCAGGTCCTCCACCACGAACTCGAGGTGCGCCTGGAGGGAGTTCTCCGGGCGGGGCCAGCTCGGCGCGGTGACGTTGACATCGCGGCGCAACGCCAGACGGAAGCCGTCGGCGGCCCGGATCTCCACCCGGTTGGCGTTGGCCCCGACCTCCTCGGCCTCCAGCAACTCCTTGTAGAACGCGGCGAGTTTTTCTGGCTCGGCGCAGTCGAGCACCACCACACCCGTCGTCACCAGTGCCATGTCTCCTCCGGGGTCCCGGCCCGGGGCGCTGCTGCCCCGAGCTGTACGTGACACCTGTCCCGGCTCGCCCGTTTCAGTCGGCCCCCCGGCATGGAAGAGATACGGAAAGGCTCGGTCGCAATTCGAAGACATATGTCAATCGAGCATGCTCAAATTCACTCGACCGAAGGTAACTTGCAGGGCAGGGACCGGCGTTGGGCCGATCCGCTCCCCCATTGCACGGAGCGAGCTGGAGGCGATGGCGTCGTGCGGTACGAACCGGCACCGCTGACCCGGCATCTGCGCGTCCGCCAGGTCCGGGGACACACGGTGCTGGAATTCCGCGGTGAGATCGACATCGCCGCGGCCGCGGAGATGGTCCCGCATCTGGACATGGCGACCGCCGAACCGGACGCCCGGGTCGTGATCGACCTGACCCGGGTCGAGTTCTTCGACTGCTCCGGACTGCGCCTGCTGTACCGGGCCCGGCACCGGACCGCGGACGGAACGGGCGGTCTGCACCTCGTCTGCGCCCACCCGCTGATCCTGCGCATGCTCCGCATCACCGGCCTGTCCCGTCTGCTGCCCCCGTGGCCGACCCTCGACGCCGCCATGGACGCGGCCTCCGAGCAGCCGGAATCCGCCTCCGGACCGGCCTGACGGCGCCTCGTCCCACCAGCGGCTCCGGTTCCGGGCGCCCCGCAGTGCGCCCCCTCCGTGCTTCCGGTGCGGTCGTCGGTTCCTCAACTTCCGCGTCTGGCCCCGTAAGTGAGGGGCATTCGGTCTTAAGGAAGGAGGGCCGTCGCCATGACGACTCCCGCGAGGAAACCGACCGTCCGCGTTCCCGGATGGGTGAAGGTGGTCGGCTCGGTGGTACTGCTGCTGGCCGTGCTGTTCGCCGGGATCCGGATGAGCGTGCTGCCGGGCCTGAAGGACCTGTTCGGCACCGAGACCCGGGACCGCTCCGGACCCGCGCTCCTGGAGTCCATCCAGGACATCAGCCGCTACGACGCCGCCTCGGGCAACTTCCAGGTCGTGGTGGACCTGGAGAAGGACACCAAGTTCCTGCCCGACGCGGTCCGCGGCAGCCGCACGCTGTACGTCGGCGCGGGAACCGTGGACGCCTATGTCGACCTCGGCAAACTGGACAAGGGCGATGTACAGGTCCACGACGAGCGGACGTCCGCCACGCTGCGGCTGCCCCACGCCCGCCTGGGCACACCGGCGCTGGACCCCGAGCGCTCGTACGCCGTCTCCAAGCAGCGGGGGCTGTTCGACCGTCTCGGCGACCTCTTCTCCGACAACCCCAACAGCGAACAGGCCGTACAGAAACTCGCGGTGCGGCACATCGGCGACGCGGCGGAGGAAAGCGGCCTCACCGCCCGGGCCGAGACCAACACCACCGGGATGCTCGAAGGTCTGCTGCGCTCTCTGGGCTTCGAGAAGGTGCGGGTCACCTACAGCGACTGACAGCCCCGGTCAGGGATAACTGGCCTACCACGAACGGAAGTTGACAACAGGAGGACCTCATGGCCCGCGCCGCCGCACGTCCGCTCCCCCTGCCCCTGCGGCTGCTTGTGCTGCTGTGCGCCCTCGTGTTCATGGTCGTCTTCGCGGTGGTGCTGGCCCGGCTGACCCTGCAGCCCTCCCCCGCGTCGGAGGCACTGACCCACACCAATCTGCATCCCGGCCGCTCCCTGCGGGCCTATCTCGACCAGCCCGCGCTGCGCGACGCGGTGCGTCAGATCGGCGGCAACATCCTGCTGGGCGTACCCTTCGGCGTCCTCATGCCGGTCGTCGCGCCGCGTACCCGCGGATTCCTGCGGGTACTGGTACTGACGGCCGTGGTGATGCTGCTGGTCGAGGTCGCCCAGGGCTTCCTGGTGACCGGACGCGCCTTCGACATCGACGATGTCATCCTCAACACCGGCGGAGCGCTCATCGGCTATCTGCTGGTGGGCCGGCGCCTCAGCCGGGCCGTACACGCACGGAAGTCAAAGGACTGACCCCTCCCGTCGGCCGGTGGAAGTCGCCGGCCCGGCGGTCAGAGATCGGTTCCGCCGGCCGGGGCGCCGTCCGGCCACGCGCGTCCCCCGATCGGGTCTCCGGGGACGCGGGCCACGGGAAGCCCGGTGTCAGGGCCGCTCGTCCTGTTCCCCGGCGGCGCGTGCGGATGCGCGCAGGGTCCAGGTGAGTTTGTCCCCGCCCACCCAGCGGACGGTGTCCGGGTCGTCCAGGTCGTGGACGGTGATCCCGAACGCGGCGGCGGCTTGCAGCACGTCGGTGATCGTCCTGGCCTCACCGACCACCTGTCCGTCGATCTGCACGATCCGGAACGGCGGGGTCCCGGGTTGCACCCCGAGCACCATGATCCGCGGGTGCGACATGTACGGGCTCGCGCTTTCGGTCATGCCTCGAGGGTAGAGCGCAAACGGGGCGAACGCGGTGTCCGGGCGCGCCCCGGCGCGAAGCCGCCGCCGGCCGTCGCTCGTAGGAGGCGGCATTCCCCGTACGTTCCCGGGGCCCCGGCCACAGCCCCGGGAACCCGTCCCGCCTCCGCCGTACGGCCGTACCCGCGCTGGGGAACCCTGGAGCGAGGAGGTGGCGATGGAACCCGTCGAGGCGCTGGAGCGGATCGCCTTCCTGCTGGAGCGGTCCCTGGCACCGACGTACCGCGTCCGTGCCTTCCGTACCGCGGCCCGGGCCCTGTCGGGACTGGGCACCGACGAGGTGCGTGAGCGGGCGGCGACCGGAACGCTCGAAGGGCTCAAAGGCGTCGGGCCGAAGACGGCGCAGGTGGCGCGCGAGGCGCTGGCCGGGGACGTGCCGGGCTATCTGCGCAGGCTCGAGGACGAGGCGGGTCGGGAGCCCGCGGACCGGGACGGCCGGCGCTTGCGGGAGCTGCTGCGCGGGGACTGTCATCTGCACTCCGACTGGTCGGACGGCGGGAGCCCCATCGAGGAGATGGGCCGGACCGCCGCCGGCCTCGGACACGAGTGGGCCGTGCTGACGGACCACTCCCCCCGGCTGACGGTGGCGCGCGGGCTGTCGGCCGACCGGCTGCGCGAGCAGCTGGACGTGGTGGCGGAGCTCAACGAGACCTGGGCGCCGTTCCGGCTGCTGACCGGAATCGAGTGCGACATCCTCGAGGACGGCTCCCTCGACCAGGTGCCGGAGCTGCTGGACCGGCTGGACGTCGTGGTGGTGTCGGTCCACTCCAAACTGCGGATGGACGCCCGGTCGATGACCCGCCGCATGGTGGCCGCGGTGCGCGACCCGCACTCCGACATCCTGGGGCACTGCACCGGGCGGCTGCTGAGCGGGCGCGGGCGGCCCGAGTCGGAGTTCGACGCCGACGAGGTGTTCGCGGCGTGCGCGGAGACCGGCACCGCCCTGGAGATCAACAGCCGGCCCGAGCGGCTCGACCCGCCGCGACGGCTGCTGCGGCGGGCGGTGGAGGCGGGGGTGCTGTTCTCCGTCGACACCGACGCGCACGCGCCGGGCCAGCTGGACTGGGGCATCCTCGGCTGCGCCCGCGCGCAGGAGTGCGGGGTGCCGCCGGAGCGGGTGGTCACCACCTGGTCCCTGGACGAGCTGCTGGCCTGGACGCGGGAGCGGAAGGTGCCCTCCGGAGTGGCGGGCGGCTGAGGTGGTACCCGTGTCCGCCCCCGAGGAAGGACGGCGTATGGAACGGGCGGCCGTGTTCGACGTGGACGGCACTCTGGTCGACACCAATCATCTGCATGTGACGGCCTGGTGGGAGGCGTTCCGGCAGGCGGGCCACCGGGTCCCGATGCACGCCGTCCACCGGGCCGTGGGACTGCCCTCCTCCGACCTGGTCGCCCATCTGCTGGGCGAGGACCGGGACACCGCCCGCGACGCGGAGCTGAGCGCCGCCCACAAGACGCTGTACGGGCAGTACTTCGACCGGCTGCCCGCGCTGCCGGACGCCGGCCGGCTGCTGAGGCGGCTGCACTCGGAGGGCTGGACGGTGGTCCTGGCCACCTCGGCCGGCGGTGCCGAACTGAGCGCGCTGCGCCGGGCGATCGACGCCGACGAGGCGATCGCCGCGACCGCGAGCGCCGACGACGTCGAGGAGGGAAAACCCGCGCCGGAGCCCGTGGAGCACGCCCTGGAACTGGCCGGGGCGCCGGCGGAGCGCGCGGTGTTCGTCGGTGACACGGTGTGGGACATGCGGGCGGGCAGCCGCGCCGGGGTGCGCTGTGTGGGCGTGCTGTGCGGCGGGATTCCGCGCGCCGATCTGGAGGAGGCCGGCGCGGACGCGGTCTACGGCGATCCGGCCCACCTTCTGGCGTCTCTGTCGGAGGGCCCCCTGGCATGAGGTGCCGTGCGCATGGCATGAGGTGCCGTGCGAACGGGATACCCGCAGGGCATGACACGTGCAGGGGAAGCGATGCGGCCGGGTGAGGCCGGTGGGCGGGGCGCCGCCGTGGCGCGGGCGCGGGAGGTGGTGCGATGGGACGCCCGGTCCGTCGGCCGGGCGGCACGGGCGGCCTGGCGGGGGCCCGGCCGGGAGCGGGACCTCCTCGTCCAGTCGCTGAAGGCCGCCGCCGCGGCTCTGCTGGCCTGGCTGCTGGCACAGGTCTGGCTCGGCGATCCCATGGCCCTGATGGCGCCCTGGGTGGCGCTGGTCCTGGTGCAGGCCACCGTCTACAGCTCGATCGTGCAGGGCGTCCGGCAGTTCGCCGCGATCTGTGTGGGCGCGCTGGTGGCCTCGGGGGCCCAGGCGGTCACCGACGACACGACGGGCGCGCTCGCGCTGTCCGTGCCGGTGCTGGTGCTGTTGTCGAACTGGCCGCGCTTCGGTGACCAGGGCATCTACGCCGCCACGACGGCGGTGTTCACCATCGCCACCGGAACGGTGAGCGCGGCCGCCGTGGGGCACCGGCTGGGGCAGGCGGCGCTCGGCGCGGTCATCGGGATCGCCGTGAACGCGCTCGTCCTGCCGCCGGTCCATCTGCGGGACGTACGGGAGAACCTCGCGGCGCTGGCGCGGGAGACCGGCGATGTGCTGCACGCCGTGGCCGGGGACCTGCGCGAGGGCGAGTGGGACGCGCAGACGGCCTTCGGATGGCTGGATGCCTCCGGCCGGCTCCAGGACCGTCTGGAGGCGTTGCGCTCGGCGCGCGGGTGGAGCAGGGAGAGCCTGCTGCTGACCTCGGGCATCCTGCGGACGCTGCACCGGGCGCCGACCGCGGCCCTGCCGCCGGAGCAGGAGGACCAGCGGTTCGGCCGGGTCACCGGGCATGTCACGGCGCTGACCCGAAGCCTGGCGGTGGCCGCGGACGAGAAGCGGACGCCCGCCGCACCGGACGCGGCGGTGCTGCGCTGCTACGCGGAGCTGCTGGAGCTGCTCGGCGACAGCTGCCGGGCGGAGGCGGACCGGCTGGTGGGCGGCGGTCAGCGGGCGGACCCGCTGCTGGACGAGCGGACGGAGGCGGTGATGCGGGACCTGCACGAAAGGCTCCAGGAGGGACTGCGGGAGCAAGCCGGGCGGGGAGCCGCGCGGACGGCCGTCCTGGGCACGCTGCTGCTCCAGGCGGAGAACCTCTGGGCCGAGCTGGACGGCGGGAAGCCGGACCGGTGACGCACCTCACCCGTGCGGAGGGCCGGAGGGGGAACAGCCGGAGGGGGCCGGCCGTTGAACAGGACGTGGGTGCGGATGGGACAGTGTCCCCGGGCCTCACCATTCGCCCACAGGGACGATCGTTCGGCTGAAGCCCTGTGGAGCCTTTCGCCGAGAGGCGACCGCCATCCGTGCCCACCCTCTGTCCGCCCCGACCGTGATTCCCCCGTCGCGGTCGGGGCTTCCCTCTTTTCACCCCGGCGCCGCTCGCTGTCGCCCCGGGCGGCGCGCCCTCGACGAGCACCGGCCCGCGCGGGTGAACGCCGTCGGCTGCGGGGTACCCGGCCGCTCCGCGGAGCGTACGGCCGAGAGGAGCGGAAGGTGAGCAGCAGGGCGGGCATGAAGGTCGTCGTCACGGGCGCCACCGGCAATGCCGGGACCAGCGTGGTGCGGGTCCTCTCGGAGGAACCGGAGGTCGGGTCCGTACGGGGGCTGGCCCGGCGGGTCCCCGAGTGGTCGCCGCCGAAGACCGAGTGGTCGGCGGTGGATGTGGCCTCGGACCGGTTCGATCTCGTGGAGGAGTTCACCGGCGCGGACGCCGTGGTCCATCTGGCCTGGGCGTTCCAGCCGACACATGATCCGGCGACCACCTGGCGCACCAATGTGCTCGGCAGCATGCGGGTGTTCGACGCGGTGGCCGAGGCGGGGGTGCCGGCGCTGGTGCACGCCTCGTCGGTCGGGGCGTACTCGCCGGGCCCGAAGGATCACGCGGTGGACGAGTCGTGGCCGACGCACGGCTGGCCGGACGCCGCCTACTGCCGGGAGAAGGCGTATCTGGAGCGGGCACTGGACACGTTCGAACGGGATCACCCGGCCACCCGGGTGGTACGGATGCGGCCCGCGTTCCTCTTCAAGCGGGAGTCGGCGAGCGAGCAGCGCCGTATCTTCGGCGGGCGTTTCCTGCCGGGACAGCTGGCGCGGCCCGGTCTGCTGCCCTTCCTGCCCGACATCCCGGGGCTGCGGGTGCAGGCGCTGCACACCGACGACGCGGCCGACGCGTACCGGCTGGCGGTGCTGTCCGCCGAGGCACGGGGTGCGTTCAATCTCGCCGCCGAGCCGGCGATCGACGCGGATCTGCTCGGGGAGATGCTCGGGACCCGCCGGGTGCGGCTGCCGCGCACCGCGGCCCGCTCGGCGGTCGCCGCCGCGTGGGGGCTGCGGCTGCTGCCGGCCTCCCCGCACCTGTTCGACGCCGTGCTGCGGCTGCCGCTGATGGACTGCACCCGTGCGCGGGTGGAGCTCGGCTGGCGGCCGGTGCGTACGGCGACGGAGGTGGTGGAGGAGTTCCTGCTGGGCATGCAGCAGGGCGCGGGTGAGGCGACGGAGCCGATGCGGGGGCGCAAGGTGGGCTGAGTACCGGGTTTGCCGGGCCCTCGTGGAGGTACCCGCGACGGCTCGCGCACGGATGAAGGGAGAGGGACGTGACCGACCACCGCCTCGAAGGACCCGGTGAGAACGGCGCCGCGGTTCCCCGCGATCTGCCGGACCAGCAGGCAGGCCCCGACGAGGACCCCTGGGAGGTCGCACCGGCCGCCGCGGAACGGGAGAGCGAGAAGAAGGCCGGCGAGTCGGACGAGGCGGAGTCCGCACCCGACGTCCCCGACACGGACGAGGCCGGCACGGGGCGGCAGGGTGCCCCTCACTCGGCGTCCGGCAACCCGGAACAGCCCGTACCGGAAGAACCCTCGGCGTAGCCGGGCGGACCCGTCCCGCACGGCGCGGCCAACCCACCCCGGCAAGGCGACGCGG
>NZ_NEUB01000213.1 GCF_002910825.1 Streptomyces sp. SM1 | reverse complement strand
GGCAGGCCGCGCAGCCGGGCGAGGTCGGAGGCGAGCCGGCAGATCTCCCGCGCGTCGGCGGGTCCGGAGGGGTGGCCGAGTCCGCGCAGCTCTGCGCAGACGCGTACGGCCGCCCGGGTCAGGGCCTCCTCGAGCGCCGCGGGGTCGCCTTGCGCGCGCAGGACCATGTCCTGCCACTCGGGGTCCCGGATGCCTGCCGGGTAGCCGGACCGCTCGTCGAGCAGGGCGTACGTGTACGGGATCAGCGAGGTGGTCCAGCCGGGCCGACCTGTGTCCGGTTCAG
>NZ_NEUB01000212.1 GCF_002910825.1 Streptomyces sp. SM1 | reverse complement strand
GTCGGCCCCCGCGGGCCGCAGCGCGTCACCGAGCTGGTTGCGTACGTCGTTGCCGCTGTCCACACCCTTGGCGAGCGGGCCGCGCGACCCCTCCGTGGGGTTCGCGAGATACGGGAAGGCCGCCCCGAACTTCTTGTCGTTGGCGTCGACCGCGTCACCCAGATCGTTCGCCGCACCCACCAGTTCGCCCTCGACGACCTGGAGCGCCGCGTCGATCACGTCGTCCGTCAGCCGCCGCCCGTTGGGGAAGCCGGCGGTGTCCCCGTCCAGGACGCCCAGCCGCTTCGGCTCGGCGGCCGGCTCGATCGAGGTGTTGAGGCGCAGCATCTCCGAAGGCGTCACATGCGGCGGCTGGTTGAGCCCCTCGACACCTTTCAGGAACACGTCGACCAGGTCGTTGCGCGGCTCGTCCGGAGCGGGGATCTTGTAGATCGCCTCGATGAGCTTCGGCAGCTCCGGCTCGGTGACGTTCTTCAGGAACTGCGCGTCGTCCCACGGCCCGGACGCGTTGAACGTGTCCTTGTCCTTCAGCGGGTTGACGACCTCGTTCACCAGGGGGTTGCCCAGCCGCGACACCTGGACGAAGTGCCCCTCGGCGTTCTCCCGCTGCGTCGTCGACCAGATGCCGACGACCGGCTGGTCCGCAGACTCGGTGATCATGTGCGTCGGGACCTGGAGCGCCAGGGAGTTGACGTTGTACCCCTTGAGCGTGTCGTTGCCGACCTCGGAGAGGTTCCCGCCGTACAGCAGGTCGAACACCCGCAGGTCCAGGAAGAACGGGTCGTCGGCCTGCCCGGCGAACGTCGTCGCCCCGCCCGCGAGTTCGTGCACGGCCTGCTTGCGCAGCGTGTCGTAGTCCGGCATGGACGCCTTGCCGACGTTCGACGGCGCCACCGGCACGTCGTCCGCGATCTTCGTGCGGGACACCGCGTGCTGGTTCTTGAGTTTCAGCAGTTCGATGTCGTAGGTCTGCGTGATGTTGAGATCCTGGTCGTCCAGGCTGGTGACGGGACCGGTGTTGTAGAGGAACGTCTTGTCGTTCTTGGTGTGCGTCCTGAAGGTGTAGCGGAAGATCAGCTCACCCTGCGCGTCACCGTTGTTGTCGACGTGGATGTCGTACTGGGCGTCCTCGGCGAAGGTGAAGAAGTTCGGTCCGCCGGCCGGCTCCTCGAAGGGGATCCAGTTCGCGATGATCGTCGTCGTGTCCGGCTTGTCGGGGCTGACGAACGCGTACAGGTCCGTGTTGTCGTACTGCGGAGTGCCCGATATCAGCGGGGCCTCCCGGTGGGAGGAGGCGGAGGCCGCCTCGGGTTCCAGCGCGGTGACGCCGGCGGCCGCGAGCCCCCCGGCCGCCAGCGCGCCACAGATCAGGGTCGCGAGACTCCTGCGCCCCGCACCGGTCCTGGAGTTAGGTGTCATGCCGTCCGTCCTCAGTGCCAACTTGCCTGACGCACTGGCATTCGGAACACGTGGCGGGCCGGATTGGTCGACTTTTCGAAGTCGTTCCCGGCCCCCTCCCGCGAATCCGCTCCGCCCGTAGCATTTCTCGCCGCCGACCCGCGTTTTCGGTCCGGTGATCCGTACTTCCCATCCGGAGGCGCGCTCGCTGCGAATGCCTCGTGCGACCGGTCGGCCCCGAGGGGCCCGGAAGAGGGGGGACACACGTTGGAGGCGGACGAGCTGCTGGTGCTTGTGGCCGCGGGTGACCAGAAGGCGTTCGAGGACCTGTACGGGCTGGTCTCCGGACCCGTGTACGGGCTGGTGCGGCGCGTGGTCCGTGATCCCGCCCAGTCGGAGGAGGTGGCTCAGGAGGTGCTGCTCGAACTCTGGCGCTCCGCCGCACGGTTCGACCCGCTCCGGGGCAGCGCGCTGTCCTGGGTGCTCACCCTCGCCCACCGCCGCGCCGTCGACCGGGTGCGCAGCGCCCGCGCGGCCGGCGAGCGCGAGCAGCGCGAGGCCCGGCGCGGTCACGGCCCCGCCTTCGACCAGGTCGCCGAGGAGGTCGAGGCCGGCCTCGAACGCGAGTGGGTGCGCCGCTGCCTGGACCGTCTCACCACGCTCCAGCGCCAGTCGGTCACCCTCGCCTACTACGACGGCTACACCTACCGTGAGGTGGCCGAGCGGCTGTCGCTGCCGCTGGGAACGGTCAAGACCCGTATGCGTGACGGCCTCACCCGCCTGCGCGACTGCCTGGGAGGCGCGGCATGAGCCTGTTCCGCCGGCCGGGATCCCGCGGCGCCGCGCACTCGCTCGCCGCCCCCTACGCCCTGGACGCCCTGGAGCCCGCCGAACGCGTCCGCTTCGAGAGGCATCTGAGGTCCTGCGACCGCTGCACCGCCGAGGTGCGCGATCTCGCCGAGGACGCCGTCCGCCTCGCCTGGTCCACGGCCGCCCCCGCGCCGCCCGCGATGCGGGACCGGGCAGGGGCTGCCGGTGCAGCCGCCGAAACGGCACTTCGTCTTC
>NZ_NEUB01000211.1 GCF_002910825.1 Streptomyces sp. SM1 | reverse complement strand
CGGGCCCGGAGGCCAGCGGCCCTCTTGCAGGACCGCGGAAAACATAACGGAGGGCGGGCGCGACGGCACCCCGCGAGCGCCGGGCCGCGCAGACACCCCCGGTCGGCACCCACGCCGGGCAGGCCGTGAGCGCCGGGTCGCTCGGGGAGGGACCGGGCGGGCACGCCCGCTCAAGGCGCGCGGGGGGCGCGTGCCGAACGCCGGGCTGAGGAGAAGGGCTGCGTGAAACGCCCACGCCGGGCGTGCCGCAGCAGCCGAGGGGCGAGCCCCGTACCGGTACCGGGCCGGCCAAGGACGCGCCGGGCCGCACACCCTCCCGCCCCGCCGACCGCACGGGACGCGGCAGCGAACCGGACACGTTTCACGGGCACGGCCCCCCGACCCATAGGATTGGCCCCAAAACACTCTCACTCACCCCAGAGGATCGCTGCATGCCTGGCATTACGCGCGAGGAGGTCGCCCACCTCGCCCGGCTGGCGCGTCTGGAGCTGAAGCCCGAAGAGCTCGACCACTTCGCAGGCCAGCTCGACGACATCATCGGCGCGGTCGCCCGCGTCAGCGAGGTCGCCGACCAAGACGTCCCGCCGACCTCGCACCCCCTCCCGCTGACCAACGTCATGCGGCCGGACGAGGTCCGTCCCTCGCTCACCCCCGAGCAGGCGCTCTCCGGCGCCCCGGCCCAGGAGCAGCAGCGTTTCAAGGTGCCGCAGATCCTGGGGGAGGAGTAACCCGCCATGAGCGATCAGATCATCAGGCTCACCGCCGCCGAGACCGCCGCGAGGATCGCCTCCGGCGAGCTCACCGCCGTCGAGGTCACCGAGGCGCACCTCGCCCGGATCGAGGCCGTCGACGAGAAGGTGCACGCCTTCCTGCACGTCGACCGTGAGGGCGCCCTCGCCCAGGCCCGCGCCGTGGACGAGAAGCGCGCCAGGGGCGAGAAGCTCGGCCCGCTGGCCGGCGTCCCGCTCGCACTGAAGGACATCTTCACCACCGAGGGCATCCCGACCACCGTCGGTTCCAAGATCCTCGAGGGCTGGATCCCGCCGTACGACGCGACGCTCACCAAGCGGCTCAAGGCCGCCGACGTCGTCATCCTCGGCAAGACCAACATGGACGAGTTCGCCATGGGGTCCAGCACCGAGAACAGCGCCTACGGGCCGACCGGCAACCCCTGGGACCTGACCAGGATCCCGGGAGGGTCCGGTGGCGGTTCCTCCGCCGCGCTCGCCTCCTTCCAGGCGCCGCTCGCCATCGGCACCGACACCGGCGGTTCCATCCGCCAGCCGGCCGCCGTCACCGGCACCGTCGGCGTGAAGCCGACCTACGGCGCGGTGTCCCGGTACGGCATGGTCGCCTTCTCCAGCTCCCTCGACCAGGGCGGTCCGTGTGCCCGTACGGTCCTGGACGCGGCCCTGCTGCACGAGGTGATCGCCGGTCACGACCCGATGGACTCCACCTCCATCGACGCGCCGGTGCCCGCGGTCGTCGAGGCCGCCCGCAACGGCAGCGTCGACGGCATGCGCGTCGGTGTCGTCAAGCAGTTCCGCGGAGAGGGCTACCAGGCCGGCGTCATCCAGCGGTTCGACGAGTCCGTCGCGCTGCTCAGGGAACTGGGCGCCGAGATCGTCGAGCTGGACTGCCCGTCCTTCGACCTCGCCCTGTCGGCGTACTACCTGATCGCCCCGTCCGAGTGCTCCTCCAACCTCGCCCGCTTCGACGGCCTGCGCTACGGCCGCCGCACCGGCGACGACGGCAGCCACTCCGCCGAGGAGGTCACCTCGCTGACCCGCGAGGCCGGCTTCGGCGACGAGGTCAAGCGCCGCATCATGCTCGGCACCTACGCGCTCAGCTCCGGCTACTACGACGCGTACTACGGCAGCGCCCAGAAGGTCCGTACGCTGATCAAGCAGGACTTCGACAAGGCGTTCGAGCAGGTCGACGTGATCGTCTCCCCGACGACCCCCACCACCGCCTTCGCGATCGGCGAGCGCGCCGACGACCCGATGGCGATGTACCTCGCCGACCTGTGCACCATCCCGACCAACCTGGCCGGCAACGCGGCCATGTCGCTGCCCTGCGGCCTCGCGCCCGAGGACAACCTGCCGGTCGGACTGCAGATCATCGCCCCGGTCATGAAGGACGACCGCCTCTACAAGGTGGGTGCCGCCGTCGAGGCGGCCTTCGTGGAAAAGTGGGGCCACCCGCTGATCGAGGAGGCTCCGTCGCTGTGAGTGCACTGACCAAGGCCAAGGGCTTCAAGAAGTCCAAGTCCGGTACGTACCTGTCCATGGCCGCCACCGCGCTCGGCGCGATCGGCGTCGCCAAGCGTGTCAAGAAGGCGCGGCTGGAGAAGGACACCCTGGTCCTGATCGACGCCACCGTGTCCGCCGCCGCCATCGTCACCGGCCTCGCCATCCTCTACCGCGAGCTGAAGCGGCTGGGCGACGACGACGTCCTGCTGGGCTGAGAGGGAAGTTTCACCGTGACCACCACGACCGACCTGGTGTCGTACGAGGACGCTCTCGCGTCGTACGACCCCGTCATGGGCCTCGAGGTCCATGTCGAACTCGGCACCAAGACCAAGATGTTCTGCGGGTGCTCCACCGAGCTGGGCGCCGACGCCAACTCGCAGACCTGTCCCGTCTGCCTCGGCATGCCCGGCGCGCTCCCGGTCGTCAACGCGATCGGCGTCGAGTCCGCCGTCAAGATCGGTCTCGCACTGCACTGCGAGATCGCCGAATGGTGCCGCTTCGCCCGGAAGAACTACTTCTATCCGGACATGCCGAAGAACTTCCAGACCTCCCAGTACGACGAGCCCATCGCCTTCGACGGCTACCTCGACGTGCAGCTGGAGGACGGCGAGACCTTCCGCGTGGAGATCGAGCGTGCCCACATGGAGGAGGACACCGGAAAGTCCACGCACGTGGGCGGCGCCACCGGCCGTATCCACGGTGCCTCGCACTCCCTGCTCGACTACAACCGCGCGGGCATCCCGCTCATCGAGATCGTCACCAAGCCGATCACCGGTGCGGGCGAGCGGGCTCCCGAGGTCGCGCGGGCGTACGTCCGTGAGCTGCGCGAGCTCATCCGGGCGCTCGGTGTGTCCGAGGCGCGTATGGAGATGGGCCAGATGCGCTGCGACGTGAACCTGTCGCTGCGCCCGCACGGCCGGGAGAAGTTCGGCACCCGCTCGGAGACGAAGAACGTCAACTCGCTCAGGTCCGTCGAGCGGGCCGCCCGGTTCGAGATCCAGCGGCATGCCGCCGTACTCGACGGCGGCGGGACGATCATCCAGGAGACCCGGCACTTCCAGGAGGGCACGGGGTCCACGACCCCGGGCCGGGTGAAGGAGGAGGCCGAGGACTACCGGTACTTCCCCGAGCCCGACCTGGTGCCCGTGGCGCCGTCCCGCGAGTGGGTCGAGGAGCTGCGTGCCGGGCTGCCCGAGCTGCCGCTGGTGCGCCGCAACCGGCTCCGCGAGGACTGGGGGATCTCCGGCACCGACATGCAGTCCATCCTCAACGCCGGTGCGCTGGACCACATCGTCGCCACGATCGACGCCGGTGCCGACGCCGCTTCCGCCCGTAAGTGGTGGATGGGCGAGCTGGCCCGCGCGGCCAACGAGTCCGGCAGGACGCTCGACGAGCTCGCGATCACCCCGGCGCAGGTCGCCCGGGTCGCCGAACTGGTGAACGCCGGGGACCTCAACGACAAGCTGGCCCGCCAGGTCATCGAGGGCGTGCTCGCCGGTGAGGGCACTCCGGACGAGGTCGTCGACAAGCGCGGTCTCAAGGTCGTGTCCGACGAGGGCGCGCTCACCACGGCCGTCGAGGCGGCCATCGCCGGCAACCCGGCCATCGCGGACAAGATCCGCGGCGGCAAGATCACCGCGGTCGGTGCGCTGGTCGGCGCCGTCATGAAGGCCACACGTGGCCAGGCGGACGCGGCCCGCGTGAAGGAACTGATCCTGGAGAAGCTGGGCGTCGCCGGGGGCTGAGTTCCGAGAACGGGAGGGAGGGGACGCATCGAGGCCGATGCGTCCCCTCCGTCGTGCGGGACCGCGCCGGTCCCGTGTGGCGTGCGACCGGCGCCGGCGCGGTCAGATCACGCCGTCAGGGCCTGCGTCCCACCACGCGTGCGAAGCCCAGGGTGCGGCCCCGGTCCGCGCGCAGCAGATCCCCGTTCTCCCGGCTCATCCGCACATGGAACTCCTGCGTGCTCTCCTCGGCGACGACGTCGCACCAGAGCAGCCACTCCCGCCAGCCGTCCTGCAGCCAGTCGGCCGTCTCGACCTCCACGGCACCGCTGCGGGTCCAGTGGCGACGCCACCAGGCAGGGCTGTGGAAGCACCAGAACGCGGGGTCCCAGAAGGGCTTCAGGTGCTCCGGCGGTTCGCTGCCCTCGATCTCCCCGGGCATCGCCGGGACGACGACACCGATCCGGCCGCCGGGCTTCAGCAGCCGGGCCAGCGTCGGCAGATAGAGATCGTCGGTGCCGAAGTACTGGTACGCGTCGACCGAGACGATCGCGTCGAAACTCTCCTCCCCGAAGGGCAGGTCGTGCGCCTCGGCGTGCACCGGCAGCACCCGGTCGGCGACGCCCGCCTCGGAGATCCGGCGCGCGTTGTCCCCCGGCTCGATCCACAGATCGGCCGCGGTGACCTGGAGGCCGTACTCCTTGGCCAGGAAGACGGACGTCATGGCGCGTCCGCAGCCCAGGTCGAGCACGCGGGCGCCGGGGCGCAGGGTGCCGAGGCCGAGGGCCGGGGCGAGCCACTCCAGCAGCCACAGCGCGTGCGGGCCCATCGCGTTCTCGATGGTCCAGCGGGCGTCGTAGGTGCTGCTGCGGGGGTACCGGGGCAGGGTGAGGCGGCTAGCGAGGTCGTCGTGCGGGGTGCTGCTCGATGTGCTGTTCGATGTGATGTCCGACATCGGTGAACTGGCTCCTTGGGGCCGTGAGGAAGGAAGGGGGCGCGTCGGAGATCGCGGGGACAAGCATCAAAGCACCTGCTTCGGCCGGCGGCGGGCTGCCGCGGAAGGTCGGACCGGCGGACGCTAGCAGGCGGCCGACGGGACCCGCATCCGGGTTTCCGGCGGTGGCGGGCTGTGGTGGGCCCGGCGGGCCGTGTGCCGGGGGGTGCGGCCGTCGCGGCCGCGGCGCCGGGACCCCTGGTCAAGGCCCCGGGGGACCGGTTCGACCGACCGGTTCCGTGAATGTGAGTTAGTCCACGAAAGCGACAAACGATCATTTTCGCCTGCAAGAGTGACAGGACATTGCTCATGCGTTCTTTGCGGGCTGTTCGGTTCTTGCTCGACTGTTCCCGGTCAAAGATCCACACCGAGTCACCCTGGGAGCACATTCGTGGCAGCCCTAGCACGCTGGTGTGTCCAACGCCGTCTGATCCCCGTCCTCCTCTGGCTGCTCGCCCTCGGCGGGGTCGCCGGGGGCGCCCTCGCCGCCGGTTCCGCCTACTCGAACGACTACCAGGTGCCGGGCACCGAGTCGGGGCGGGCCACCGAGCTGCTGACGGAGAGCTTCCCCGCCCTGGGCGGGGACAGCGACAACGTGGTCTGGCACACGGCGTCCGGCAGCGTCCGGGACACCGGCGTCGAGCAGGCCATGACCCGCACCCTGGACCGGATCGAGGAGCTGCCCGGCGTGGCCGCCGTGAGCGGCCCGTACGACGACGGCGGCGCCGGGCGCGTCAGCCAGGACGGCCGTACGGCCTACGCCACGGTCACCTTCGAGAGCCAGGCCAAGGACATGGAGGCCGGCGAGGTCGCCGCCGTGGTGAAGACGGCCAAGGCCGCCGAGACCGACGGGCTGAGTGTCGAACTGAGCGGCAGCGCCGTCGAGACCACCGAGGCACCCGGCGGACACACCGCCGAGATCGTCGGCGTGCTGGTCGCCGCCGCGGTCCTCTTCCTCGCCTTCGGCTCATTCGCCGCCTCGCTGCTGCCCATCGCCACCGCCCTGGTCAGTGTGGGGACCGCCTACGCGGGCATCGTGCTGCTCGGCCACGTCATGACCGTCGCCGACTTCGCCCCCATGCTCGGCATGCTGATCGGGCTCGGCGTGGGCATCGACTACGCGCTGTTCATCGTCACCCGGCACCGGCGCGGACTGAAACGCGGCCTCACCGTTCCCGACGCCGCCGTCAGTGCCGTCGCCACCACCGGACGGGCGGTCGTCTTCGCGGGTGCAACCGTGTGCATCGCCCTGCTGGGCATGCTGATCCTCCGGCTGAACTTCCTCAACGGCGTCGCCATCGCCGCCGCGCTCACCGTGGTGCTGACCGTCGCCGCCTCCGTCACCCTGCTCCCCGCCCTGCTGTCGTTCATCGGCATGCGCGCGCTCAGCCGCCGGGAACGGCGCCGGCTGGCCGAGCACGGGCCCGAGCCGGAGGGGCCGACCGGGTTCGCCGCCCGGTGGTCCGCGTTCGTGGAGCGGCACCCGAAACTGCTCGGCGCGCTCGCGGTCGTCGTCATGGCCGTCCTCGCACTGCCCACCCTGTCGCTGCACCTGGGCACCTCCGACCAGGGCAACGACCCCAAGGCGTCCACCACCCGCCAGGCCTACGACCTCCTCGCCGACGGATTCGGCCCCGGCGTGAACGGCCCGCTCACCCTCGTCACCGAGGTGGACGGCGCCGGGGACCGGCTCGCCCTGGACAACCTCGGCCCCACCCTGCGCGACACCGACGGAGTCGCCTCCGTGTCGCCGGTGACCTACGGCCAGAGCGGCGACACCGCCTACCTCACCGTCGTACCGGAGTCGTCCCCGCAGTCGAAGCAGACCAGTGACCTCGTCGAGCGGCTGCGCGCCGACGTGCTGCCCCGGGCCGAGTCGGGCACCTCCCTCGACCTGAACGTCGGCGGCGTGACCGCCGGATACGACGACTTCGCCGACGTCATCGTGGACAAGCTGCCGCTCTTCGTGGGCGTGGTGATCGGTCTGGGCTGTGTGCTGCTCCTGCTGGCCTTCCGCTCGATCGGCATACCCCTCAAGGCCGCCGCGATGAACGTGGCCGCCGTCGCCGCCGCGTTCGGTGTCGTGGTGGCGATCTTCCAGTGGGGCTGGGGCAGCGAACTGCTCGGCCTGGGCCCGGGAGGCCCCATAGAGCCCTTCCTGCCCGTGATCATGGTGTCGGTGCTCTTCGGGCTCTCCATGGACTACCAGGTCTTCCTGGTGAGCCGGATGTACGAGGAGTGGCTGGAGACCGGCGACAACCGGCGGGCCGTCCGTGTCGGGCTCGCCGAGACCAGCCGGGTGATCAACTCCGCCGCGGTGATCATGATCTCGGTCTTCCTCGCCTTCGTCCTCACCGGCGACCGTGTGATCGCCATGTTCGGCATCGCGCTCGCCGCGGCCGTCGCCCTCGACGCCTTCGTCCTGCGCACCCTGCTCGTCCCCGCGCTCATGCACCTCCTCGGCGGCGCCAACTGGTGGCTGCCGCGCTGGCTGGACCGTGTCCTGCCCCGGATCAGCATCGAGCCGCCCGAGGCCCGTGTCGCGCATGAGAGGCTGGCCGCCGCCACGGACGCCGAGGTGGCGGACGTGCTGGCCGAGGAGGAGCGACAGCGGGATGTACGCGATACGACTGGGTGACGACGGAGCCGAGCTGCGCCCGCTGGAGCCCTGGCACGCCGAGGAGTTCCTGGCCCATCTGGACCGGGGCCGGGAGTTCATCAACCGGTACGTCCCCTTCGGCTCCCGGGCCACGGACGTGGCCGGCGCGCGGGCGGCGCTCCAGCGGTACGCCGACTGGCGCGCCGCCGACACCGCCTCCCTGCACGGGCTGTGGCTGGACGGCCGGCTCGTCGGGGGTGTGCTCACCCTGAACTTCGACGCCGGGAACGGCACCTGCGAGGTCGGCTGCTGGCTGGAGCCCGCCGCCACGGGGCGCGGGCTCGTCACCCGGGCGATGCGGGTCCTCATCGACTGGGCGGTCGAGCAGCGCGGCATCCACCGGGTCGAATGGGTCGCCGCGGCCGGCAACGCGCCGAGCGTCGCGATCGCCCGCCGGCTCGGCATGACCCGCGACGGTGTGCGCCGCGAGGCCCATCTCCACCACGGGGTGCGCCACGACCTGGAGGTGTGGTCGGTGCTGGCCCCGGAGTGGCGCGCGCACGACGATCATTGAGCGGACTCTCAGAAAGCGTCCGTACGGTGCGGGGCATGGAAACCAGGACAGTGGACGAAACCGGGAACGAGACCGGAACCGGAACCGACACCGGGATCGGACGCGAGACCGTGACCGGGGCCGGCGCCGGGAACGAGCACGACGAAGCGGCAGTGGACGTCACGGAGGCCGACGCCAAGGCGTCGGAAGCGGAGCGGGACGCGACCGGAACCGGGAGCGGGACCGAGGAGCCGTCCGGTGTCGGGCAGGGCGCGGCCGCCGTCGTCTCGGCGGCGCTGGGACTCGTCTCGCTGACCGGCAGCTGGCTGGGCACCGTCGCCGCCGCGCGCGAGACCCTCCTGGGCCAGCTGGAGACGGCGGCGGACGCCGGCGTCGCCACCCAGGTCAAGGAGGTGTACGGCGATGCCTGGAACACCAGCGCCCTGTGGGGCGGCCTGTTCGCGCTGACCGCGCTGATCGTGGGTGTGGCGGTGCTCGTCAGGCCCGCCTTCGGAACGCCCGGCCGGACGGTCCGGGCGCCCTGGATCAAGTCGGTCGCCTGGGCGGGCGTCACGCTCGGCGTCATCGGACTGCTGCTCGCGGTCCTCACGTACACCGGCCTCCTGCTGGGACTGCCCGCCACCGGCTGAGCCGGCGCAGGTCACGAGGGGTCTCCGGGTAACCGGAGGCCCCTCGCGCGCGTCCGCCCCCCGGGCACTGCGCCGGGGGGACTCAGAAGGCCCTGAGAGCCTCGGTGACCGTCCTAAGTGCCTTCTAAGGCCCCGCACCCCGCCGAAGATACGGAACCTTCCCGATGTGGCCGGCCCGCCTTGGAGACGAAGGTAGAGGCATCGCGGAAAGCGATACGGACACCGACTCCGCCAGGGGGACCAGACCATGTTCGAGTACGCACTCCACCGGCTCCACCACGACGATCTCCTCCACCGGGCCGCGCACGAGCGAC
>NZ_NEUB01000210.1 GCF_002910825.1 Streptomyces sp. SM1 | reverse complement strand
GGAGGTGGCGGTCGCCGTCCGGGTGGGCGAAGCGGTCGTCGGGGACGGCGACGGTGACGGCGACCGGGCAGGAGCGGCGGATGAGGGGGAGGCGGACGGCGCCGGCCGGAAGGTGGACGAGGTGAGTCCCCGCCGGGGCAGCGCCTCGCAGGCCACGCCGTCGTCCGGACCCGGGTCCTCGTCGAGCCGGTGCGGATCACTCGGGTCCAGGTCGAAGAAGGTCTGTGCGTCCTCCTGGTAGGTGAAGTCGCTGCAGTCCAGGTCCTGGGCGTGAGCGGTGTCGGCCAACGGCACGATCGCGCAGAGCGCGATCAGCGTGCCTATGGCACCGGTGCGACGACGCATGGAGCGCCTCCTTTCCGGCCACGGGTGGCTCGCGCTTCGACGCTAGGCGCGCCCCCGCGCCGGGGCGCGCGGCGCTGAGCCGATCGGGTGCTTCGCCCGGACGCGGACACCGGGCGCGCGGACCGGCCGGATGGACGTCCGCGCGGGGAATGGATCACACACGCGCGGTGTGCCGTTGACACCGGGTGCCAGGGCTTCTAGCGTCACGTCTGCTGAAGGTACTAAGCGGTCGCTCATTTGAATGAGTCCGGCCGCAGGAGCCGCATCCCAAGGGCGAGGAGAAGCAGCAATGTCCACCACTGAGCAGCGGGTCGCGGTCGTCACCGGCGCCGCGCGCGGCATCGGCGCCGCCACCGCCGTACGACTGGCCGCCGAAGGCCGCGCGGTCGCCGTGATCGACCTCGACGAGGCCGCATGCAAGGACACCGTCGAGAAGATCACCGCCGCCGGCGGCAAGGCGCTCGCGGTCGGCTGCGACGTCTCCGACGAGGCGCAGGTCGAGGCCGCCGTCGCGCGGATCGCCGAGGAGCTCGGCGCGCCCACCATCCTGGTCAACAACGCGGGCGTGCTGCGCGACAACCTGCTGTTCAAGATGAGCGTCTCCGACTGGGACACCGTCATGAACGTGCATCTGCGCGGCGCCTTCCTGATGTCGAAGGCCTGCCAGAAGCACATGGTCGACGCCGGATTCGGCCGGATCGTGAACCTGTCCTCCTCGTCCGCCCTCGGTAACCGGGGCCAGGTCAACTACTCCGCCGCCAAGGCCGGTCTGCAGGGCTTCACCAAGACCCTCGCCAAGGAGCTCGGCAAGTTCGGCGTCACCGCCAACTCGGTCGCTCCCGGCTTCATCGCCACCGAGATGACCAAGGCCACCGCGGACCGCGTCGGCATGGGATTCGAGGACTTCAAGGCCGCCGCCGCCACCCAGATCCCGGTCGCCCGCGTCGGCGAGCCCGAGGACATCGCCAACGCCATCGCCTTCTTCACCGGCGAGGCCGCCGGCTTCGTCTCCGGCCAGGTGCTGTACGTCGCCGGCGGACCGCTCGACTAGGAAGACCGGGAACATGACTGCTGTGGAACTTTCGGGCAAGGTCGCCCTGATCACCGGCGCCAGCCGCGGTATCGGCTACGGTGTCGCCGAAGCGCTCGTCGCGCGCGGTGACCGGGTCTGCATCACGGGCCGGGGTGAGGACGCCCTCAAGGAGGCCGTCGAGAAGCTCGGTCCGGACCGGGCGGTGTACGTCGCGGGCAAGGCGCACGACGAGGCCCACCAGGCCGTGGCCGTCGAGCGCGCCATGGAGGCCTTCGGCCGCGTCGACTACCTGGTCAACAACGCCGGTACCAACCCGGTGTTCGGCGCGATCGCCGACCTCGACCTGAACGTGGCGCGCAAGGTGTTCGAGACCAACGTGATCTCGGCACTGGGCTTCGCCCAGAAGACCTGGCACGCCTGGCAGAAGGACAACGGCGGCGCGATCGTCAACATCGCCTCCGTCGCCGGTCTCGCGCCCTCGCCGTTCATCGCCGCGTACGGCGTCAGCAAGGCCGCGCTGATCAACCTGACCCAGCAACTGGCGCACGAGTTCGCGCCCCGGGTGCGGGTCAACGCCATCGCCCCGGCCGTGGTGAAGACCAAGTTCGCACAGGCGCTGTACGAGGGCCGGGAGGCGGAGGCCGCCGCCGGGTACCCGCTGGGCCGGCTCGGTGTGCCGTCGGACATCGGCGGCGCCGCCGCCTTCCTCACCTCCGACCAGTCGGACTGGGTCACCGGCCAGACCCTGGTGGTCGACGGCGGCATCTTCCTGAACGCCGGCGTGGCCTGACCCGTACCGGCCCGCGCGTGCTCACAGGCGCACGCGAGGGCCGGTTCCGGACAGTCCCGACACGGGCGCCCGTTGACGAAAACGGCGCCCGTGTCGGCGTATCCGGTCCGCGACGGCGAGTGACAACGTAGTCATCGGGAAGTTGATCTCAACGGTTGCACCGGGGAGGGTCAGCGGGCGCTTACCTGCGGTATGGTCTGCCGACCCTTGGCGTGGCAGATCGAGGAGCGTGCGCGTGTTCAACCGGAACCGATGCCTGCGGCGGGTGGCGGCCATCGCGTCCATATCGTCCCTGGTGACCGGATGCGGCCTTTTGTCCCCCGACGACCCGGACGACGCGGGACCTATCGTCGTGGGAACCACCAGTTCGCCCAGCACGCTGGATCCTGCCGCCTCCTGGGACAGCTCCTGGGAGCTTTTCCGCAACATCTACCAGACCCTGCTGAGTTACCCGGTGGGAGCGACCAGCCCCCAGCCGGACGCCGCGGAGAGCTGCGAGTTCTCCGACAGCTCCAACAAGGTCTTCCGCTGCGAACTGCGCGAGGGGCTGACGTTCTCCGACGGCGGCACGCTCGACGCCAAGGCGGTCAAGCACTCGATCGACCGGATCCGGCAGATCAACGTCAACGGTGGTCCGGCCGGTCTGCTGGGCAGCCTCGAGAGGGTGCAGGCGCCCAGCGAACGCGAGGTCGTCTTCTACCTCAACAAGGCGGACGCCACCTTCCCGTTCGTGCTCGCCACCCCCGCGATGTCGATCGTCGACCCGGACGCCTACCCGGCGGACGCGCTGCGCGAGGAGTCCGGCATCGTCGGTTCCGGGCCGTACGCCCTCCAGTCGTACGAGGAGGGCGAGAAGGCCGAACTCGTCCGGAACGACCGCTACAAGGGCTTCGCCGAGCGGAAGAACAGCGCGGTGACCGTCCGCTACTTCCAGGATTCCGCCACCATGGTCAAGGCGCTGCGCGACGAGCAGGTCGACCTGACGTACCGCGGTCTCGCCGCGGACGACGTCATCGAATTCCAGGGCAAGGCGTCCAAGGAAGAAGAGATCCAGGTCATCGAGGGCACCGGGACCGACATCAACTACCTGGTGTTCAACCCGAAGGACCCGTGGGCCGGCAAGAAGGCGGTGCGCCAGGCCATCGCGCAGATCGTCGACCGCGCGGCGATCGCGCACAAGATCTACCGGGACACCGTCGATCCGCTGTACTCGATGGTCCCCAAGGGCCTGACCGGGCACACCACCGGGTTCTTCGACGACTACGGTGATCCCAGCGTCGACAAGGCCGAGGAGATCCTCACCGACGCGGGCATCGACGAGACGGTCCCGCTCACGCTCTGGTACACCACGGACCGCTACGGCTCCGAGACCGCGCTGGAGTTCAAGGAGCTCAAGCGGCAGCTGGAGGCGTCGAAGCTGTTCGACGTCACGCTCAAGAGCCGCCCCTGGAAGACGTACGTCGAGGGCTACCAGAAGGGCGAGTACCCGGTGTTCGGGCGCGGCTGGTCCCCCGACTTCCCGGACGCGGACAACTTCGTCGCCCCCTTCGTCGGCAAGCAGAACGCCCTCGGTACGCCCTACGAGGCGAACAGGATCACGACCGAGCTGCTGCCCAGCTCCCGCCGGGAGAGCGACCGCGGCAACGTGGTGAAGCAGTTCGAGGAGGCCCAGGAGATCCTCGTCGAGGACGCGCGGCTGCTGCCCCTGTGGCAGGGACGGCAGTACGTGGCGGCCAGCCGGGAGATCTCGGGCGCGGAGCGGTCGATGGACCCGTCCACGATCATGATGGTGTGGCAGCTGTCCCGGAAGACGAGCTGGTAGAGGCGGTGGCACCCGGCCGCGGGGCCGGGTGTCAGTGGTCGCCTGTAGGTTCTGTGACCTGGAAGTGACCGCACACGTGAGGACATTGACGTGACCGACATCGCCATGCTGCCCGAGTCCTGGCGCGGGGTTCTGGGCGACGAACTGCAGCAGCCCTACTTCAAGGAGCTGACCGAGTTCGTCGAGGAGGAGCGGGCGAAGGGTCCCGTCTATCCGCCCCACGAGGAGGTCTTCGCGGCGCTGGACGCCACGCCGTACGACAAGGTGAAGGTCCTGATCCTCGGTCAGGACCCCTACCACGGCGAGGGCCAGGGACACGGCCTGTGCTTCTCGGTCCGGCCGGGTGTCAGGATCCCGCCGTCCCTGCGGAACATCTACAAGGAGATGCACACCGAGCTGGGCACCCCCGTTCCGGACAACGGCTATCTGATGTCCTGGGCGGAACAGGGCGTGCTGCTGCTCAACGCGGTGCTCACGGTGCGCGCCGGTGAGGCCAACTCGCACAAGGGCCGGGGCTGGGAGCGGTTCACCGACGCGGTCATCCGCGCGGTCGCCGGCCGCCCCGACCCGGCGGTCTTCGTGCTGTGGGGGAACTACGCGCAGAAGAAGCTGCCGCTGATCGACGAGAGCCGGCACGTGGTGGTCAAGGGGGCGCACCCCTCACCGCTGTCGGCGAAGAAGTTCTTCGGCTCCCGTCCGTTCACCCAGATCGACGCGGCGGTGGCCGCGCAGGGCCACGAGCCGATCGACTGGACGGTTCCCTCCCGGGGCTGAGGCCGCCCGGCGCCGGGTGCGGGCTGCCGGCCGGACCCGCACCCGGCGTCCCGGTGCTGCGGAGCGGCTGTCCGGTATCGCCCCTGCCGACGGCTAGCGTCGGTGGCGACAGCCGGCGACCGGTGCGGAGGACGTGGTGGCGGAGCGACAGGGGCAGGCGGCGCCGGACGCCGTGCTGACGCGGATCGGTCAGGTCGTGATGCTGCACCACGCGGGGGACCGAGAGGAGGCCCGGAACCGCTTCCTCGGGCTGTGGGCGGAGATCGGCGAGCACGGCGACCCGCTGCACCGCTGCACCCTCGCGCACTACCTCGCTGCCACCCAGGACGACCCCGGGGACGAACTGGCCTGGGACCTGCGGGCCCTGACCGCCGCGGAGGAGGTCGCGGACGACCGCGCCGGCGCGTATGAGGACTCCCCGGCGGTGCGCGCCCTCTACCCGTTGCTGCAGCTGAACCTCGCCACCGACTACGCCCGCCTCGGCCGGGCCGACGCCGCCCGCAGCCACCTCCGCCGGGCCCGGGACGCGGCCGGCGCTCTCGCCGACGACCGCTACG
>NZ_NEUB01000209.1 GCF_002910825.1 Streptomyces sp. SM1 | reverse complement strand
GCTGACGTTTCGGCAGGGCGTCCGGCCGATGGCGCGTCGCTCCGCCCGGACGGCCCGATCAGGGACATGCCGGCTCTCGCCAGCCCTGTCCCGCCGCTGCCGTCAGACCTTCTCGGTCACCCGGTCCACGGGCGCGGGCCGCTGTCCGTCCGCCGGGGTGTCCGGCGCCGTGTCGAGTTCCGCGAGCATGGTCTTCGTGAAGCCGAAGAAGTAGGTGGCGACGAAGCCCGCCACATAGCCGACGAGCAGGCCGGCGGCGTAGACGGCGACCGTCCGTGCCAGGCCGTGGCCGCCGTCGAGGAGCGGGAAGAGCGCCCAGCCGGACGGTCCGATGGCGGTGGAACCCACGTCCGTGCCCAGCTGGTTGAGGAGGCCGACGAACGCGCCGCCGAAGGCACCACCCGTGCAGGCGGTGATGAACGGACGTCCCAGGGGCAGCGACACACCGTAGATGAGCGGTTCCCCCACGCCGAGGAACCCGGGCCAGAGCGCCGACTTGACGGTGGCGCGGATGGAGGTGTTGTGGGGCAGGCGCACGTAGATCGCGATGGCGGCGCCGACCTGTCCGGCGCCCGCCATCGCGAGGACCGGCAGCAGGACGGTGAAGCCCGCCCCCTCGATCAGAGTCGTGTGAATGGGGATCAGGGCCTGGTGCAGACCGAGCATGACCAGCGGCAGGAAGAGGCCGCCGAGGAGGAACCCGGCGCCCGCGCCGCCGTGGGTGAGCAGCCAGTCGGCGGCGTCGCCGATCCAGGCGGACACCTCACCGGCGAGGAACATCAGTCCGAACAGCGTCGCCAGCCCGGCCACGAGCACGGTGGCGGTGGGCGTCACCAGGACGTCGACCGACTCGGGTACCCGGCGCCGGCACCACTTCTCCACATACACGCCGAGCCACGCGGCACCCAGGGCGCCCAGCACACCACCCTGCCCCGGGGAGAGGTGCCGGCCGAACGCCTCCACGTCGGCCACCCCGGCGTGGACGACGACCGACGCGACGGCACCGCCGAGGATCGGGGTGCCGCCGAACTCCTTGGCCGTGTTGAATCCGACGAACACCGCGATCAGTGCCATGAACCCGGAGGCGATGGCGGTCAGGGCCGGGGTGACGCCCGGCAGCCAGTGCAGGTTGACGAGGAGGCCGTTCAGGCCCGCGATGATGCCGCAGCCGATGAGCGCGGGGATCAGCGGAACGAAGATGTTCGCGATCCGGCGCAGGAACAGCTTGAACGGCGTGGCGTTCCTCGCCTTGCGTTCCGTCCGGAGCGCCGCTCCCTGCGCCGCGAGCCCTTCGGCCGTCACGGGACCGGCTCCGCGGTCCGGTACGGCCGGCCCGGTCCCGCTGCGCTCTGCCTCGACCAGGGACTCGAACTCCGGGGTGACCCGCGCCACCGTGCCCGGCCCCAGCACGATCTGATACGTGTCGTCCTCGACGACTCCCAGGACCGCCGGCAGCGCCTTGAGCCGCTCGTTCTGGACGAGGGACCGGTCGCGCAGTCCCAGCCTCAGCCGGGTCATGCAGTGCGCCACCGACGTCACGTTGTCCGCGCCCCCGACCAGGGGGAGGAGGGCGGCAGCGGTGGCGTGATGCTTGTTCTCTTCGCTCATGGTGCGGTCATGCCTTGCTGTGAGGTGGGGCCGGCGCGTCGGCACCGGCTGCGGCTCGGAAACTTACTTTCGGCTGGATCACCCGGAGGTGAAAGATATTTTCAGAGCGCGCACGCGTCAAGTGCCCCCGTGACGGCGCTCACATCCGGCGGCTGTCACAGTCCCGGGGCTCTTCCGGTCATCAGGGTGTACGTCCCAACGGCACCAGGAGAGGCACGCCATGGACGCTCGGATCGACTTCTTCGGCAACTCCCTCGCGGGCAAGGTCCTCAAGCACATCAACTCGGCGAACAGGGCGGTGCACGACTCGACACTGCCGGTCACGACGCAGGAACTGGTCAAGATCCGCGCCAGCCAGATCAACGGCTGCGGCTTCTGCACCGACATGCACACCAAGGACGCCGCCGCCGCGGGCGAGATCCAGCTGCGCCTCAACCTGGTGGCCGCCTGGCGGGAGGCCGAGGTCTTCACCGAAGCCGAGCGCGCGGCGCTGGAACTCGCCGAGCAGGGCAGCCGCATCGCGGACGCCGCCGGCGGCGTGACGGACGAGGCATGGGCCGGCGCGGCCGAGCACTACGACGAGGACCAGCTCGCCGCGCTGATCTCGCTGATCGCCGTCATCAACGCCTACAACCGCATCAACGTCATCAACCGGCAGCCGGCCGGCGACTACCAGCCCGGCCAGTTCGGCTGAGACAGACGGACTCCCGCTCCCCCGGCCCGGGACACCCGGGCCGGGGGACGGCCGCGCTCCGGCCCGGTATGGAATAGCCCGGTGAAGACGAACGAACACGGCGCCCAGCGCCCGGAACGAGCCCGCCCCACACCCCAGAGTTTGACCGGAGTCGGACTGGCCGTCCTCGACGGGGCCGGTCGCGTCCTGCTCGGCCTCGGTCACGACGGCCGGTGGGAACTTCCGGGCGGCAAGGTGGACGCCGGTGAGGACTTCGAGACCGCCGCGGCGCGGGAGCTGACGGAGGAGACCGGCCTCACGGTGCCCGTGACCGCCGTACGGGTACTGGCCGTTGTCGTCGACGGGCTTCAGGGCCTGACCCGCGTCACGGCCGCCGCGGTCGCCGTGGGAGCGGCGGGGACGCCCCGGGCGACCGAGCCGGACAAGATCGTGCGCTGGGAGTGGTTCGCGCGCGGGTCACTGCCCTCCGCACTGTTCGCTCCGTCGGCCGCGGTCCTGGACTGCCTGTGGCCCGAGGCGGCTCTCCGGGGGGTGGCCGGAATGCGTCGGTACGGGGTCGCCGGTGACGTCACGGAGATCACATCCCTCTGAATATGAACCCTGGATGCCAATTACCTAGGATGCTGTGTGCGACCACCGAAGCATCCAGTCAAGGAGTCGGCGCATGCTCTCCCCCCAGTCGGTCCCCGTCGTCCGGGCCACCCTCCCGGCAGTCGGAGCCAACCTCAGCTCCATCACCGAGCTGTTCTACCGCCGCATGTTCGAGGAGCGCCCCGAGCTGCTGCGCGACCTCTTCAACCGCGGCAACCAGGCCAGCGGCGCCCAGCGCGAAGCCCTCGCCGGGGCCGTCGCGGCGTTCGCCACCACCCTGGTGGAGCAGCCGGGCGAACGGCCCGACGCCGTCCTCGGGCGCATCGCCCACAAGCACGCCTCACTGGGCATCACCTCCGACCAGTACACCCTGGTGGGCCGGCACCTGATGGGCGCCGTCGGCGAGGTCCTGGGCGACGCCGTGACACCTGAGGTCGCGGCCGCCTGGGACGAGGTGTACTGGCTCATGGCCAACGCCCTCATCGCCCTGGAGGCCCGTCTGTACGCCGGGGCGGGGGTCGAGAACGGCGCCGTCTGGCACGACATGGAGATCGCCGAGCGCGTCGAGGAGTCCCTCGACACCGCCTCCTTCGAACTGCGCCGGCCCGACGGACTGCCCACCGAGCCGTTCACCCCCGGCCAGTACGTCAGCGTGCAGGTCGAACTGCCGGACGGAGCCCGGCAGATACGCCAGTACAGCCTCTCCACGGCTCCCGACCGCAAGACCTGGCGGATCACCGTCAAGCGGGAGCGCTCCGCCGACGGCCGCGTCCCCGAGGGCGAGGTGTCGTCCTGGCTGCACACCCACGCCCGCCCCGGCGACCTCGTGAGGGTGTCCCTGCCCTTCGGCGACCTCGTGCTCCCCGAGGGCGACGGCCCGCTCGTCCTCGCCTCGGCCGGCATCGGCATCACACCCATGCTGTCCATGCTGGACCACCTGGCCAACACCTCGGCCCGACGGCAGGTCACCGTCGTCCACGCCGACCGCTCCCCCGCCCACCACGCACACCGTCTCGAACTGGACGACCTCGTCAGCCGGCTTCCGGGCGGCACGCTGCACCTGTGGTACGAGCGGCCGGAGGACCACGACGCGTCCCACGTCAACGAGGGCCTGGCCGACGTCACCCGGCTGGATCCGCCCGCGGACGCCACCGCCTTCCTGTGCGGCCCGCTGCCCTTCATGCGGACCGTCCGCGGTGACCTGCTCACCCGGGGGCTCAGCCCGAAGAGCATCCACTACGAGGTGTTCGGCCCCGACCTCTGGCTCAGCAAGTGACGTCCTCACCTGCCTGAGGGCGGCTGTTCGCGTCCCGGCGACTGTCGTTGCCGGCGGGGCGTCACCGGCACCGCAGAGGGAGCGGTTCGCCATCCGGGCGGTCCGCTCCCCTCGCGTGCGCGGCGGGCGGCGCTACCGGATGCGTTCCCAGCCCCGGTGCGGGGCGCGGGAGCCGAGCTGGGTGTCGCGGCTGCGGTAGACGATGTAGGGGCGGGTGAGATAGCCCAGCGGCGCCGTGAGCATGTGGACCAGCCTGGTGAAGGGCCAGGCGGCGAAGAGCAGCAGCGCGCTCAGGGCGTGGAGCTGGAAGAGCACCGGGACGCCCGTCATCAGGTCCGGATCGGGCTGCAGGTAGAAGAGGGAGCGGAACCAGGGGGAGATGGTCTCCCGGTAGTTGTAGCCGCCGCCGACGATGTTCGCCGCCACGGTCGCGGCCAGGCCCAGCCCGATGGTCACGGCCAGGGACAGGTACATGGCCTTGTCGTTGCGGGTGGTCGCCGAGAAGACCGGGCCCACGGTGCGCCGCCGGTAGATCAGGATGACCAGTCCGCCGACGGTGCAGACGCCCGCGATGGTGCCGACGACGACCGCGAGGACGTGGTAGGTGTGCTCGCTGATGCCGACGGCGTGCGTCCAGCTCTCGGGGATGAGCAGTCCGCCGATGTGGCCGAGCAGCACGAAGAGGATGCCGAAGTGGAACAGCGGGCTGCCGATGCGCAGCAGACGGCGTTCGTAGAGCTGCGAGGAGCGGGTGGTCCAGCCGAACTTGTCGTAGCGGTAGCGCCAGACGTGGCCGAGGACGAACACCGCGAGGCTGACGTACGGCAGCGCGACCCACAGCAGGATGCCGCCGGTGCCGGACTCCACCGCCAGGGTGAGGTGCTGCTGGGATGCGGTCAACGGGGGCCTCCGGCGGACGGGGCGGGCATGTACTCGGGCGGCGCGTAGGGGTCGAGACCCACCTGTTCCTCGGGCGGTCCCTCGGCGGCGAGCCGGGCGACCGCGTCGCGTTCGTCGCCGGCGAGCGCCGGCAGGGTCGCGGAGACGGAGCTCAGCAGGTCCGCCCAGGGGGCCTGGTCGTCACGGAGGGCGAGGCGCAGCAGTTCCAGGCCGGCCCGGTGATCGGTGAGCAGGCGCATGCCGGTCGCCGGCTCGGCGGCGGCGAACTCCAGGACGACGGAGAGGTGGTCGGGCAGTTCGTCGTCGCCGAGCCGCCATCCGGCCCTGGCGTAGGCCTGCTTCAGACGCACCAGGGCGAGGCCCCGCTTACGGGTGTCTCCGTGCGCGTAGTAGGTGAGATACGGGCAGCAGCGCTTGCGGTGGTCGAAGGTGGCCACGTAGGCGGCGGCCATGGCTCCGGTGCCGGCGTCCTCGGCGTGCTCGATGAAACGGAGCAGGGGCCCGCCCACCTCGGCGGGCAGCGCGGGGACCGTCCGCCGGGCCAGCGACAGATGTCCGCCGTGGCCCTCGTCGGGGTAGCCGAGGAGCAGCGACTGGACCTGCCAGGCGTAGGTGTGCCAGGGCCGGACCCGGCTCGCGGGCCTGAGTCGGAGTTTGTTCCTCATGGCCTGGGCTCCACCTCTCCGCCGCTGTCCGGGCTCCCCGGGCCGTCACCGTTCCCGGGCGGGAAGAGGCCCGGCGGACTGCCCTTGCCGTCCCAGTTGAGGAGGTTGACGCGGGTCTCCTTGCCGGTGGGGGCCGCGGGTGTGTCGGAGGTCTGCCGGTCGCGCAGGGCGTGGAAGTTCTCCACCGCGATGGGGGCGGCTCCGCCGGAGGTCTCGCCGAAGGGTCCGGAGCCTCCCATGCCGGGGCCGCCCTCGTAGTCGAGGCTGCACTCGGTGGCCAGTTCCTCGAGGCTGTGGGCCTGTTCGGCGTGGGCGGCCGGGATGACGTACCGCTCGTCGTACTTGGCGAGGGCCAGCAGCCGGTACATGTCGTACATCTGCTCCTCGCCCATGCCGACGGACTCCGGGATGGAGGCGTCCGGCTCGCGGCCGAGGTTGATGTCCCGCATGTAGGCGCGCATGGCGGCCAGCCGGCGCAGCACCGCGTCCACCGGTGCCGGGTCGCCGGCGGTGAACAGCTGGGCCAGGTAGTCGACGGGGATGCGCAGGGCGTCCACGGCGGCGAAGAGGTTGCCGTGGTCCTCGGCGTCCCGGCCGGTGTCCCGGACGGCGTCGACCACCGGGGACAGCGGCGGGATGTACCAGACCATGGGCATGGTGCGGTACTCCGGATGCAGCGGCAGCGCCACCTTGAAGGTGTTGATCAGGGCATGGATCGGGGAGCGCTGCGCGGCCTCGATCCAGTCCCGCGGGATGTCCGCCTTCTCCGCCTCGGCGATCACCTGCGGGTCGTCGGGGTCGAGGAAGACACCCCGCTGGGCCTCGTAGAGGTCCTTGTCGTCGGGGGTGGACGCGGCTTCCAGGACCTTGTCCGCGTCGTAGAGGACGAGCCCGATGTAGCGCAGCCGGCCGACGCAGGTCTCGGAGCAGACGGTGGGCAGCCCGACCTCGACGCGCGGGAAGCAGAAGGTGCACTTCTCGGCCTTGCCGGTGCGGTGGTTGAAGTACACCTTCTTGTACGGGCATCCGGTCACGCACATCCGCCAGCCGCGGCACTTGTCCTGGTCGACGAGGACGATGCCGTCCTCCTCGCGCTTGTAGATCGCGCCGGAGGGGCAGGAGGCCGCGCAGGACGGGTTGAGGCAGTGCTCGCAGATCCGCGGCAGGTAGAACATGAAGGTCTGCTCGAACTCGAGCTTGATCTTCTCCGAGACCTGGTTGAGCAGCACGTCCTTCTCGCCGTGCTCGGAGGAGCCGCCGAGGTCGTCGTCCCAGTTCGCCGACCAGGAGATCTTCATGTCCTTGCCGGTGATGAGGGACTTGGGGCGGGCGACCGGGGTGTGCTCCTGCAGCGGGGCGTTGGTCAGGGTCTCGTAGTCGTACGTCCAGGGCTCGTAGTAGTCGTCCAGGGACGGCAGGACCGGGTTGGCGAAGATGGTGATCAGCTTCTTGAAGCGACCGCCCGCCTTGAGCGCGAGCCGGCCCTTCTTGTTGAGCTCCCAGCCGCCGCGCCACCGCTCCTGGTCCTCGTAGCGGCGCGGATATCCCTGACCGGGCCGGGTCTCGACGTTGTTGAACCACACGTACTCGACACCGGTGCGGTTGGTCCACGCCTGCTTGCAGGTGACCGAGCAGGTGTGGCACCCGATGCACTTGTCGAGGTTCATCACCATCGCCATCTGGGCCATGACGCGCATCAGTACGTCACCTCCTGGTCGGTGCGGCGGCGGATGACGGTGACCTCGTCGCGCTGGTTGCCGGTCGGGCCCAGATAGTTGAAGGCATAACTCAACTGGGCGTAACCGCCGATGAGATGGCTGGGTTTGATCAGCAGGCGGGTCAGGGAGTTGTGGATGCCGCCGCGCCGCCCGGTGGTCTCGGTGCGGGGGACGTCGATGAGCCGGTCCTGTGCGTGGTACATGTACACGGTGCCCTCGGGCATGCGGTGCGAGACGACCGCGCGGGCGGCGACGACGCCGTTGCGGTTCACGGCCTCGATCCAGTCGTTGTCCCTCACCCCCACCTTCGCCGCGTCCTGGGTGCTCATCCAGATGTGCGGACCGCCCCGGGACAGGGACAGCATGAAGAGGTTGTCCTGGTACTCGGAGTGGATCGACCACTTGTTGTGCGGGGTCAGGTAGCGGACCGTGACGCCGAGTTCGCCCGTCTCGCCGAGGCGGGGCTCGTCGAAGAGGGCGTGCATGTTCAAGGGTGGCCGGTAGACGGGCATCTGCTCGCCGAGGGCGGTCATCCAGTCGTGGTCGAGGTAGAAGTGCTGGCGGCCGGTGAGGGTGTGCCAGGGCTTGGACCGCTCGACGTTGACGGTGAACGGCGAGTAGCGCCGCCCGCCGGTCTCCGAACCGGACCACTCGGGCGAGGTGATCACCGGGACCGGGGCGGCCTGGGTGTCGGCGAAGGTGATCTGCTTGCCCTCGTGCTCGGCGGCCAGGTCCGCGAGCCGGGTACCGGTGCGGGCCTCCAGGGTGTGGAAGCCCTGGGTGGCGAGGTGGCCGTTGGTGGTGCCGGACAGGGCGAGGATCGCCTCGCAGGCCTGTGCGTCACGGGCGATCGAGGGGCGGCCGTCGGCGGCCCCGCCGCGCACGGTGCCGTTCTTGTGCCGCAGGTATTCGAGTTCGCGGCCGACCTTGAAGGTGACGCCCTTGGTGGTGGCGCCCAGCGAGTCCAGCAGCGGACCGAGGGCGGCCATCTTGTCGGCGACGGCGCCGTAGTCGCGTTCGACGGTGATCAGTTTCGGCATGGTGCGGCCGGGCACCGGCTCGCACTCCCCCGCCTTCCAGTCCCGCACCGTGCCGTGCGGGGTGGCCATGGCGTCGGGGGTGTCGTGCAGCAGCGGCGCGGCCACCAGGTCGTTGCGCACGCCGAGATGGTCGGTGGCCTGGCGGCTGAACTCCTTGGCAAGGGTGTGGAAGATGTCGAAGTCGGTGCGGGTCTGCCAGGGCGGGGCGATCGCCGGGTTGAAGGAGTGCACGAAGGGGTGCATGTCCGTGCTGGACAGGTCGTACTTCTCGTACCAGGTCGCCGCGGGCAGCACGATGTCGGAGAAGACGGTGGTGCTGGTCATCCGGAAGTCGAGGGTGAGCAGCAGGTCGAGCTTGCCCTCGGGGGCCTCGTCGCGCCACACCACGTCCCGGGGGCGGGCGTCGGGCGGGGCCTCGGTGGCGCGCACCGAATGGTCGGTGCCCAGCAGGTGTTTGAGGAAGTACTCATTGCCCTTGGCCGAGGATCCCAGCAGGTTGGCCCGCCAGATGGTGAGCACCCGGGGGAAGTTCTCGGGTGCGTCGGGGTCCTCCCCCGCGAACTTGAGCCGCCCGGCTTTCAGTTCGTCCACCACGTGGTCGGCCGGTGACCGGCCCTCCCGTTGGGCCTCGTCCGCGAGGTCCAGCGGGTTGCGGTCGAAGGTCGGGTAGGAGGGCATCCAGCCCATCCGGGCCGAGGCGGCGATGACATCCGCCGTGGACTTACCGGCGAAGGGTCCGCCGGCGCCCGCCGCCGCGAGGGTGTCCGCGGAGAACGGGTCGTAGCGGAACTGGTCGCTGTGCAGATACCAGTAGGCGGTCTGGATCATCTGCCGGGCGGGACGGTTCCAGTCCGAGGCGGTGGCGATCGTCGAGTAGCCGGTGATCGGGCGGACCTTCTCCTGGCCGACGTAGTGCGCCCAGCCACCGCCGTTGACGCCCTGGCAGCCGGTGAGGGTGGTCAGGGTCAGAAACGCCCGGTAGATGGTGTCGGAGTGGAACCAGTGGTTGGTTCCCGCACCCATGATGATCATCGAACGCCCGCGCGAGTCCTCGGCGTTGGCGGCGAACTCGCGGGCGATCCGCGCCGCCCGGTCCGCGTCCACGCCGGTGATCGCGGCCTGCCAGGCCGGGGTGTAGGGCTCGCTCGCGTCGTCGTAGCCGGCGGGCCAGTTCCCGGGCAGCCCCTCGCGGGCCACCCCGTACTGGGCGAGCAGCAGGTCGTACACCGTGGTGACCAGCCGTCCCGCGATCCGGCGCACCGGTACTCCGCGCCGCAGCCGTGCGGCGCCGCCGTCCGGGGAGTCGAAGCGGGGCAGTTCGACGACGGCCGCCGCCTCGTCGCCGCCCTCGGCGGACAGCAGGGGGCGGGTGTCGCCGAGGTCGAGGTTCCATTTTCCGGCCCCGGACTCGCCGAAGCGGTCGCCGAGGGTGCCGTTCGGCACCACGGGCAGGCCGGTCGCGGCGTCCAGCAGCACCGTCTTGAACTCGGCGTTCTCGGCGCTGGCCTCCTCGCCGCCGAGGTCGGACGCGGTGAGGAACTTGCCGGGCGTGTACGTCCCCGGCGCGTCCCCGCTCTCGTCGAGCGAGACGAGGAAGGGAAGGTCGGTGAACCGCCGGACGTAGTCGGTGAAGTACGGGGTCTCGCGGTCGACGAAGAACTCCTTGAGGACCACGTGCCCCATGGCCATCGCCAGCGCGCCGTCGGTGCCGGGCTGGGCGGCCAGCCACTCGTCGGCGAACTTCACGTTGTCCGCGTAGTCGGGGGAGACCGCGACGACCTTCTGGCCGCGGTAGCGGGCCTCGGCCATCCAGTGGGCGTCCGGGGTGCGGGTCACCGGGACGTTGGAGCCCCACATGATCAGATATCCGGCGTCCCACCAGTCGCCGGACTCCGGTACGTCGGTCTGGTCACCGAACACCTGCGGCGAGGCGACGGGCAGGTCCGCGTACCAGTCGTAGAAGGAGAGCATCACCCCGCCGAGCAGGGAGTAGAAGCGCGCCCCGGCGGCATGGGAGACCATCGACATGGCGGGGATCGGGGAGAACCCGGCGAGCCGGTCCGGACCGTACTCCTTGATGGTGTGCACATGCGCGGCGGCGGCCATCTCCGCGGCTTCGGCCCAGGTCGCGCGCACCAGGCCGCCCTTGCCGCGGGCCTGTTTGTAGCGGCGGGAGCGCTCGGGGTCGTCGACGATGTCCGCCCAGGCGGCCACCGGGTCGCCGAGGCGGGCCTTGGCCTCCCGGTACATCCCCAGCAGCACGCCGCGCACATACGGGTAGCGGACCCGGGTCGGTGAGTAGGTGTACCAGGAGAAGGCGGCGCCCCGGGGGCAGCCGCGCGGTTCGTACTCGGGGCTGTCCGGGCCGACCGACGGATAGTCGGTCTGCTGGGCCTCCCAGGTGATGATGCCGTCCTTGACGTACACCTTCCACGAGCAGGAGCCGGTGCAGTTCACGCCGTGGGTGGAGCGCACCACCTTGTCGTGCGACCAGCGGTCGCGGTAGAACTCGTCCGCCTGACGGCCGCCCTTGCGGTGCATGGAGCGGAGGTCCCCGGACACCTCCGCCCGGGTGAAGAAGCGGCGTGAACGGACCAGCGCCTCGGCCACCTCGCCGTCCATGGCCGCGGGGTTGCCCTCCCGGCCCGTCCTTCCCGGGCTCGCCTCCGTGCTCACTCGGTCGCTCCTTCCCGGACGCCTCGCGTCCGTGGGCTGCCCGCTCGGGACTCAGCGGTTGTACACACCGGCTCGCCTTACCTGACCATCAGACAGATATTCGGAATCAGTGCATGCTTTTGATCGCCAGTCCCTTTGTACCCTCCTTTCACTCCGAGCGGGGGTGGCCCGGGCCGTTCGGCCCGGTCCGGTCGACCTCAGCCCGTGGGCTGCTCCATGCGGGTGCCGGCGCGGGCACGCACCGCTTCGACCGCCTCCCACTGCTCGGTGGACAGCGCCGCGAGCGCGGCGGGGAAGACCCCGTCCTGCTCCTTGAGGATGTGCAGGCGCAGCAGGTCGAGCGTCCGGATGAGCCGCTCCGGCCAGTCCGCGTCGCGCGGTGTGCCGGCCGCGGCCTCCGCCAGCACCGATTCGACGAGCCGGTGCTCCTCCTCCAGGGCCGCCATCTGCTCGGGGAAGTCGTCGGCGAGCGCGGGGAAGAGGCCGTGCTCCTCGACCTCGGTGTGGGGTTCGAGCACCTCACCGATCCGGCGCGCCAGTTCGGCCATCCGGTCGGTGTCGCCGTCGCGGCGGGCGTCCCGGACGTGGCTGATCAGGTTGACCACCTCGTCGTGCTCACGGGTGAGTTCGTCGATCGTGGTGAGGGACTGGCAGCCGCAGTACTCGCACATGGTGTGCCTCCTCCTCGGTACGGTGCCGGGTCAGTGGGACCGGGCGGCGACCGGGTCGCGGCGCTCGATCCCGCGGCGGACGACGGTCAGGGTGTAGGCCAGTGCGGCCGCGGCCACCAGGGCCAGCAGCACCAGGCCCAGGGCGTAGGAGCCATAGGCGCCGTGCAGGGCGCCCATGACCAGCGGGGGCAGGAAGCCGCCGAGTCCGCCGGCCGCGCCGACGACGCCGGTGACCGATCCGACCTTGTTCGCCGGGGCCAGCAGCGCGACCAGGGCGAAGACGGCGCCGCTGCCGGCTCCGAGGGCGGCGGCCATGACCAGGAAGGCGATGGTGCCGACGGGCGCGAGGGACGGGGTGAAGGCCTGTACCAGCGCGCCGGCGACCACCAGGGCCAGCGAGCCGCTCAACACCCGCACCGGGCCGATGCGGTCCGACAGCCAGCCGCCGACCGGCCGCATGGCCACGGCCAGCAGCACGAATCCCCCCATACGGTTGGCCGCGTCCGCCTGGATGAGGCTGTAGCCGGTCTTCAGGTAGGTGGGCAGGTACACCGAGAAGGCGACGTATCCGCCGAAGGCTACCGCGTACAGGGCGGACGCCTGCCAGGTGACGGACAGCTTGACGGTGGCCGACAGCCGGCGGGCCAGCGGCTCGGTCGGCACGGTGCGTCCGGGGGCGTCGCGCAGCACGAGGGCCGAGACGCCCGCGTACACGGCCAGCACCGCGGCGGTGATCAGGAACGGGTTGGCCATGCCGTTCGCGTCGACCAGCTTCACCGTGGTGAGGGCGCTGATCGCGGTACCGCCCATACCGGCGCCGAAGACGCCGATCGCCAGGCCCCGGCGCTCGGGCGGGAACCAGGCGCTGACGAACGGCACGCCGATGGCGAAGGCGGTGCCGCCGATCCCCAGGAAGAAGCCGCCGGCCAGCAGCGCGGCGAACGAGGAGTGTCCCGCCAGGCCCAGATAGAGCACGGGCACGGTGGTGGCCAGGGAGACCAGCGGGAACATCACCCGGCCGCCGAACCGGTCGGTGAGCGCGCCGACCGGGATGCGGCCCAGCGAGCCGACGATCACCGGTACGGCCACCAGCAGCGACTGCTGGAACGACGACAGTCCCAGGGAGTCCTGCAGCCGGGGGGCCAGAGGGCTGAGCAGCGCCCAGGCCCAGAAGTTCACGGCGAAACCGGCGGTGGCCAGGGCCAGCATCAGCCAGGCCCGGCCGCTCACGGCCTCACCGGGTACCGGTGCTCGATTCGAACTGCTCGACGGCTGGAGCATGCCGTCCGTCCTCCCTGTCGCGGTGCGGCCCGTCTCAGTCGGCGCCGCGGGTACCGGGCTGTGTGCCGGCCTCCCACGACCACTATCGAGTGCGAGGGACCGTGGCGCGCTGGGCCGTCAGTCCCCGTCACCGGGGACCGGCGGTCCCGGGTTCGAGGTCCGAACGGCTTGCCCGCCGCGCCGGTCGGCCGGGTGGGCCTCAGCCCGCGGGGTGAGCGTTCCCCTGGCCTCGGGGCCGTAACCGAAGCGGATCAGTACCTGGGGGCGGCACCATCTGGCGGAGGGTGCCCGCATCGCCTCCCGCAGGTCCGGCCATTCCATGGCCTGGTGGAGCAGCGAGGTCCGCACCCCGTGCGCGGTGGCCACCAGCAGCGCGTGCTCGAGCGCCTGGCCCGCCTGCAGCCAGTCACGCGGCCGATCACCGACGGTCCACAACAGGGCGACCTGGGCGTGCCGTTCGAACCGCAGCCGCGGCCGCCCGGGCACGGGCGGCCGGCCCGTGAAGTCACGCATCGGCATTCGCCCGGCGGCGTCCAGCGGGCGGGACGTGGTGAACGGGATGCCGTACGGGCTCGCTCCGGGCGGCGCGATCCAGGCGCGGCTCTCGGCCGTACGCGCCTTGTCCTCGGCGTTGCGCAGTTCGGCCGCCGACGTCACGCGCAGCAGCCGGCGCGTCTGGAGGATGTCCGGGACGTACAGGTGCGCGCCCTCGGCCCGGGCGCCGGCGACCATCTCGGCGACGACCGGCTCGGGCACCGGGCGGCCGGTGAACGGCATCCGGCTGGAGTGGCGCCGGGCGACGGCCGCGTACAGCGCGCGAAGGTCCGGCGGGGCGGTGGCGGGGACGGTCAGCTGCACGGTGGCGAACAGGTCGGGATCGTACGGATCCGGCAGCAGCCGCGGAACGGGCTGCCAGCCGAGGTGGGCCGCGGCGACCCGCAGGTTGAACACCGCCGAGCCGGCGGACAGGTACAGGGCGCGCCCGTCCGGGTCGGCCAGCGCCAGGGACCGGCTGCGGTCGGCGTGGACGGTGACCGACCGGGTGCCGAGGTCGAAACCGAAACGCCAGGGCTGGGTGTTGTGGATCGACGGCGCCGCGACGGCCGCGGCCAGCAGCGTCTCCAGTGCGAGGGCGTTGATCTTGTCGGTGTGCGTCATGGCTCCCACTCCGTCCGGGAACCTCCGGTGTGGAGGAGAACGGCCCCGGATTCCCACCCTGCGCCGCCACCGGGCGCGTGACGAGGGCCACACGGCCCACCGCCCCGCGCCGACGGACCCATCCCCGCACGGGACCCGGCACCGACCGGACCGTGCCGGCTCCGGCACACCACGGAGAACAGGCCGGCCCACCGGCGACGCCGACGCTGGGGGCAGGAACCCGCCCCGGTCGGAGCAGACCGGGGGTGGGGGCGGGGCGGGGGTGGGCCAAGGCCGGGGAGGGGCAAGGCCGGGGAGGGGCCGGGGCCAGGCCGAACCGGGTGGCCAGGGTCGAGGCCTGGGTCGGGCCTGGGCTCACGCCTAAGCCGGGCTGAGGACGGGGCCGACCGGGATCAGAGTCCGGTCCGGAGCAGGTCCCGGACCGAGGCCCAAGGCCGATGCCGGGACGGGAGGCTGAGACCCGGAACCCGGTCCCGGAAGCAACACCACGGCCAGGGG
>NZ_NEUB01000208.1 GCF_002910825.1 Streptomyces sp. SM1 | reverse complement strand
CGCCGCGCCCGGGGTGAGGTCGAGCAGCAGCGCCCCGTCCACGAGCAGCGAGGTGGCCGCCCGCGCGTCCGCGCCGAACGCGGAGGCGCACGCGGCGCAGGGACAGTCGGGGCGGGGCAGTCCCGCGGGGGCACCGGTGCCGAGCAGAGTCAGTTCCACGGACCCGATTTTCTCCTGTCCCCACGACCGGTGCCCGTCCGACTAGGCTTCCGGCAGGAGCCGGACCAAGATCCGGCTTCTGTCGTGACAGTGTGCTCAGCGTGCTCACACCCATGGGAGGCGTACATGGCGGCATGGACGTGGCGGTTCGAGAAGGCCGACGGGACGCAGGTCGAGCCCGCGGTGCCGCCGGAGGAGTTCCCCACACAGGGGGACGCCGAGTCCTGGATCGGGGAGAACTGGAAGGCCCTCGCGGAGGGGGGCGCCGACCAGGTACGGCTGCTGGAGGACACCACGGAGATCTACGGCCCGATGAGCCTCCACGCGGAGTCGGAGGCGGACGCGGAGGCGGAAGAGGCATGACGCCAGGGGGGCGGGTCCGAAGGCTTTCCCCGCCCCCCTCCCCGTTTTTCGCGCGGTTCCCCGCGCCCCTCCAGGGGCGCGGGGAACCGCGCGTCGGGGTCGGAGGGGCGGCGGGGGCGATCAAAGGGCGGGACACGGCGAACCGGCAGGGAACCGCCTCAGCCCCGGACCCCGCACAGGTGCAGCAGCGAGGCGACCCCCCGGTAGGGGTCGGTCCGTCCGGCCCGGTCCTCGACCGCGAGCAGCGTGTCCAGGTCGGACGGGAGGATCCCGCCGTCCGGCACACTGTCCGTGAAGACCCGCACCCCGTACCAGGTGTGCAGCGGCGCCCCGATCCCCGCGAGCGTCGACGTCAGTCTCTTCAGCCCGTACGCCGTCGTGCAGAAGCCCGCCAGTGCCCCGGCCCAGTCACCGGACAGCCCCGCCCGCATCGCCGGCGCGTCGCCGTTGCGCATCAGCAGGGACAGCAGCCCGCCGGGGGCCAGCATCCGGGCCACACCCGCCAGCAACGCGTCCGGCTCCTCGACGTACATGAGTTCGCCGTGGCACAACACCACGTCGAAGCTGCCCGGCAGGAAGTGCACACCGGTGTCCCCGGCCTGGCCCTCGATGATCCGCATCCGGTCCCGGATGCCCTCGGGCTGCCCGGCGAGGGCCTCCCGCACGGCGGAGATCATCGCCGTGTCCCGCTCGATTCCGGTCACCTGGTGACCGGCCCGGGCCAGCCGCAGCGCCTGCGCGCCCCGGCCCATGCCCACGTCGAGCACCCGCAGCCGCCGTCCGACCGGGAAGCGCCCGACTATCTGCTCCTCCAGCTGGCGGGCCACCAGCTCCTGCCGGACGACGTCGCGCAGACCGTCGAGCCCGCGTCGTCGGTCCGCTGCCGCGCCGTCGGCGAACGGCGTCGTGGTCAGGGCCGCTCCCCGCGCTTGACCTGGGGCTTGGGCAGTCGCAGCCGGCGCATCTGGAGCGAGCGCATCAGGGCGTAGGCCACCGCGCCGCGCCGGTTGTCGTCGGGGAAGCGCCCGGCGAGCTGCTTCTTCAGCCGGAACCCGTTCACGATCGAGTCGAGCACGATCATCACGATGACCACCAGCCACAGCAGCAGTGCCACGTTCTGCAGCTGGGGCACCTGGACCATGCTCAGCACCAGGATGATCACGGCCATCGGCAGGAAGTACTCCGCGATGTTGAACCGCGAGTCCACGAAGTCGCGCGCGAACCGGCGCACCGGTCCCTTGTCACGGGCGGGCAGATAACGCTCGTCGCCGCTGGCCAGCGCCTTGCGCTGGCGTTCCAGCGCGCTGCGGCGCTCCTCGCGCTGCCGCTTGGCCGCGTCCTTGCGCGACATCGACGTATTGGCCACGCTGCGGCGCTGGCTCTGGGCCTGGCTCCGCTTGGGCGTGGGACGGCCCTTGGGGGCCTCCGGGTGACGGGTCTGCTGGGAGTCGGTCAGCGTCGCCTTGTCGGCGGCGGATGCCTTCTCTTCCTTGGCGCGGCTACGGAACACAAAACCCAAGGGTACGGGGTGCCCGGGGTTGGATCCCAGCCAGATGGGGAACGATCCGGCAACACCGGACGTCTCCAAAAGGACAGGAGGGGACGTAGCGCGGCTCTCCGGGACGTCCCGAGGGGCCGACCCCGGGAACCACCTACTCCCTACGCCGGAGCGGGAGGGTACCCACTCGTCCTTGGGGATGAGCGCATCCGTCCCCGAACAGTGCGGTAATGGATGCAGGGCCCGTACTGTGGGTTCTGTCGCAGGTGCTGAGCTGGAGTCGGTCAGAAGGGGGCGCGCGAAGCCCATGAGCGGTGTCATGAAGCGTATGGGGATGATCTTCCGCGCGAAGGCGAACAAGGCCCTTGACCGGGCCGAGGACCCTCGCGAAACCCTCGATTACTCGTACCAGAAGCAGCTGGAGCTGCTCCAGAAGGTCCGCCGCGGCGTCGCCGACGTGGCGACCTCGCGCAAGCGGCTGGAGCTCCAGCTCAACCAGCTCCAGTCCCAGTCGGGCAAGCTGGAGGACCAGGGCCGCAAGGCGCTCGCGCTCGGCCGTGAGGACCTGGCGCGCGAGGCGCTCTCCCGCCGCGCCGCGCTCCAGCAGCAGGTGACGGACCTGGAGACCCAGCACGCCACGCTCCAGGGCGAGGAGGAGAAGCTCACCCTCGCGGCCCAGCGCCTCCAGGCCAAGGTGGACGCCTTCCGTACGAAGAAGGAGACCATCAAGGCCACCTACACCGCGGCCCAGGCGCAGACCCGGATCGGCGAGGCCTTCTCCGGCATCTCCGAGGAGATGGGGGACGTCGGGATGGCGATCCAGCGCGCCGAGGACAAGACCGCCCAGCTCCAGGCGCGGGCCGGCGCGATCGACGAACTGCTCGCCTCCGGCGCCCTCGACGACCAGTCCGGCATGCACAAGGACGACATCCAGGCCGAGCTGGACCGGCTCTCCGGTGGTACGGATGTAGAGCTGGAACTGCAGCGCATGAAGGCCGAGCTGGCCGGCGGCGGCAGCGGTGACCGTCAGGCCATCGAGGGCGGCGACGGGTCGCAGCAGCCCCGGCAGCAGCCGCAGGACACTCCGCGCTTCGACAAGCAGTAGCCCACGCCGAGGAGGGCGACATGATCGTACGGATCATGGGGGAGGGGCAGGTGACGCTGGACGAGAGCCGGCTCGCCGAGCTGGACGCACTGGACGAGGAACTGCTCGCCGAGATGGAGAACGGCGACGGGCCCGGCTTCCGCGCCACCCTCAAGGCGCTGCTGGCCAAGGTCCACGAACTCGGCGAGCCCCTGCCGGACGACTCCCTGGAGCCCTCCGACCTGATCCTGCCGTCCCCCGAGGCGACCCTGGAAGAGGTCAGGGAACTGCTGAGCGACGACGGCCTCATCCCGGGCACATGACGGGCGCCGGCCGGACCGCCGGCCCGTCCGGGGGTGCCCGCCCTGGAGGAGTCTGAGAACGGCGCCCGTCCAGGACCCGTGGGGAAGGCGGGGGCACGGCCCCCGCACGGAGCCCCCGGCTACGGTGAACTCCCGTGAGCACCCTGACGCGCGCCCGGTGCCGGGCGGAGGCGCACCCCTTCGCCCTGGACGCGGCCCTCGCGGCCGGCGTCCTCGTCTGCATGGTCGCCGGCTCCCTCGTCGCCCCGCACGGCCCCGAGGGCGTCAGCTGGGAACTGCGCACCCCCGACCCGCTCAGCCTCGTCCTGATGACCCTCGGCGCCGCCGCGCTCGTCTTCCGCCGCCGCGCCCCCCGTACGGTGCTGGCGCTGGCCGGCGGCCTCTCCGTGGCCGAGTCCGTCACCGGCGACCCCCGCGCCCCCGTCGTCATGTGCGCCGTCATCGCCCTCTACACCGTCGCCTCCACCACCGACCGCCCCACCACCTGGCGGATCGGCCTGCTCACCATGACCGTCCTGACCGGCACCGCGATGGCCGTCGGCCCGCTGCCCTGGTACGCCCAGGAGAACCTGGCGATCTTCGCCTGGACCGGCATCGGCGCCACCGCCGGGGACGCGGTCCGCAGCCGCCGCGCCTTCGTCCAGGCCATCCGGGAGCGCGCCGAACGCGCCGAGCGCACCCGCGAGGAGGAGGCCCGCCGCCGGGTCGCCGAGGAGCGCCTGCGCATCGCCCGCGAGCTGCACGACGTGGTCGCCCACCACATCGCCCTGGTCAACGTGCAGGCCGGGGTCGCCGCCCATGTCATGGACAAGCGGCCCGACCAGGCCAAGGAGGCTCTCGCCCACGTCCGCGAGGCCAGCCGCTCGGCGCTGGGCGAACTGCGCGCCACGGTCGGCCTGCTGCGCCAGTCCGGCGACCCCGAGGCGCCCACCGAGCCGGCTCCCGGTCTGGACCGCCTCGACGAACTGGCCGGCACGTTCCGCAGCGCCGGACTGCGGGTCGAGGTCGCCCGCACCGACGAGGGCACCGGTCTCCCCGCCGCCGTCGACCTGGCCGCCTACCGGATCGTCCAGGAGGCCCTGACCAACGTGCAGAAACACGCGGGCACGGCGGCACACGCCGAGGTCAGCGTCGTACGGGTGGGACCTCATATCGAGATCACCGTCCTCGACGACGGCAGCGGCGAGGAGCAGGACCCGGCGCCCGGCGGCGGACACGGACTGCTCGGTATGCGTGAGCGGGTGACCGCCCTGCGCGGCACCCTCACCACCGGCCCCCGCTACGGAGGCGGCTTCCGCGTCCATGCGATCCTTCCCGTCAAGCCCCGCACGTCCGCGGCGGAGAGCCGCCGTCCCTGACCCTCCCGACCGCGCCCCCGACCGCCTTCGGCCACCTCGGCCGCCACCCGTGACCACCGCGCCGCTGGAGCCCGTATGACGATCCGTGTCCTGCTCGCCGACGACCAGGCACTGCTGCGCAGCGCCTTCCGCGTGCTGGTCGACTCCGAGCCGGACATGGAGGTGGTGGGGGAGGCGTCCGACGGGGCGGAGGCGGTCCGGCTGGCCCGGGAGGAACGCGCCGACGTCGTCCTCATGGACATCCGGATGCCCGGCACCGACGGACTCGCCGCCACCCGCATGATCAGCGCCGACCCGGAACTCGCCGGGGTGCGCGTGGTGATACTGACGACCTTCGAGGTCGACGACTACGTGGTGCAGTCGCTGCGGGCCGGTGCCTCCGGCTTCCTCGGCAAGGGCTCGGAACCCGACGAGATGCTGAACGCCATCCGGATCGCCGCCGAGGGGGAGGCGCTGCTGTCCCCGTTGGCCACCAAGGGCCTGATCGCCCGCTTCCTCGCCCAGGAGGGCCCGTCCGACCCCGACCCGGACCGAGCCGGGAGACTGGACTCGCTCACCGTGCGCGAACGCGAGGTGCTCGTCCAGGTGGCCGGCGGCCACTCCAACGACGAGATCGCCGAACGCCTCGAGGTCAGTCCCCTGACCGTGAAGACCCACGTCAACCGGGCCATGTCCAAGCTGGGCGCCCGCGACCGGGCCCAGCTGGTGGTCGTCGCCTACGAGTCGGGACTGGTCCGTCCGAGGGCGGAGTAGTACCGCGGGGGTGTACCGCCGCGTACTGCGTCCGGAGTATGCGCCGCGTAAGGAATTGGTCCTCAGGTCTACGGATCGGCCCCCGTCCATGGCCCAGGGTGTAGAGCGGGCGCCCACTCGTGCGCGCCCGCCCTCCTTCGGGACTTCTGCCGCTCCACGGAAAAGAGATTCTGTCCATGTCCTGGCTGTCCAGATTCAGCCTCGCGCAACGGGCGCTGATCGGACTGATGTCGATCATCGCGCTCGTCTTCGGGGCGATCGCGATACCCCAGCTCAAGCAGCAGCTGCTGCCCACCATCGAACTGCCCATGGTGTCCGTGATCGCCCCCTACCAGGGCGCGTCCCCGGACGTGGTCGAGAAGCAGGTCGTCGAGCCCATCGAGGACAGCCTGGAGGCCGTCGACGGCATCTCCGGTGTCACCTCGACGGCGAGCGAGGGCAACGCCGTGATCATGGCGTCCTTCGACTTCGGCAACAACACCCAGCAGCTCGTCGCCGACGTCCAGCAGGCCGTCAACCGCGCCGGGGCCCGCCTCCCGGACGGCGTCGACCCGCAGGTCGTCGCCGGTTCCACCGACGACATCCCGGCCGTGGTGCTCGCCGTCACCTCCGACACGGACCAGCAGGCGCTCGCCGACGAGCTGGACCGGACCGTGGTGCCCGCGCTGGAGGGCATCGACGGCGTCGGCCAGGTCACGGTGGACGGCGTGCGCGACGTCCAGGTCGTCGTCACCCCGGACACCGCGAAGCTGTCGAGGGCGGGTCTGACCGCGCAGTCGCTGGCGGGGGCCCTCCAGGCGGGCGGCGCGACCGTACCGGCCGGCTCCTTCGACGAGGACGGCGCCAACCGCACCGTCCAGGTGGGCGGGGGCCTTACCTCGCTGGAGCAGATCGAGAACCTGAGGGTTCCCGGTGAGCCCGGGAAGGGCGACCCGGTCCGCCTCGGTGACGTCGCCACGGTGACGCAGGAGGAGGCCAGGGCCGACTCCCTCACCCGCACCAACGGCAGGCCCAGCCTCGCCGTGCTGGCCACCATGGACCACGACGGCAGCGCGGTCGCCATCTCCGAGGCCGTCCAGGACAAGCTCCCGGAGCTGCGCGAGGACCTGGGCGACGGCGCGACCCTCACGGTCGTCAGCGACCAGGGCCCGGCGGTGTCCAAGGCCATCGACGGCCTCACCACCGAGGGCGCGCTCGGTCTGCTCTTCGCCGTCCTGGTGATCCTGGTCTTCCTGGCCTCGGTGCGCTCCACCCTGGTCACCGCGGTGTCCATCCCGCTGTCCGTGGTCCTCGCCCTGATCGTGCTGTGGACACGCGACCTGTCGCTGAACATGCTGACGCTGGGCGCCCTGACCATCGCCATCGGCCGGGTCGTGGACGACTCCATCGTCGTCCTGGAGAACATCAAGCGGCACCTCGGCTACGGCGAGGAGCGCCAGGCGGCGATCATGAACGCGGTGCGCGAGGTGGCCGGCGCGGTCACCTCCGCGACCCTCACCACCGTCGCCGTCTTCGTGCCGATCGGACTGGTCGGCGGCATGGTGGGCGAGCTGTTCGGCTCCTTCAGCCTCACCGTCACCGCCGCGCTGCTGGCCTCCCTGCTGGTGTCGCTGACGGTCGTCCCGGTGCTGTCGTACTGGTTCCTGCGGCCCCCGAAGGGCACCCCGGAGGACGCCGGGGAGGCGCGCAGGATCGCGGAGGAGAAGGAGGCCAGGAGCCGCCTTCAGGGCATGTACCTCTCCGTCCTGCGCTTCGCCACCCGGCGCAGGATGGCCAGCCTGGCCATCGCGGTCGTCGTGCTGATCGGCACCTTCGCCATGGCGCCGCTGCTGAAGACCAACTTCTTCGACCCGGGCCAGCAGCAGGTCCTCACCGTCCGGCAGGAGCTGAAGCCCGGCACCAGCCTGGCCGCGACCGACGCCGAGGCGAGGAAGGTCGAGAAGCTGATCGGCGACACCGACGGCGTCAAGGACTTCCAGGTGACGGTCGGCTCGTCCGGCTTCATGGCGGCCTTCGGCGGCGGTACGGACACCAACCAGGCCACGTACCAGGTGATGATCGAGGACGACGCGTCCTCCGAGGACGTGACGGACAGCCTGGAGAAGGGCCTCGCGGAGCTCGACGGCATCGGCACCACCACCATCGCCGCCGGTGACGGCTTCGGCAGCCAGGACCTCAGCGTGGTCGTCAAGGCGGCCGACGCGCAGGTGCTGCGCAAGGCGGCGGACCAGGTGCTGGAGGCGGTGTCCTCCCTGGACGACGTCACGGACGCCGGCAGCGACCTGTCGCAGAGCGTCCCCCGTATCTCGGTGAAGGTCAACGACAAGGCCGCCGCGGCCGGGTTCGACGACCAGATCCTCGGTGCGGCCGTCGCCCAGGCGGTGCGCGGCACCCCGGCTGCCCAGGCGGTGCTCGACGACACCGAGCGCGATGTCGTCATCCGCTCGGCGAAGCCGGCCACCACCGTGGCGCAGCTGAGGAACCTGCCGCTGGGCCCGGTGAAGCTGAGCGACGTCGCCACCGTCGAGGTGGTGGACGGCCCGGTCTCCATGACCCGGATCGACGGCCAGCGCTCGGCCACGGTCACGGCCAGGCCGACCGGTGACAACACGGGCGCGGTGGGCACGGAGCTCCAGCAGAAGATCGACGCGCTGACACTGCCCGCGGGCGCGACGGCCGAGATCGGCGGCGTGACCGAGGACCAGGACGAGGCGTTCGTCAACCTGGGCCTGGCGATGCTGGCCGCCATCGCGATCGTCTTCATGCTGCTGGTCGGCACCTTCCGGTCGCTCGCCCAGCCGCTGATCCTGCTGGTCTCCATCCCGTTCGCGGCGACCGGCGCGATCGGCCTGCTGCTGGTCACGGGCACCCCGATGGGTGTGCCGGCGATGATCGGCATGCTGATGCTGATCGGCATCGTGGTCACCAACGCGATCGTGCTGATCGACCTGATCAACCAGTACCGCACGCAGGGCTACGGCGTGGTCGAGGCCGTGCTGGAGGGCGGCCGCCACCGTCTGCGGCCGATCCTGATGACGGCCCTGGCGACGATCTTCGCCCTGCTGCCGATGGCCCTGGGCGTCACCGGTGAGGGCGGATTCATCGCCCAGCCGCTGGCCGTCGTGGTGATCGGCGGTCTGATCACGTCGACGCTGCTGACCCTGCTGCTGGTGCCGACGCTCTACGCGATGCTGGAGCTCCGCAAGGAGCGGCGCGCGAAGAAGCGGGCGGCGAAGAAGGGCGGGGCGGTGCGGGCGGAGGCTTCTCAGGAGCCCGCGCCGGCGCAGCTCTGAGGCACCCGGAACGACGTGAGGCCCCGTCCGGTCACGAAGGTGACCGGACGGGGCCTCACGTCATGGACCCGTGGCTACGGCAGCGCCAGCATCCGCTCCAGCGCCAGCTTCGCGAACGCCTCCGTCTCCTTGTCCACCTCGATGCGGTTGACCAGGTTGCCCTCGGCGAGGGATTCCAGCGTCCACACCAGGTGGGGGAGGTCGATGCGGTTCATCGTGGAGCAGAAGCAGACCGTCTTGTCGAGGAACACGACCTGCTTGTCCTCGGACGCGAAACGGTTCGCCAGGCGGCGGACCAGGTTCAGCTCCGTGCCGATGGCCCACTTGGAGCCGGCCGAGGCCGCCTCCAGCGTCCTGATGATGTACTCGGTCGAGCCGACGTGGTCCGCGGCGGACACGACCTCGTGCGTGCACTCGGGGTGCACCAGCACGTTCACGCCGGGTATGCGCTCGCGCACGTCGTTGACCGAGTCCAGGCTGAAGCGGCCGTGCACCGAGCAGTGACCGCGCCACAGGATCATCTTCGCGCCGCGCAGCTCCTCCGCCGTCAGCCCGCCGTTCGGCTTGTGCGGGTTGTAGACGACGCAGTCCTCCAGGGACATCCCCATGTCCCGCACCGCCGTGTTGCGGCCCAGGTGCTGGTCGGGCAGGAACAGCACCTTCTCGCCCTGCTCGAAGGCCCAGTCCAGGGCCCGCCTGGCGTTGGAGGAGGTGCAGATGGTGCCGCCGTGCTTGCCGGTGAAGGCCTTGATGTCGGCGGAGGAGTTCATGTACGAGACGGGCACGACCTGCTCGGCCACGCCGGCCTCGGTCAGTACGTCCCAGCACTCGGCGACCTGCTCGGCGGTGGCCATGTCGGCCATGGAGCAGCCGGCCGCGAGGTCGGGCAGGACCACCTTCTGCTCGTCCCCGGTGAGGATGTCCGCCGACTCGGCCATGAAGTGCACACCGCAGAAGACGATGTACTCGGCCTGCGGCCGGGCGGCGGCGTCCCGGGCCAGCTTGAAGGAGTCGCCCGTGACGTCGGCGAACTGGATGACCTCGTCGCGCTGGTAGTGGTGGCCGAGCACGAAGACCTTGTCCCCGAGCTTCTCCTTGGCGGCGCGGGCGCGCTCCACGAGGTCCGGGTCGGACGGCGAGGGGAGGTCGCCGGGACACTCCACACCGCGCTCGCTCCTCGGGTCGGCCTCCCGGCCGAGGAGCAGCAGGGCGAGGGGCGTCGGCTGTACGTCGAGCTCCTGGGTCTGGGCGGTGGTCACGACACACACCCTTTCTGTTTCTGGCGACTTCTCGTCGAAATGACGCTATCTATCATAACCGGTTCACGTCACTTTGACGACGGCCATAGCGTCCGTGTGACGTGAATCCCGGCGGGCGCCGGTTCGTTCCCGCGACGCCCCACAGGAGCCGTTTTCCGCTCCGCAGCACGTGTGCGAGCATGAGAAGGGAGGCGAGGAAAAGACGCGCCCGGCCCGGAATGAATCCGCGGTCCCGCCGGTTGCAACCGTCGTCAAGCAGTCTCCGTACAACCCGGGAGAGATGTAGATGTCCGTATCGGACGAGACCACCACCGTCACCGACGGCATCGTCGTGACCGACGCCGCCGCGGCCAAGGTCAAGGCCCTGCTCGACCAGGAAGGCCGTGACGACCTCGCCCTGCGCGTCGCCGTCCAGCCCGGCGGCTGCTCCGGCCTGCGCTACCAGCTCTTCTTCGACGAGCGCTCGCTCGACGGCGACGTGCTCAAGGACTTCGACGGCGTGAAGGTCGTCACCGACCGCATGAGCGCCCCGTACCTGGGCGGCGCCACCATCGACTTCGTCGACACCATCGAGAAGCAGGGCTTCACGATCGACAACCCCAACGCCACCGGCTCCTGCGCCTGCGGTGACTCCTTCAGCTGAACCCGGGTGCCACCCCGGGCGGCACATGACGAAGGCGGCGGCCCCTCCTGCGGGGCCGCCGCCTTCGTCGTGTCCGCCCCCGGCTACCGGGTGGGCGGCGCCGGCAGCCGGGCACCGTCCTTGTGCAGCGGCACCGGCTCGCCGTCGGTGCCCACCACCTCGCGGTCACCGAGCGGCGCGTCCAGCCGCACCGTCTCCTGGTACTGCTTGGCGATCAGGATGCACACCTTGTCCGGCCAGGGTGTCTCGGTCACCCGTACCGTCACCCGGCCGTCGCTCTCGCTCGCGGTCACCTCGTAGTCGGCGCACACGCCGCCCATGAAGAACACCGTCAGCTCCGCGCCCTGCGCCGTGTAGCCCGCGACCTCGGCCTCCCCGGCGGGCGGCGCCGCGGTCGGCTCGTCACCGGGCCGCGTCGGCGCCGGACTGGCCTCACCGGACCGGGCCGCGGGGGCGAGGAACTCCGGGTCGACCGCCGGATGCGTCACCGTGAACGCCTCCGGCGCACCCGCCGGCCGCACCTCGAACAGCCACGACGGCACGAGGGCGGGCCGCCCGTCCACGGAGTGCGCGGCCAGTCCGAACACCGCGTCGTCGACCGTGACGGTCTCCCCGGCCGGCTTCGTCCCCGGAGCGCAGTCCTCCTGCTGCCGGTCCTCTTCCAGCGGTACGGACGTGGCACAGCCGCCGATCCCCGCGCGGGGGCTGTCGCCCGGGGCCGCGTTCATCAGGTCCAGCGCCTCCCGGGCGCTCACCGTGGGGTAGACCTCCCCCTTCACCGGCTCGGCGAGCCGGCCGCTGCCGCCGACCACCTCGCCCGTGGCGCCGACGACCACACCGGTGGTCCAGCCGTACGTCGGCAGACCGCCCACCTCCGGGTCGGCGTTCACCACGCGCCGGTCGCCCATGATCTGGCTCGCGTCGAGTTTCGCGTCGTCCTGGCCCACGGCCTTCAGGACGGGCGCGGCGGCCTTCTTGGCGGCCGCCTCGCCGACCACCCTGCCGTCGCCGACGGACGGGGCCCTGCACGTGGCGCCCTTGCAGTTGTCGGTGCCCGGCGTGTTCCGGTGGAACGTCCACGAGCCCGGGGCCTCCCGGTCCACCCGCAGCGTCGGCCCGGAACCGTCCTGCCCGCCGATCCGCCAGGACCCGCCCTCCGCGACCGGCTTCCCGTCGAGCCCCAGCGCCTGCGCCAGCGCGACCACCTGCCGCTCGGTCACCTCCCCGCCGGCGCGGTACACCGGCGCGGAACCGGGACCGCCGGGGAGCGTTCCGTCGGCGCGGTAGGTGGCGCCGTACGGGTTGGGCTCGCCGGGTGCGATGCCGTTCTCCGGGACCTCCGGGTCGCCGTCGAGGGCCAGCGGCGGGGGAGTGGTGTCACCGTTCGCCCCCGTGGCCGTACCGCCGGCGGAGTCCCCGGCGGCGCCGGTGGCGAGATACGCCCCGCCGCCCCCGACGAGCAGCACGGCGGCGGCGACGGAGGCGATGAGAAGGGGTGACCGCCGCCGCGCCGGACCATAGGCGGCCCCGTCGTCCCCGGGGCGCCGTGCGCCGTCCCGGGGCGCGCCCACGACGGTCTCGTCCGGGGTGGGTTCCGGCCGGGGGGCAGTGGCCCCGGCCTTGTCCGCGGCGGCTGTGTCCGGGGTCGGTTCCGGCCGGGTCTCCGGGGCGCCCGCTTCCGCTTCGGTGCCTGCTTCGCCCTCGGTGTCCGCTTCGGCCTCTGCTTCGTCCGTGTCCGTGTC
>NZ_NEUB01000207.1 GCF_002910825.1 Streptomyces sp. SM1 | reverse complement strand
GGCCGCGGCGCGGAGGCGGTCCACGGCTCCGTCCATCGCGAACTGGGCGGCGCCCAGCCCTTCCACCACATAGCCGCGGCGTGCCTGCCCGGTCTCCTCGAAGGCGGACAGGACGCGGTAGGTCGCCGAGAAGCCGCCCTCGACGCCCTCCGCGGAGACCGCTCCCCGGGTCACCACTCCGTGCCGGTCGAGCAGGGTGCGGGCCAGCGCGTGCGCGCGGAGTGTCGGGTCGGCGTCCCGGTCCGGGAGCAGGGACCAGCGGCCGGCCACGGTCGGCGGGCCGGTGCGGGAGGCGGTGCGTGCGGCCGCGGTGAGCGAGCCGTAGCGTCCGCGCGGGACCGAGCGCTTCGCGCGGTGGGCCGTGGAGCCCGCCGTCCGGCCGGAGCCCAGCAGGGAACGCAGGGGGGTGAGCGTGTCGTTGGTGAGCCGCCCGGACCAGGCGAGGTCCCACACGGCGTCGGCCAGCTGGGGATCGCCGGCCTCGGGATGGGTGGTGGCGCGGACCTGGTCGGCGATCTGGCGGAAGAAGAGGCCGTAACCGCCGGAGAGGGCGTCCAGGACGGACTGGTGGAGCGCGGTGAGCTCCAGGGGGTGAGGGGGTGGCAGGAGCAGCGGGGCCGCGTCCGCCAGGTAGAGGGAGACCCAGCCGTCCTTCCCGGGGAGCGAACCCGCACCGGCCCACACGATCTCTCCGGCGGCCGTCAGCTCGTCCAGCATCGCCGGGGCGTAGTTCGCCAGCCGGGACGGCAGGACCAGCTTCTCCAGGGCGGACGCGGGTACGGACGCGCCCTGCAGCTGCTCGACGGCGCGTACCAGACCGTCGACGCCGCGCAGGGTGTGTCCCTTGCCGATGTGCTGCCACTGGGGGAGGAACTGGGCGAGCGAGGCCGGCGGTACCGGCTCCAGCTCGTGCCGCAGCGCGGCCAGGGAACGGCGGCGCAGCCTGCGCAGCACGGTCGCGTCGCACCACTCCTGTCCGATCCCGGCCGGGTGGAACTCGCCCTGGACGACCCTGCCCGCCGCCGTGAGCCGCTGCAGCGCGCCCTCGGTCACGGCCACGCCCAGTCCGAACCGGGCCGCCGCCGTGGCCGACGTGAAGGGGCCGTGGGTGCGCGCGTAGCGTGCGAGGAGGTCGCCGAGGGGGTCCTTGACGGGTTCGGTGAACGCCTCCGGCACACCGACCGGCAGCGCCGTGCCCAGCGCGTCGCGCAGCCGG
>NZ_NEUB01000206.1 GCF_002910825.1 Streptomyces sp. SM1 | reverse complement strand
CCGGCGCGCGGGCGAGCAGCAGACCGGTGCGGTGCACGAGGACGCGCAGCTCGGGGCCGGTGCTCCGGGCGGCGCCGCGCAGCACCGCCTCCATGACGGCAGGGTCCGGCTCCCGGGCGAGCAGGACGTCCAGCAGTTCTCGGCGCAGCGGGCGCGAGACCCTGGCGCCGGGGGCGGCGAGCACACCGGCGAGGACCAGCCGGAGCGGTTGCGGACCGTCTTCCAGCAGGCCGGTGAGCAGGGTCCGGAGTACGGCACGGTCGGCGGGGCCGTCCCGGTCCAGTCGCCGGTCGGCGTACGCGGCCACGTGCCCGGTCAGCTCGGGCCGCCGTTCCGCGGTCTCCCGCACGACTGAGGCGACCCGCCGGGCGAGGGCGGGAGTGGTGGCGTCGGCGAGGACGTGGAAGGTGCCCGCCGGGTCCGCCGCCCGGGCCAGCCTTGTACGGAAGGCGTCGAGTACGGGGCCCGGGTGGGTCCCGAGGGCGTCGGTCAGCGCGCTCGGCGGAAAGTGCGGGTCGCCGTCCGCGAAGTGGGCCAGGGCCCGCTTGAGGTGCCGGTCCCTGCTGTCGGCGTCGCGGACGAGGAGGGCGAGGGCACCGCCGTACAGTTCGCGGTCGGCGGTGCGGACGAGTACGGCGAGGGCCGCGTACCTCAGCAGGGTGCGGTCGGCCGGGTCGCGCGCGTACGGGGCGGCCCGCAGGCCGTAGGTGATCGCCGCGGCCCGGCGTGCGGGACGCTCGTCCCGTGCCCAGCGGTCGACGGCCCGGCACATCGCCGCGGGCTCCTCCTCCGTCAGCACGGTGAGCAACTGGTCGGCGCGCCGGTGCGCACTGTCGGCGAGGGCCTCCGTCAGCGCGTCCAGGGCCTCGTGCCGGTGGGTGTGCAGCAGCGCCTGCGCGGCCGTGGCGACGGTGGCGTGCGGGGTGGCGGGCAGCGGCCGCTCGTCCTCGAACCAGCGCACCAGGTACGGCAGTACGGCCATGGGGTCGGTGGCGAGCAGACGGGCGGCGGCGTCCAGGAAGCGGGGGCCGCTCTCGCACGGCGGGCCGTCGGCGTGGACCAGCCGGCGCAGCAGGGCGCACCGTGCCTCCAGCGGCAGCCGGAGCGCGGTCCAGAAGGCGGGGCCGAGCTCCGGCGGCACCGTCCGCCGCTGCTCCCGCCACGCCACGATCCGGTCGGTGAGCAGCCTCAGCACCTCCGTGTACGGGGTGGCGTCGGGGACGCGAGCGAGGGTCCCCGTGAGCAGGCGGGCCGCCCACCACGAGCCGGGGTCGGCGTCGAGGGCGTGGGTGAGGTCCACGAGGCGTGAGGCCAGGCGGCCGGTGCCGTGCCGGCGGGCGAGGAACAGCAGGGCCTCGACGACGGGGCCGACGCGGTGGTGCGGGACGGCGGCGGTGTTCTGCGGGTGGTCGTGGACCAGGGCGTGCAGGGCGCCGTCCACGTCGAGGTGGCTGCCCTGGAGCCAGTGGGCGACCGCCTCGTGGGCGAACCGGAAGCCGCTG
>NZ_NEUB01000205.1 GCF_002910825.1 Streptomyces sp. SM1 | reverse complement strand
GCGGAGCCGGTCGGGGAGACCGAGCAGTGGTACCGCCAGGCCGCCGCGCGGGGGCACCGCCGGGCCGCTCTGCACCTCGGCGCGATCCTGGAGAAGCGGGGCGAGCTCAAGGAGGCCGGCCGCTGGTATCTGACCTCCGCCAAGGACGGAGAGGCGAGGGCCGCCTGCGCGCTCGGCTTCCTGCTGCGCGACGCCGGGGACTCCGAGAACGCGGCCGTGTGGTGGCTGCGCGCCGCGCAGGACGGTGACGGCAACGCCGCCAACGCGCTGGGCGCGCTGCACGCCGAGCGGGGCGAGACCCAGACCGCCGAACGCTGGTACCGGGCCGCGATGGACGCCGGTGACATCAACGGCGCCTACAACCTCGGGCTGCTCTGCGCGGACCAGGGCCGGACGGGTCCCGCCGAGCAGTGGTACCGACGGGCCGCCTACGCCGGTCACCGCGAGGCGGCGAACGCGCTGGCGATCCTGCTGCTGCGGGCCGGCGACGAGACGGGCGCGGAGCCGTGGTTCTCCAAGGCCGCGGAGGCCGGCAGCGTGGACGCCGCCTTCAACCTGGGCATCCTGCACGCCGGCCGGGGCGAGGAGCAGGCCGCGCTGAGCTGGTACGAGCGGGCGGCGGCCGCCGGGCACACGGAGGCGGCGCTGCAGGTCGGCATGGCGCGGCTGCGGGACGGCGAGGAGGGCGAGGCGGAGCG
>NZ_NEUB01000204.1 GCF_002910825.1 Streptomyces sp. SM1 | reverse complement strand
ACCCCTGAAGCCCTCACTCCGCACCACAGCCCACCCGCCGGCCGTCCCGCCCCCGCCCCAGCCTTCGAGCCCGACGACCCCGGCTTCGTCCCGCACTCCGTCCCCGGGCCCGGCTCCGGCTCCCGCCTCGGTCCCGGTCCCGGCTCGTGCCCCGGCCACAGCTCTGGCTCCCGCTTCAGCGACGGCTCCGGGCCCGACCCCGGCTCCGGGCGCGTCGGCCGTACTGCCGGTCCCGGACGGGAGGGAGACGGCGGAGTCCGCCGCACCGGGTGAGGGCATGGCCCTTGAACCGACCACGTCCCCCGCTCGGGGCAGGCACACCACCCCGGCCACGCCCGATGCCGGGCCCGGTCCGACCGGGCCCGGCCCGCGGCCTTCGTCCGAGGCGCCGCAC
>NZ_NEUB01000203.1 GCF_002910825.1 Streptomyces sp. SM1 | reverse complement strand
GGGCCGCCGGGGCACCTCTCCGCCTTCACGGCGGTGGGCGGGGCGGCGTGCGTTCCGGGGCCGGGGCCTGCGGCATGACCCGCCGGAGACCCTCAGCGGCGCAGTGCCGCCGACGCCGCTTCGGCGACCGCGTCGGTCACCGCCGCCAGGGCGGGGGAGTCCAGCTTCCACTGCTGCCAGTACAGGGGCGCGTCGACCGCGTGGTCCGGGGCGAACACCAGCAGGCGGCCGGCGCGGAGCAGGGGCTCCGCCTGGGCTTCCGGGACCATGCCCCAGCCCAGTCCGGAGGCGACCGCCTCGACGAAGCCCTCCGAGGTCGGTACGTGGTGCCGCCGCGCGCTCGCCTCGGCGCCGCCGCGGGTGAACCGGCGTACGAAACCGTCCTGGAAGTCGTCCCGCCGGTCGAAGACCACGACCGGCGCCCCGGGCAGCGCCTCACGCAGCGGCTCCGTGAGATGCGCGGCGGCGAACTCCGGGTGTGCCACGGGGAGGTAGCGCATCCGGCCCAGGTGCCGCACGGAACAGCCCGGCACCGCGTCCGGTGACGAGGTCACCGCGGCCATGACGGCCCCCTCACGGAGCAGCGCGGCCGTATGCGCCTCGTCCTCCCGGCGCAGTTCGAAACAGAACCCGGTCCGGGAGGGAAGCCGGGTGAGTGCCCCCAGGAACCAGGTGGCCAGCGAGTCCGCGTTCACCGCCACCGACACCCGGGTCGGTTCCCCGCCCCCGCTCAGCCCCAGCTCGGCGTGCGCGTCCCGCTCCAGCCGGGCCACCTGGCGGGCCAGCCGGACCAGCACCTCGCCCGACTCGGTCGGCCGTACCGGCTTGGTGCGCAGCAGCAGTACCCGGCCCGTGCGCTGCTCCAGCGCCTTCACCCGCTGGCTCACCGCCGACGGCGTCACGTGCAGTGCCGCCGCCGCCGCGTCGAACGTCCCCTCGTCCACGACCGCGAGCAGGGTCCGTACCTGGTCCAGGGGAAGGTCTGCCATCACGACGGCTAAGGGTACCTAAGAATCATTAGCTGTACTGCACCCCGGTGGTGCCCATAACGTCCTCGGCATGACCAGCTCGCTGACCACCGCCGCCGCCGGATTCGGCACCGGCCTCTCCCTCATCGTCGCCATCGGCGCCCAGAACGCCTTCGTCCTGCGCCAGGGCATCCGCCGTGACGCCGTGCTCGCCGTCGTCGGCATCTGCGCCCTGTCCGACGCGGCGCTCATCGCCCTGGGCGTCGGCGGCGTCGGCGCGGTGGTCGTGGCGTGGCCCGGCGCGCTGACGGCGGTCGGCTGGATCGGCGGAGCCTTCCTGCTCGGATACGGCGCCCTGGCCGCCCGCCGGGTG
>NZ_NEUB01000202.1 GCF_002910825.1 Streptomyces sp. SM1 | reverse complement strand
GGCGTGGTCGCGGTGACCGCGGCGGCAGCGGCGCCGTGGGTGCCGGTCTGGTCCGGAGTGCCGGTGTCGGCCGGGTCCGGGGCGGGCACGACCGCGATGAAGGGCGCCTGCTCGATGATCGCGTGCGCGTTGGTCCCGCTGATACCGAACGACGACACGCCCGCCCGGCGCGGGCCCCCGGTCCGCGGCCACGGGGTGTGCCCGGTGAGCAGCCGGATCGCGCCGCCGGACCAGTCGACGTGCGGGTTCGGCGCATCCGCGTGGAGGGTGCCCGGGAGTTCGCCGTGTCGGATGGCCAGCACCATCTTCATCACCCCGGCCACCCCGGCCGCGGCCTGGGTGTGCCCGATGTTCGACTTCACCGAGCCGAGCCACAGCGGCCGGTCCGCGGGGCGGTCGGGCCCGTGGACGGCTTGGAGGGCCTGCGCTTCGATGGGGTCGCCGAGCCGGGTCCCGGTGCCGTGGGCCTCGACCGCGTCGATCTGGTCGGCGCGCAGCGCGGCGTCGGCCAGCGCGGCCCGGATGACCTGCTGCTGGGAGGGTCCGTTGGGGGCGGTGAGCCCGTTGCTGGCGCCGTCCTGGTTCACGGCGGTGCCGCTGATCAGCGCGTGGACGGGGTGGCCGTGGCGCAGGGCATCGCTGTGGCGCTCCAGCAGCAGGACGCCGGCGCCCTCGCCCCAGCCGGTGCCGTCCGCCTCGGCGGAGAACGCCTTGCAGCGTCCGTCGGCGGCGAGTCCGCGCTGACGGCTGAACTCCACGAAGAGCTTCGGTGTGCTCATCACCGTTACCCCGCCCGCGAGAGCCTGTTCGCAGTCGCCGCGGCGCAGGGCCTGGACAGCCAGGTGCAGCGCCACCAGGGACGACGAGCACGCGGTGTCCACGGTGAGCGAGGGCCCCTGGAGGCCGAGGACGTAGGAGAGCCGTCCGGACAGCACGCTGGCCGTGTTGCCGGTCAGCAGGTGGCCTTCGGAGATGCCCTCGGCGCCCTCCAGCAGGGCGGAGTAGTCCTGGCCGTTGGTGCCGATGTAGACCCCGACCTGGCGGTCCTTCAGCGCGGTCGGGTCCTGTCCGGCGCGCTCGACGGCCTCCCAGGCGGTCTCCAGGAGCAGCCGCTGCTGCGGGTCCATGGCCAGGGCTTCGCGGGGCGAGATGCCGAAGAACTCGGCGTCGAACTCGGGGACGGCGTGCAGGAAGCCGCCCTGCCTGCTGTACGTGGTGCCGGCCCGGTCGGGGTCCGGGTCGTACAGGCCCTCGGTGTCCCAGCCGCGGTTCGAGGGCCAGTCGCCGACGGCGTCGGTACCTTCGGACAGCAGCTGCCAGAAGTCCTCGGGCCGGGTGACCCCGCCGGGGAAGCGGCAGCCCATGCCGACGATCGCGATCGGCTCGCCGCGGCCGGTCTCCGCGGTGCGGTGCGCCCCGGTCGCGACGGGAGCGGCGGTCTCCTCCGGCGCGTCCGGGAGGCCGAGTTCGGCGAGCAGCCGGCCGGCGACGGCCGACGGGGTGGGATGGTCGAAGAGGACGGTGGCGGGCAGGGCGAGTCCGGTGGCGGTGGCGAGCCGGTTACGCAGTTCCACGGCGGTCAGCGAGTCGAAGCCGAGCGCGGAGAACGCCTTGGCGGGCTGGACCGTGTCAACGTCGGGATGGCGCAGGACCGCCGCGGCGTGGGCGCGTACCAGCTCGGTGAGGGTCCGGACCCGGTCCTCGTGGCGGGGCAGTACGGCGACCTGCTGCCGCAGGGCGTCGGCGCCGTGGGCTCCGTCGGCGGAGCCGCCGTCCCGGGCCGGCGGTGCGCCGGTGTCGGG
>NZ_NEUB01000201.1 GCF_002910825.1 Streptomyces sp. SM1 | reverse complement strand
GTCCAGCGCTCCTCCGTGCGCGGACAGATCCTCGCCGCGTTGCGCACCGCGCTGGTGACGGGTGACCTGCGGCCCGGCGAGGTGTACTCCGCCCCGGTGCTCGCCGAGCGGTTCGGCGTCTCCGCGACGCCGGTCAGGGAGGCCATGCAGCAGCTCGCCCTGGAGGGCGCGGTCGAGGTCGTGCCCAACCGCGGGTTCCGCGTGGTCGAGCGGGGGACGCGGGAACTGGCCGAACTCGCCGAGGTACGGGCGCTGATCGAGGCGCCGGTGGTGCTGCGGCTGGCGCGGACCGTCCCGGCCGAGCGGTGGGCCGGACTGCGGCCGCTCGCGGAGGCGACCGTGCGCGCGGCTTCCTCCGGGTGCCGGGCGACGTACGCGGAGGCCGATCGCGCGTTTCACCGTGCGGTGCTCGGGCTCGCCGGGAACGAGCAGCTGGTGCGGATCGCTGAGGATCTGCACCGGCGGGCTCAGTGGCCGCTCGGCGGGGGTGCCTCCGGGGGTGGGGGGCGGGCGGAGCTGGTCGCGGACGCGCATGAGCACACGGTGCTGCTGGACGCGTTGATCGCGGGCGATGTGGATGTGGTGCGGGCGTTGGTGGGGGAGCACTTCGGCGGGAGTGTCTGAGCGGGAGTGTCTGAGCGGGGGCGGGGCGGGGCGTAGCCGGTTTGCTTCGCCCCCGCCGCCCCTTCCCTTCCCTTCCCCCGGGGCTGCGCCCCGGACCCCCTTCGGCCTGAACGGCCTGGTCCTCAGACGCCGGACGGGCTGGTGGTGCGTCCCCGGGGTTGTGCCCCGGATCCCGTTCGGCCTGAACGGCCTGGTCCTCAGACGCCGGACGGGCTGATGGCGCGCGTTCCCGGGGCTGCGCCCCGGACCCCGTTCGGCCTGGTTCTCAGGCGTCGGGTGGCTGGAGGGGCGGGGTGTGGGGGAGTGGTCAGACTGTTGCCGCGCCTGGGGTTGGGGGGGAGAGTTGGGCGGCCAGCCAGGTGGGGACTCCGCCCAGGAGGCGGAAGAGGCGGTGGGCCTCCTCGCGGAGGCGGGAGGCCTCCGGTTCGGTCTCCGTGTCGGCGAGCGAGACCAGAGCCGGGGCGGTGCCGACGAGGTAACCCAACTCCTCCCGGATACGCAGGGATTCGGCGAAGCCGTGCCGGGCCTCCGCCAACTCCCCGTCGCGCAGCGCGAGTCCGGCCAGGTGCCGCCAGGTGCCGGACAGCAGCAGCGGGTCTGCCTGCGCGGTGGCGCCCGCGATCAGCCCGCGCCGGAAGTCCAGCAGCGCCCGCCCGGCCGCTCCCGGAGCGATCAGCGCCGCCGCCCGTCCGAGCGCGGCCCGCGCCTCGTCCGCCCGGTCGCGGACCCGGAACAGCGTGGCGGCGTAGGCCAAGTACCCGCGTTCACAAGCGGCCGCCCCCCGCTCGTCGTCACTGTGCGCCAGTGCCTCGGCGGTCCGCAGCGCGTCCTCGGCCTCCTCCCACCCCGTCTCCGTGTACAGACAGCGCTCCACCAGCAGCGACGCCCGCTGCAGTGCCGTGTCCGGGGTGGTGGGTACGAGCAGCGCGGCCGCGTCGGCCCAGCAGGCACGTGAGCGCAACCGCCACACCGCCGTCTGGAGAGGATCGTCATCGGCGGTCGTTCCGTCACCGGACATGGCGGTATGCGCCACGTTGCCCTCCCCGAGCACGCCATTGAGCTGTTGAGTGGTGGCCGCATCTCAGCACGAACCACAGGGCCCGGCCAAGAGGGTGGGTGAAGGATTTCACAAAGTCGTGCGCTGCGGACCCGAACGGGCCGGACAGATCTTCTTCGGCTCAACTCATCCGCAGCGCGAGGAAGAAGTCCAGCTTGTCCTCCAGGCGGGACAGGTCACGGCCCGTCAGCTGCTCGATGCGGCCGACGCGGTAGCGCAGCGTGTTGACGTGCAGGTGGAGACGGGAGGCGCAGCGGGTCCAGGAGCCGTCGCAGTCGAGGAACGCCTCCAGGGTGGGGATCAGCTCGGCGCGGTGCCGGCGGTCGTAGTCCCGCAGGGGGTCCAGCAGACGGGCGGTGAAGGCCCGTCGTACGTCGTCGGGGACGAAGGGGAGCAGCAGGACGTGCGAGGCGAGTTCCTGGTGGCCGGCCGCGCAGACCCGGCCCTGGCGTGCCGCGGCCACGCGCCGGGCGTGCCGTGCCTCCTCCAGCGCGCCGCGCAGCCCCTCCGCGGAGTGCACGGCGGCGGAGACACCGAGGGTGAGCCGGCCGGTTCCGTCGAGACCGGCGGTGAGCGGATCGCGCACGGCTTCCAGCAGGGAATCGGCGAGCACCCCCCCGGAAGAGTGATCTTTCTCGTCGGACACGGCGGGCAGCGGCACCAGCGCGATCGCCTCGTGCCCGGTGTGTGCCACCGCGATGCGGTCGGAGTGCTCGGAGCCGGCCTGCGCCGGGTCGACCAGGATCTCCTCCAGCAGCGTCCGCGTCACCGCGCCGCCGTCGGCCTCCCCGCCGTCCCAGTCGATCCGGGCCACCACGACCTGCCAGTGCGGCGCGGTCCCGAGTCCGGGCAGCAGCACCGGCGCCGCCACCCGCAGCCGTGCCGCGATCTCGGCGGGCGCGGCACCCGTCTGGACCAGCTCCAGCACCTCCTGCGCCAGGCGGCGCCGGACGGTGCGTGCCGCGTCCCGGCGGTCCCGCTCGACGGCGATCAGCTGGGTGACCCCCTGCAGCAGGTCCAGCCGCTCCTCGGCCCAGTCCCCGGCGTCGGCCTCGACGGCCAGCAGCCAGTCGGACAGCACGCTCTCGCGCACGTCCCCCGTGCCCGGCGCGGTGCGCCCGCCGCCGTCCACCGGGAAGAGGCTGTACG
>NZ_NEUB01000013.1 GCF_002910825.1 Streptomyces sp. SM1 | reverse complement strand
GCTGCGGACGGACCAGCGCCGCCGCGCCGATCCAGCGGCGCAGCGCGTCCTCCCCCGAACGCAGATCGGGCCGGCCCACCATGGCCCACCCGTCCAGCAGCAGCGCCGCCGCGTACCCGCCCTCGGCCACCGGTTCCGCCCCGGGCGTGCTCACCACCAGCGCGGGCGTCCCCGGCACCGTGTCCAGCACGTGCTCGCGCCCCGAGGTCCGTACCGGTACGGCGGGAAAGGCCCGGCCCAGTTCCTCCGCCGTCCGCCGCGCCCCCACCACCTGCGCCCGCAGCCGGAACCCGCCGCACTCCGGACAGTGCCAGCCGCTCTCCCCGCGCCCGCACCATCCGCACCGCAGATCGTCGGACCCCTGCGCCTCCAGCGGCCCCGAGCAGTGCCGGCACCGGGCCGGAGCCCGGCAGCCGGCGCACGCCATCCGCGGCACGTATCCCCGCCGGGGGACCTGGACGAGCACCGGTCCGTGCCGCAGTCCCTCCCTGACGGCCTGCCAGGCGAGCGTCGGCAGCCGCGCCGCACGGGCGGCCTCGTCCCGCGCGAGGTCCTGGTCGCCCACGGTCCGTACCAGCGGCGCCGCGGCCCGGACCCGCTCCCTGGTGGCGACCAGCGGCCGGGCCCAGCCGGTCTCCACGAGCTGGGCGGCCTCCACGGTGCAGCTCCAGCCGCCCAGCAGGAAGGCACACCTGTCCTGGGCGGCCCTCAGCAGCAGCACCTCACGGGCATGCGGCTGCGGGGCGTGCTGCTCGCTGTGGCTGTCGTCGCCGTCGTCCCAGACGGCGACGAGTCCGAGGTCCCGCACCGGCGCGAACATCGCCGCCCGGGTCCCGATGACGGCCCGTACGGATCCGCGCCGCACCGCGAGCCACTGCGCGTACCGCTTCTCCGGCCCGGCGTCCGCGGTGAGGACCGCGTGCCGTCCCTCCCCCAGCAGCGCGGTGAGCGCCGCGTCGGCGCGGGCCACGGCCCGTCCGTCCGGCAGGACGGC
>NZ_NEUB01000200.1 GCF_002910825.1 Streptomyces sp. SM1 | reverse complement strand
CGATGTCCCAGACGAGGTCGCCGAGACGCGGTCCGAGGCGGGCGAGTTGGGCGGTGCGCAGGGGTTCGCGCTCGCCCTCGCCGAGTTCACCGCCGTACTCCCCCGCGGGCAGCGACCAGCCGCGCGGGCCGCCCGACGGGTCGCGTCCGGCGATCCAGCCGCCGGAGTCGGCGGCGCCGACGGGTCCGACGGGGCCGCCGATGACGATGACGACGTTGGGGTCGCGCCAGGTGTGGTCGGCGGCCTTCTCGGAGGTGACCACGCTGACCTGCTCCCTCGGGGTGCCGAGTTCCTCGCAGATGACGAAGGTGCGGTGGATCCCGTCCATGAGCAGGCCCAGTTCGGCGGGGCCGGCACCGGGTGAGGTGAGTACCGCCACCTTGGTGTGGGCCCGGCATACGTTCACCGCACGGCGCAGGGTGCGCGGGTGTGCGACGACCACGTGGGCGTCGTCCCAGGGCATTCCGGCACGGGCGAAGGCGGCGGCGACCGAGGAGACGGCGGGCACGACCTCGACCTCCAGGCCGAACTCCGGTGCGCGCAGGGTCCGTACGACGCCGAAGAATCCGGGGTCGCCGTCGGCGAGGACGACCGCCGTGCCGCGGTGGGCGGCGATGCGGCGGGCGGCGAGGGCGACGGATCCGAGCCGGATGCGCTCGGCCCCGGCGGGCACCTCGGGGAGTGCCAGATGGTGGGCGGCGCCGGCCACCAGCGTGGCGGCGCCCAGCGCCCCGCGTGCCGCGGCGGTCAGCGGTGAACCGTCCCAGCCGATCACCGTGACCCGGTCGGCCATCGTCGTCAGTCTCCTGAGGTTTTCGCAGGTCTCGTCGGCTGTTCCGCCGCGGGGGCGGTCCGCAGATTTTACCCGGTACGGCCGGGAACCGCTCGGTCGGTGACGCCCGGCAGCGGGCCTGTGGAGGTCAGTTCCAGTCCGGGTAGGTGGTGAACCCTCCGGTGTCGGCCAGGGGTCCGTCCGCGCCCTCGATGTCCTCGGGCAGCAGGCTCCATACGATGAAGTCGGTGCGCACGTCGCTCCAGCGGCCGTCCTCGGCGCGGACGTGGGCTATGCAGGCGCCGCGCAGCACGCCCTCACTGATGCAGCCGATCTTCTGGGCCACCTGCTGCGAGGCCGTGTTGTCGGCGGCGGTGCGCAGTTCGACGCGTTCGAACTTCTGGTCGCCGAAGAGCCACTGGGCGGTGGCGAGCGCGGCCTCGGAGGCGTAGCCCTCACCGCGCGCCCAGGGGGCGATGATGTACGACAGCTCAGTGGACCGGATGTGCCAGTTGGCCTTGGTGAGCCGGATGAGGCCGACCAGGCGCTGGGTGAGGAACTCGGTCACGGCGAGGTCGAGTCCGGTGCCCGCCGCGCGTTCGGCGGGGGCGGACTCGGTGATCCAGGTGTGGGCGGCCCGCTCGGTGAACGGCTGGGGGGCGTCGGTCCAGGCGGCGACCTGCTCGTCGTTCATCATCGCGGTGAGGGCGGGCACGTCGTCGGTGTCGAGGGGACGCAGCACCAACCGCTCCGTGCTGATGGAGATGTCGGGGAAGGTGCTCGTCATGCGCCGCTCCGTAATCTGAGAGACCGTCGGGTGCTGCTGAACTGCCCAGCATGCAGCATGCAGGCACCGGACCGCACCACGGGGGCCCGCCCACCTCGTGGTGGACGGGCCCCGGGTGCGCGGGTGCGCGGGATCAGAAGGAGGCGAGTACGGAACCGGCGTACTGGTCCTCGATGAACTTCTTCACCTCGGGCGAGGTGAGGAGTTCGGCGAGCTTCTTCACGCGCGGGTCGTCCTCCTGGCCCTCCTTGACGGCGAGGAGGTTGTTGTTCGGGTTGTCCTCGGCGGCTTCCAGGACCAGGGCGTCCTCGGCGGGCTTGAGGTCGGCCTCGATGGCGTAGTTGCCGTTGACGACCGCCGCGTCGACGTCCTCGAGGGAACGGGGCGTCTGGGCCGCCTCCAGTTCCTTGAACGTGAGGTCCTTCGGGTTCCCGGTGATGTCCGCGGGGGTGGCCGCGGTGCCGACGCCGTCCTTGAGGGTGATCAGTCCGTTGGCGGCGAGCAGCTGCAGGGCGCGGCCCTCGTTGACGGTGTCGTTGGGGATCGCGACGGTGGCGCCGTTCTTCAGCTCGTCGGCCTTGCCGACCTTGCTCGAGTAGAGGCCGAGCGGCTCCAGGTGCACGTCGACGACGGACACGATGTGCGTGCCGTTCTTCTTGTTGAAGTCGTCGAGGTAGGGCTGGGTCTGGAAGAAGTTGGCGCCGACCGAGCCGTCCTCCGTCGCCGTGTTCGGGGTGACGTAGTCGGTGAACTCCTTCACCTCGAGGTCGAGGCCGGCCTTCTCGGCGAGGTTGTCCTTGACGAAGGTCAGGATCTCGGCGTGCGGCACGGGGCTCGCGGCGACGATCAGGGGTCCGGAGGTGTCGGAGGCGGCGTCCTTGTCAGAGCCGCAGGCGGTGAGCCCGAAGGTGAGGGCTCCGGCGGCGAGGACAGCGGTGGTGATCTTGGCGGTGTTACGCACGAAAAGTGCCTTTCCTTGGGTGGTGCGACCCGTATCGGGGAGTACGGGGGGTATGGGGTCCGGCCGGGGTTTCAGACGGCCTTGCGGATGTCCGCCGGGGCGGGCTCCCCGGCCTTCAGGAGCCGCAGCTTCGGTGCGGCGCCGGAGCGGGCGCCGCGCCGGTGCAGGGCGCGGGCCGCGTAGTCGCCGGCGAACTGGATGACCGAGATGACCACGGCGAGGATCGCGACGGTGATCCACATCAGTTCGCTGTCGAAGCGCTGGTAGCCGTAGCGGACGGCGAAGTCGCCGAGACCGCCGCCGCCCACGGCCCCGGCCATGGCCGAGTAGCCGATGAGGGCGATGACCGTGGTGGTGGTGGCGGCGATCAGCGAGGGCAGCGACTCGGGGACGAGGACCTTGCGGACGATCGTCCAGGTGTTGCCGCCCATGGCCTGTACGGCCTCGACGAGCCCGTGGTCCACTTCGCGGACGGCCGTCTCCACGAGGCGTGCGAAGAAGGGGATGCCGCTGATGGCGAGCGGCACGATCGCGGCCTCGCTGCCGATGGACGTGCCGGTGACCCAGCGGGTGAAGCTGGTCAGGGCGACCATGAGGATGATGAACGGCATCGAGCGGCCGATGTTCACGATCTGCCCGATGACCTTGTTCACCACGGTGTTCTGCAGCAGTTCGCCCCGGCCGGTGAGGACCAGCAGGACGCCGAGCGGCAGGCCGCCGGCCACGGCGATCAGGGTGGACCAGCCGACCATGATCAGCGTCTCGATACACGCCTGTTCGAGCAGGGGCTGCATCTGGGACCAGGTCACTTGGCCGCCTCCTTCACCAGGACGGGCTGTTCCCGGTCCAGTACGTCGATCTGCAGGCCCTGCTCGCGCAGGAAGCCGATCGGCACGACGTTGTCCTCGTAGCGGCCGGGGAGTTCGATGCGCATCCGGCCGACCTGGAGCCCGCCGACGGTGTCGATGGCGGCACCGAGGATCGATATGTCGATGTTGTAGGTACGCGAGAGCTGGGAGATGACCGGCTGGGTGGCGCTGTCGCCGTGGAAGGTGACGTCGAGGACCGTCCGGTCGTCGCCGGAGGCCTCTCCGCCGACCGGGAACAGCGCGGACGCCAGCTGGGATCCGGGGGTGCCCAGCAGGTCGCTGACCGTGCCGGACTCGACGATGCGGCCCCGGTCCATGAGGGCGGCCGAGTCGCAGACCTGCTTCACGACGTCCATCTCGTGGGTGATGAGCAGGACGGTGAGGCCGAGCCGGCGGTTCAGGTCGCGCAGGAGCTGCAGGATCGAGCGGGTGGTCTCCGGGTCGAGGGCGCTGGTGGCCTCGTCGGAGAGCAGCACCTCGGGGTCGCCGGCGAGGGCGCGGGCGATGCCCACGCGCTGCTTCTGACCGCCGGAGAGCTGGGCGGGGTAGGCCTTGGCCTTGTCGGTGAGACCGACCAGGTCGAGCAGTTCCAGTGCCTTGCGGGAACGTTCCTTCCCCGACTTGCCGAGGATCTCCAGCGGCAGTTCGACATTGTCCTGAACGGTGCGCGAGGAGAGCAGGTTGAAGTGCTGGAAGACCATGCCGATACGGCTGCGGGCCTGTCGTAGCTCCCGGCCGGCACGGGGTCCGCGTCCGGCGAGGGCGGTGAGGTCCCGGCCGGCCACGGTCACGGTGCCGGAGGTGGGGCGTTCCAGGAGGTTGACGCAGCGGATGAGGGAGGACTTGCCGGCGCCGGACTGGCCGATGACGCCGAAGACCTCGCCTTCGCGGACGTGCAGGTCGACGCCGTCCAGGGCGGTGACCTCACGACCGCGCGAGCGGTAGACCTTGGTCAGGCCGGAGGTGGTGATCACGTGGATATCCGTCACTGTCGAGTGCGCGGCGCGTCGGGGCGCGCCGGAGCACGAGGCAATCAGGGTGCGGAGCAGCGGGGCGGCACAGATCTCCCGGGGCGCGGCGAAGGGACCGCGGAGAAGCGTGCGCGCGGGGGCGTGGCTCGGCCGCGCGTGCGGGACACGGGCGCGGCCCTGGGCCGGCTCTCGCTTCGGGGCGCGAGGCTCAGATGGTGCGGGGGCCCTCTAGAAGGCGCGCATTCGGCACTGACACATACAACGAGCACCGGGCGGCATGGTCGCCTCGGTCGCGGGGATGCGGTCGCTCGTCGTGGTCATGCGGCCAGTAAAGCAGAGGTTCACTCCTGACCGGACAAGCCTGTCCGTATAGTGGACAGCCGTGGACAGTCGTGTGCGCACGTCAGGGGCGTACGGCGATCTCCACTCCCCCGTCGGTGACCAGCGCGGACAAGGCCGAGAGGTCCTCGACGACGAGGTCGGCGGTCAGCTCGTGGGCCTGGTGGGTTGTGGCCAAGGCCACGGTCCGCATGCCGGCGGCCCGGCCGGCCTGGAGCCCTGCCGGGGCGTCCTCGAAGACGACGCAGTGGGCGGGGTCGACACCCAGGGTGCGGGCGGCGAGGAGGTACGGCTCGGGGTCGGGCTTGCCGCGGGTGATGTCGTCGGCGGCGATCAGGGTCTTGGGCAGGATGCCCACGGCACCGAGACGGGCCTCGGCCAGCCGCCGGGTGGCGGAGGTGACCACGGCCCAGCGCTCGGCCGGCAGCGCGCCGAGGAAGGCCTCGGTACCGGGCAGCAGCCGCACACCGCCGTCCGGTACGTCCTCCACCTCCAGGTCCTCGATCCGCGCGACGGCCTCCGGTACGACGTGGGCGGGCAGCAGATCGGCGGCTATCTCGGCGGCCGGGCGGCCGTGCAGCTCGATCCGCCCGAACTGCTCGGCCGTGATGCCGTACTCCACGGCCCACCGCCTCCAGCAGCGCTGCACGGACAGCAGGGAGGAGACGAGGGTTCCGTCGTTGTCGAACAGCAGGGCCTGGGCATGGATGGTCATGCCATCGACTTTACGGGTCCGTCACACCCCGGCGGCCGTCACGGCGCAGGGACGCCGGGGGCGGGCGTGACCCGGCGGCCCCCGGACCGCCGGCCGGCGCATGGGTCCCGAGGGGGTGGGGGTGAGGGCGGTGGGGGTTTCGGGGCGTAATAAAGTCGCTGCCATGCTTGACGTCCTGACGCTGGTGACCGGTGTCGCCGCGCTGCTGCTCGCCGCCTGGTGCGGATGGGCCGCCTACCGTGATCAGCCGACGAAGGACTGGCACTTCATCGGGATGGCCGTGGTCACGCTGCTGACGCTGGTCCAGCTCGTCGTCGGGATCGTGCAACTGGCCCGCGGCGAGAAGCCGGAGCAGGGCACGACGATCTTCGTGGCGTATCTGCTCGGCTCGTTCGCGTGTGTCCCGGCGGCCGGTTTCCTGTCGCTGGGCGAGCGCACCCGCTGGGGTTCGCTGACGGTCGCCGCGAGCGGTGTCGTGCTGGCCGTGCTCGAGGTACGGCTCTTCGACATCTGGAGGGGCTGACATGGCCGCGACGCGGGAGAGGACACGGCAGGAGCCGCGCCGGACCCGGCTGGTCGGCGGGCCCGGTCTGCTGCTGGTGTGGCTGTACGGGGTGATGGTCGTCGGCGCGGTGTCGCGCTCGGCGTACCAGATCGCCACCGAGTTCGGCCGGGCCCCGCTCGCGTACACGCTGTCGGCACTGGCCGGGCTGGTCTACGGGTTCATCACGTACACCCTGGTGCGCGGTGGGGAGACGGCCCGCAGGGCGGCGCTGGTGTGCTGCGCCGCCGAGCTCGTGGGCGTGCTGACGATCGGCACCTGGACGCTGGTGGAGCCGTCCGCCTTCCCCGACGCGACCGTGTGGTCGGAGTACGGGATGGGGTACCTGTTCATTCCGGTGCTGCTGCCCCTGACCGCCCTGTACTGGCTGCGCGCTGCGCGGCCCCGGACGGCCGGGGCCTGATCAGGCGGTCGTCGCGTAGGCCTCCGTGTTCTTCTCCAGGACGATCATCGGTACGCCGTCCGCGCCCTGGGACGTGCCCACCCGCTGGTAGCCGACCTTGCTGTACAGCCGCAGGTTGCTCTCGCTGCGGTGGCCGGCGTGCAGCCGGAACGTCCTGGCACCGCGCTCACCGGCGAGGGCGGCCTCCGCCGACCTGAGCAGCCGGGCGCCGATGCCGTGTCCCTGAAGGCGGGGGTGGACACAGAGCTTGCCGATGGCGGCCGCGCCGTCCTCGGTGACCCTGCCGTGCACCGAGCCGACGATCTCGTCACCGAGGCGGGCGACGTAGACGCAGTCGGCGGTGACCTCCTCGCGGACCGAGTCGAGGGTCTGGACCAGGGGGTCGATGCGGTAGTTGCCGTAGAGCGCCGCTTCGCCCTGGAAGCACAGGTACTGCAGCCTGAAGATCTGCTCCGCGTCCTGCTCGGCCGCCGCAGAGATGGTCACGCTCATGCCCATGTGTGCATGCCTCCCGCTCACCTGATCATCTGTCGTCCCTCACTCCTATCCCCGTCATCGGCGCCCCGCAACCTCCGGTGTGAGCAATCGCCGCAGACATCCCAGGCATCTGGAACGTTCCGGGCCGACGCTGCCCTGTGAGATACCCAACTCCCCCGCGACGTCCCGGTATGTCGGATCGCCCGGGGACAGCAGGGCCTCGATCAGCCGGGGGCAGCGGCCGGGCAGCCGGCGGACGGCGTCCCGCAGGGCTCGGCGGCGGGCGG
>NZ_NEUB01000199.1 GCF_002910825.1 Streptomyces sp. SM1 | reverse complement strand
CCGCGCCGAGCAGCCCGGCCCGGCGCAGCAGCGTGCGGCGGGAGCGCTGTTCGGGGCTCAGCGCCTCGTCCGGCACGGAGGTGCCGAAGGCGGCGGGCAGGGGCGCCGTCGACTCGTGATGGTGGTCGTGTCCGTGGTGGTGATGGTGGTGCGGTCCGTGTGCGTGCCCGTGACCCATGACGTGCCTCCTCGATGCCGCGACGTGAGCACGCCGCGAGTGGAGGATCAACGGGGCGCATGAACGGTGAACGACCGGCGGATGAGGCCCGCATGCCCCGGACACGACGGCTCGCCGCACATCCCGGGTGGGCCCGGTCCGCTTCCCGGACCCCTCGGGCGTACCAGGGTCTGACGGCTCTGCGGGGGCACGCTCTGTGGACGTACCGGCCGGACGACACGACGACCACGCCGTGACGGGCGGACTCTCGAGAGGGTGGGATGTGTGGGGGATCGACAGGTGCGGGCCGTACGCCGGTTGCTCACGGAGTCACTGGACGGTGAGCGGCGCGGGCGGGACCCGGTGGCCGCGGCCGGCGCGGTCGTGGCCCGACTCGGCCGCCCGCCGGAGCTGTTGGAGCTGATCACCGAACTCGCCGACGGCTCGGGCGATCCGGAGGACTCCGCCCGGCTGCCGTACCGCCATGTGCTGGGCTTCGACAAACTACTGCTGGCCGGCGTCGGCTCGCGGCACATGCTGCGGGTCCATCTGTGGCATGCGGGCGGGGGCGGCACCGGCGCGGACGACATCCACAACCATCGCTCGACGCTGGCGTCGCACATCGTGCGGGGGCGGCTGGGCATGGAGCTGTACGAGGCGCGCGACGACGGTGAGGGTGTCGAGGCGAACCGCTACGAGGAGTCCCTGGCGGAGGGCTCGGCCGACTGGCTGCTGGAGCCCGCGGGCCGGGCCCGGCTGCGGCTGACGCACACCGGCCACTACGCGGCGGGCAGCACCTACGCCCTGCCCCCGCACACCCTGCACCGGGCGTGGTGCGAGACCGACGAGCCTACGGTGACGCTGTTCCTGGAGACCGGCGGTGGACGGCGCCGGCACACGGACGTGTTCACGACGCCGGGACCGCATGCGGGTGCGGTGGCCAAGCAGCCGCTGGACGTGCCGGGTTATCTGGCCGCGCTGAACGGGCTCGCGGAACTGCTCAAGGACACGTGAGGGCCTGCCGTACGACGTCCAGGTTGTAGTCGTCGATGTCGACGCCGGTCAGCTCGGAGGGATGCAGCCAGACGTGCTTCTGGTCCGGCAGCGGAAGGGTGATCCGCCGGCTCAGCGGGCGGACCAGGAAGTTCTCCTGCCAGTTCTTGGTCTCCCGCCCGCGGTACTCGCTGACGAAGGACGACTCGCCCACCTTGCGCACGATCTCGCCGAGCAGGCCGGTCTCCTCCTTCAGCTCGCGCAACGCGCCGTCGCGGGCGTTCTCCTCGGGTTCGAGCTTGCCGCAGGGAACGCCCCACACCCGGGGCAGGAATCTCTCCGTCGCACTGCGGCGCACCAGGAGCACCCGCCCCTCGTCGTCCCGCACGACCGCGGCCGCCAGGCGTTTCTCGCCGGGGATGTCCATGTCCATGGTTCCTCGGTCCCTCGCCGGAGATGAGTCCACAGGGTCTGATACCCGCGAAAGCGCCCACCGTACCAGGGTCACTCCATCCGGTCCCGTGCACCGAGTGCCTGGATCTCCGCGTACGACGGGGTCGTTCGCTCCGTGGGCCCGTCTCCCGCGCGGAGGCCGGCCGCCGCCTCCACCGCCGCGCCCAGTGCCCGGCGGTACAGGAGCGAGCCGAGGCTGACGCGGCGGACACCGAGGTCGGTGAGGTGAGGGAGGGGCGGCCCGCCGGGCGTGTACAGGATGTTGAGCGGGATGCCGTCCAGGCCGCGTACCAGGTCCGCGATCCTGCGTGGGTCGGTGAGCCCGGGGACGAACACTGCGTGCGCGCCCGCCCGGACGTAGGCGTCGAGACGGCGCCCGGTGCCCTCCCCGTCACCGTCGCCGATCCAGTACGTGTCGGTGCGGGCGTTGACTAAGAGGCCGGGGGCCGCGGCGCGGACCGCGGCGATCTTCGCGGCGTGCAGGCCGGCGGGGCCCGTTCCGTCCTCGAGGTTGATGCCGACGGCCCCCATCGCGTACAGCTCCCGGGCGAACTCGGCCACCTCGTCGGGGTCGTCGCTGAAGCCGCCCTCGGCGTCCACGGAGAGCAGGAACGGTCCGGAGCCGAGGGCGAGCGCGAGGTGCAGCGTCAGGTCCCGGGTGGCGGCGGCGCCGTCGGGCAGTCCGGCCGCCGCGGCCACACCGAGGCTCGTGGTCCCGACGGCCCGGAACCCCTGGGCGGCCAGCAGAAGCGCGGAGGCATGGTCCCAGGCGCACGGCAACAGCAGGGGCTCGTCCGCGTGGTGGAGGCCGGCGAAGGCGGTGACGGCGTCCGCCGCGGGCGGGGAGAAGGTCGGCGCGTTCTCGGTCATGCGGAAACGGTAGGCGTGGAACGCTTCGGCGCCGGCCGAAGTGTCCGTGCCTCGCGGGGAGGCACGGACCTGGGACGCCCCGGTTCCGGTCGGAGCGCCCCAGGGGCCCATCCCACCCCGGCTTCACCCTTCGGCACCAGAGGCAGGTCGACGGGTTCCCCGGTCCGCTCCGTTCAGTCGCTCAGCGGGACGGCCTCATGTCCCCCGTGTCCACCGCTGGTTGGTTCCCCGTCGGGCCGTCGGCGACGGGGACGCCGAAGTCGGGGGTGCCGTCCGCCTTCCAGCCGAGCCGCTGGACGCGGGTGTGCCGGTTGGGGTCGTGCAGGGGGTCGCCGACGATCTCCTCGTACTGGCGGGCGTGGTAGACGAGCACGTCGGTCCGGCCGTCCTCGGCGACGGTGAAGCAGCCGTGGCCGGGACCGTACTGCCGGGTGGTGTCGTTGCCGGTGAAGACGGGGACGGGCGACTTGGACCAGTTCGCCGGGTCCATGAGGTCGCTGTCCTCGTCGGCGGTCAGCAGGCCCATGCGGTAGTTGGCGTCGGTGGCACTGGCGGAGCAGGTCATGAACAGCCGGCCGTTGCGCTGGAGGACGTAGGCGCCCTCGTTGACGGCGAAGCCGATGCGTTCCCAGCCGTACTCGGGTGTGGACAGGCGTACTTGGGGCCCGGTCAGGGTCCACGGGTCGGCCATCTCGGAGAGCCGGAGGGCGGTGTTGTCGTCCATGCCGGGCTCGTGCTGCGCCCAGGCCAGGTGGGGGTCCCCCCGCTCGAGCGAAGCCGAGAGTGGGGGAGGGTGCCGCGGTGGGTGAAGGTGGTGGCGTCCGGGGAGAAGGTCTCCCAGGCCGTCCTGATCCGCCCCTTCTCGAACCAGGTGCCCTTGAAGGGGTTCGGGTGCGCGTTCTCCAGCACCCAGATGCGGATGGTGCACACGTCCTCGGCGGGGGGCGGCGGCGAAGTAGACGTACCACTTTCCGGCGACCCGGTGCATCTCCGGTGCCCAGATGTGGGCTGCCATGTCGCCGGTGGGGTGCGCCCGCCAGATGACGGACTCGGCGGCGCGGGACAGGCCGTTCAGCGTCGTGCGGGAGCGGCGCAGGATGATCCGGTCGCACTCGGGGGCGGTGGCGGTGGCGGTGGCGGTGGCGGTGGCGGTGGCGGTGAAGTAGCAGAAGCCGTCGGTGTGGCGGGTGATGTGCGGGTCGGCGCGGTTGCGGACGAGCGGGTTCGCGTACGGGGCCGCCTTCCCGGGCGCGGCGGCGTACGCGGCAGGGGCCGCCGCGGCCAGGGCGCCCGCGGCGAGGGCACCCTCCAGCAGGAGTCTGCGGGCGGGGGGTGAGGGTGGCTCGGGCAGGTCTGGGAGGTCGGCGGCGCGGCTCATGCGGTCTGCCTCTCGCGGGGGAGGACGAACGACGAGCGTGTTCGATATTCCGTACTTCATCTGACATGACGAACATAGCGAACGCCGAAAAGGCAGGGGCGGGACGGGGGCGGGTCAACGGGTCGGACGGGACGAACAGAAACGGCGTTCTACACGGGCACGAAGTCGGCCATCCTGTCGCCCTCCGGCTGGACGACGCCGTACGAGCCCTCCGGGACCGCGTTCCAGGCACCGGGGAGGTCCCCCAGGGGCTCGGAGACGATGAGACGTGCGTCGTCGGAGAGCTCGCGCAGGAAGGCCAGGTCGGGGTGGAGGGAGCGCAGGGTCTCCACCCGGCTGCTGTAGAAGAGCGAGCGGGACTCCTTCTGGCTGGAATAGCGGAACGCCCACAGACGCACGCCGTCGGTCACCGCGACCGTCATCTGCAGCGGGAACTCCACGCCGCGCGCACGGCCGGTGCGCTCCACCAGACCGGCCATCCGGGCCACCGCGCCCGGCGGGTCCTCCTCCAGGCCCAGGGTGAGCGCCAGGTAGAACATCATCTCGGAGTCCGTGGACCCCTCGATGTCGGCGAAGAGGCCCGGGTCGACGGCCATCGCGAGATCGCGCCGGATGAGGTGGAACCCGTCGATCGCGCCGTTGTGCATCCACATCCAGGGGCCGTGGCGGAACGGATGGCAGTTGGTCTGCTGCACCGCCGTACCGGTGGAGGCGCGGATATGGCCGAAGAACAGCGGCGAGACCACGTGCCGGGCGATCTCCCGCAGATTGCGGTCGCTCCAGGCCGGTCCGATGTCGCGGACGACGGCGGGGCTGTCGGTGTCCTCCCCGTACCAGCCGACACCGAACCCGTCACCGTTGGTGGTCTCGACGCCCATCTTGGCGTGCAGGCTCTGGTCGATCAGTGAGTGGGCCGGCCTGTAGAGGATGCTGTCGAGCAGGATCGGAGTGCCCGAATAGGCGAGCCACCGGCACATGTCCACCGCCTTCCCGGCCCCCGGAGGACCGTCGTCCTGTCGGTCCCCGTCACGGACCGCGATCCGACGGCGTCACCCGCCGTCCGCCCGCCGTCCCAGCGCCAGCCGCGTCACACGCGGCCACTCGGGGACAGCACTGCCCCACCGCGTACCCATCCGGTCGCGCGGGACGCGGACCCGCAGTGCCCCGGGTGCGGTCCGGCACACCACCGGCACCGGCAGCAGCACGTGCTCGCCGTCCACCCCGGCCGGGACGGTCGCCGTGTCCGCCTCCACGACGACCTCCTCGGCGGTGAGCCGCAGCAGTCCCGCCGCCCGCGGACCTCGCACCATGCCGGCGGCCCGTACCGCGCCCTCCACCCGCACCCCCAGCACACCGAGCCGCCCGGAATCCAGCCGCTCCCGGCGCCCCGGCCGGGCCGCGTCGACCGCTCGCAGGTACGGGTTGTTGCTGACCAGCAGGGCCTGCAGACCCTCCGCACGCGTCCCGTCGGCCCGCATCCGCAACCGGTGCGCCGACGGGCCGGACAGCATACGGGGCAGCGTCCGCAGCGTGGTCCGGGTCTTGTCGTCCCGGTACGCGGGTTCGCCCACGACGGCCGCGTAGGCGCCGAAGGAGGCGTTGTTGACGAACACCCGGCCGGCGGCGAAGCCGAGATCGACGCGGAGTTCGACGCCGTCCGTGAGGGCGTCGAGCGCCTTCGCCGGGTCGTTCCGGTCGAGCCCCAGGTCGAGGGCGAAGTGATTGCGGGTGCCGGCCGGGATCACCAGGAACGGCAGTCCGTGCCGGGCCGCCACCTCGGCGACCAGGGCCTGGGTGCCGTCTCCGCCGGCGACCGCCAGCAGGTCCGCTCCGTCACGTACGGCGTCCTCGGCGAGTCCGGCCACGTCCTGGTGTCCGGCGCCGAGCAGCACCACCCGGACACCCGCCGCACGTGCCCGCTCGGCCAGCCGGAAGCGCTCGACCTTGCCTCCGCCCGAACGCGGGTTCATCAGCGCCCAGGGGCGGGCCGGCGGCGGGG
>NZ_NEUB01000198.1 GCF_002910825.1 Streptomyces sp. SM1 | reverse complement strand
GGCCGCCCGGCACGCCGAGCGGGACTCCCGGGTGGCTCCCGTGCACGCGCCGCCGGAGCAGGGGCTGGCGGGGGCGCGCAACGCGGGGATGCGAGCGGCGAACGGGACGTATCTGCTGTTCCTCGACGGCGACGACGTCCTGGTCCCGGGTGCGCTGGCCGCCCTGGACGCCCGCCTGGCGGACACGGGCGACGTGGACGTGCTGCACTTCGAACATGAGCGGGTGCCCTGGTGGGAGGGCGAGCCGGCCAACCCGGCCGCGCCGCTGCTGGCGGACACCCCGGACGGCGCCTTCGCCCCCGGACGTGCCCGCGGGCTCACCGGTGTGCTCCTCCCGGCGTGGAGTGCCGCCTGGCGCCGCGCGTTCGCCGCCGAACAGTGCCTGGCGTTCCCCCCGGGTCACTTCACGGACATCGGGTGGGGCGGGCTCGCGATGCTGGGCGCCGAGCGCGTGGCGGTGCTCCGCGCGGTGGTCGTACGGCATCTGGTGCGCCGGCAGGGCAGCCGGCCGAACCTGCCCGGCGGGCACCACGCCGAACTGCTGGACCAGGCCGACCTGGTGCTGGCCCGCGCCGCCGACCTGGAGGTGTCCGCCGACCGGGCGGGACCGCTGTTCGAGCAGTTGTTCGCCGCCGTGCTGAAGACGGCCGCGCACCCCCGCCGGCTCCCCTCGGGCCGCCGCG
>NZ_NEUB01000197.1 GCF_002910825.1 Streptomyces sp. SM1 | reverse complement strand
GCCGGCGCGGTGAGTCGGCCGAGAGCTACGCCGAGGGCGGCGAGCACGAGGACACCGACACCGAGCGGGCCTCCGCCGAGCAGGCCGCCCAGGACGCCGAGGACACCGCCGAGCAGGCCGACGAGGACGCCGAGGACCGCGACGACTCCGGCGGCTCCAGCAGCAGCCGGCGCCGTCGCCGCCGTCGCCGCCGGGCCGGTGACAGCGGCGGCGAGAGCGAGTCCACGACCGACGACCCCGAGCGCACCGTCGTCAAGGTGCGCGAACCGCGCAAGGCCGCCGAGCCGCCGGACGAGGTGCAGTCCATCAAGGGCTCCACGCGTCTGGAGGCGAAGAAGCAGCGCCGCCGCGAGGGCCGCGAGCAGGGCCGCCGCCGCGTGCCGATCATCACCGAGGCCGAGTTCCTGGCCCGCCGTGAGGCCGTCGAGCGCGTGATGGTCGTCCGTCAGTACGGCGACCGTACGCAGATCGGCGTCCTGGAGGACGGCGTGCTCGTCGAGCACTACGTCAACAAGGAGCAGGCGACCTCGTACGTCGGGAACGTCTACCTCGGCAAGGTGCAGAACGTGCTGCCGTCGATGGAGGCCGCCTTCATCGACATCGGCAAGGGCCGCAACGCCGTGCTCTACGCCGGCGAGGTCAACTTCGAGGCGCTCGGCATGTCCGGCGGTCCGCGCCGTATCGAGTCCGCGCTGAAGTCCGGCCAGTCGGTCCTGGTCCAGGTGACCAAGGACCCGATCGGCCACAAGGGCGCCCGCCTCACCAGCCAGGTCTCCCTCCCGGGCCGTTACCTCGTGTACGTCCCCGAGGGCTCGATGACCGGCATCAGCCGCAAGCTGCCCGACACCGAGCGGGCGCGGCTGAAGACCATCCTCAAGAAGATCGTTCCCGAGGACGCGGGCGTCATCGTGCGCACCGCCGCCGAGGGGGCGAGCGAGGACGAGTTGCGCCGCGACGTCGAGCGCCTCCAGGCGCAGTGGGAGGAGATCAAGAAGAAGTCCAAGAACGGCGGCAGCGCGCCGACGCTGCTGTACGGCGAGCCGGACATGACCGTCCGGGTCGTGCGGGACATCTTCAACGAGGACTTCACCAAGGTCGTCGTCAGCGGTGACGAGGCCTGGGAGACCATCCACGGCTACGTGTCGCACGTGGCGCCGGACCTGGCCGAGCGGCTGTCCCGGTGGACCAGCGAGGTCGACGTCTTCGCCACGTACCGGATCGACGAGCAGCTCGCCAAGGCGCTGGACCGCAAGGTGTGGCTGCCGAGCGGCGGTTCGCTGGTGATCGACCGGACCGAGGCGATGATCGTCGTCGACGTCAACACCGGCAAGTTCACCGGACAGGGCGGCAACCTCGAGGAGACCGTCACCAGGAACAACCTGGAGGCGGCCGAGGAGATCGTGCGCCAGCTGAGGCTGCGCGACCTCGGCGGCATCATCGTCATCGACTTCATCGACATGGTGCTGGAGTCCAACCGGGACCTGGTGCTGCGGCGTCTGCTCGAGTGCCTGGGCCGGGACCGTACGAAGCACCAGGTCGCCGAGGTGACCTCGCTGGGCCTGGTCCAGATGACCCGCAAGCGGGTCGGCCAGGGTCTGCTGGAGTCGTTCTCGGAGACCTGCGTCCACTGCAACGGGCGCGGTGTCATCGTGCACCTGGACCAGCCGGCCGCGGCCGGTGGCGGTGGCAAGCGCAGGAAGCGGGCACGGGCCGGCGCGGCGGAGCAGCCGCACGAGCACGAGATTGCCGGGATCACCGAGACGGCCGAGCAGGAGGCGGAGGCGGAGTCGGTGGACGAGGTCGCCGCCGAGGCCGCCGAGCCGGTGGCCCTCCCGGCTCCCGAGTTCACGCCGGACGAGGAGCTGTACAGCAGCGCCGCCGAGGCGGAG
>NZ_NEUB01000196.1 GCF_002910825.1 Streptomyces sp. SM1 | reverse complement strand
TCCGGCAGCTCCGGAACGCTCACCGGGATGACCTCTCCCGGCTGCACCCCCTCCGAGGTGAGCGTGAGGCGGTGCTCGGAGCTGCCGTCGATGGTCAGCGACAGGTCGTCGGCCGGCCACTGGGCGGCGAGCGCGCCGAGCGGTACCAGGCGGTAGCGGGAGACGAACGGCAGCAGCCCGGCCATCTCCAGCTCGGACGTGAACACGGGCACCACGTGGTCGCCGCCCGGCTGCTCCAGCACCGGCAGCGCCACGGCGCCGGGGTCGACGGCCTCCTCGTCGCCCGCGTCGTCGGGAACCGGGATCAGTACGTCGCTGTCGGCGAGAGCGTTCAGCGCCGCCGTGTCCTCGGTGTTGTCGGACAAGGTGTCCAGGGCCCGCTGGGCGGGCGTGGGGGCGTTGTTCTCGTGCGCAGGAGTTTCCATGGCAGATTCCCTGGTTGCGATGGTCGTGCGGCCCGCCCGGGACCAAGATCCGCCCCGGGCACAGTGCTGCACGCGTACCCGGTCGCATGTCGCGCAACCCTGCGAATCGCGGCCGCTTCCCCGCCTGCGGGCACCCCCTCCGGACCGCCCGGCCGACATGGCTATCATATGAGCACCCTCTAGCTCGAAAGATGATCCTGTGACTGTCAACGAAGACTCGTTCACCCATTGGAAGCACCGCGAGGAGATCGCGGAGTCGATGATCCCGATCATCGGGAAGCTGCACCGCGAGCGGGACGTGACCGTCCTGCTGCACAGTCGCTCATTGGTGAACAAGTCGGTGGTCAGCATCCTCAAGACCCACCGCTTCGCCCGGCAGATCGCCGGTGAGGAGCTGTCGGTCACCGAGACGCTGCCCTTCCTCGAGGCGCTCACCACCCTCGACCTGGGTCCGTCCCAGATCGACATCGGCCTGCTCGCCGAGGCGTACCGCGCCGGCGAGCAGGACCGGTCCGTGGCCGAGTTCACCGCGGAGGCCGTCGCCGGAGCGACCGGCGCCAACAAGATCGACCGCCGCGAGCCGCGCGACGTCGTTCTCTACGGCTTCGGCCGCATCGGCCGCCTGCTGGCCCGGCTGCTCATCGAGAAGTCCGGCTCCGGCAACGGTCTGCGGCTGCGCGCGATCGTGGTCCGCGGGGGCGGCGAGCAGGACATCGTCAAGCGGGCCTCGCTGCTGCGCCGGGACTCCGTGCACGGCCAGTTCCAGGGCACGATCACCGTCGACGAGGCGAACAGCGCCATCGTCGCCAACGGCAACACCGTCAAGGTGATCTACGCGAACGACCCGTCGGAGATCGACTACACGGCGTACGGCATCAAGAACGCCATCCTGATCGACAACACCGGTATGTGGCGCGACCGCGAGGGTCTGTCGAAGCACCTGCGCCCCGGTGTCGACAAGGTGGTGCTGACCGCGCCCGGCAAGGGCGACGTGCCCAACATCGTGCACGGCGTCAACCACGACACCCTCAAGCCGGACGAGCAGATCCTGTCCTGCGCGTCCTGCACCACCAACGCGATCGTGCCGCCGCTGAAGGCGATGGCGGACGAGTACGGGGTGCTGCGCGGGCACGTGGAGACGGTCCACTCGTTCACCAACGACCAGAACCTGCTGGACAATTACCACAAGTCGGAGCGCCGCGGGCGTTCGGCGCCGCTGAACATGGTGATCACCGAGACGGGTGCCGCCTCGGCCGTCGCCAAGGCGCTCCCGGACCTGGACGCGACCATCACGGGCAGCTCGATCCGGGTCCCCGTGCCGAACGTCTCGATCGCGATCCTCAACCTCCAGCTGGCCCGCGCGACCAGCCGCCAGGAGGTCCTCGACCACCTGCGCAACGTGTCGCTGACCTCGCCGCTGAAGCGTCAGATCGACTTCATCAGCGCGCCCGACGCCGTCTCCAGCGACTTCGTCGGCTCGCGGCACGCCTCGATCCTGGACGCCGGCGCGCTGAAGGTCGAGGGCGACAACGCGATCCTCTACCTCTGGTACGACAACGAGTTCGGCTACTCCTGCCAGGTCGTCCGGGTCGTCCAGTACGTCTCCGGTGTGGAGTACCCGACGTACCCGGCGCCGGAGGTCTGATCCGTACGTCCACTGCCGCGCGGGCGGAACGACGGGGTGGGGCAGGGCCGACGAGATGTCCGGCCCCGCCCCGGTCTGCCCGCCCGACCGGCGGTAAGGGCCAGATCGGTAACGATCGACCCGTCCGGGTCACTGGCGCATCCACAGTTCCTAGTCTTCGCACATGTCCCTCTTCAGCAGTCGCACCAGCAGACGTCCCCGAATCGCATTGGCCCTTGATGACGCCGAACTGGCGCGTGTACTGGGGAAGTTGAGCAAGCGGGGCGGGAGCGGCAAGTCTGCCGACGTGGCGCTCGTCGCCACCCTGCTGGAGGAGACCGGGGACGACTGGGACCGCCGCAGCCACCGGACATCGGTTCTGGCCGAGGCGACGGCGGACACCGGGGTCGGTTCCGCCTGGGTGGCCAGGGAGCCGGACAACGCCGACGCCCTGGTGTTCCACGCCTGGTCCCAGCTGGCGCGCGGGCTGCGGGAGGGGCATCTGGAGGACGCCGGGCACCTGCTCTCCCAGTGCCACCAGGCCGCCGAGCTGCGGCCGGAGGATCCGCTGCCGTGGGTCGTCCTGATCGGCGTGTCGCGCATCGAGCGGTACGGCATGAACGACGTCAACGCCGTCTGGCGGGAGGCGAGCACCCGCGACCGCTGGCACCGTGAGGCGTATCTGCAGATGCTCGCCTATCTGTCGCCGGAGGAAGGCGGTTCCAGCGCGTCCGTGCTCGACTTCGTCGACGTGGTGCGTGCCCGGATTCCGGCCAACGCCCCGTGTGCGGCGGTGGAGTTGACCGCGGCCGTCCGCCAGTACCAGGGGCTGCTGGCGCAGGGCGGCGTACGGGCCATGACGGCCGGTCAGCTGTGGCAGGGCGGGCAGATCGCCGCGGCGCTGGAGCAGGCGGCCTCGCTGTGGGTGAAGCCGGGGTTCTTCCAGCACGCGGCCGCGGCGGCGGATCTGAACGTGCTGGCGTACGCGCTGTGCGCGGCCGGACGCGCCGCCGACGCGCATCCCGTGTTCGAGGCGCTCCAGGGTGTGGTCACTCCGTGGCCCTGGGACGTCGACGGGCCGGCCGTCCAGCGGTTCGAGCAGCACATGGGCAAGTCGGAGCGGGGACGGCAGGGGGGCATCGGAGGGGCGTGACCCGTACGGCCCCGGCCGGGGCCGCCCCTGCGGCCCCCTCCGACCGGGCGTTGTCCCCTGGCGCCGCCGCCGTGCGGTGCCCGTCGTGCAGCCGGACGGCGTCTGCTCGCGCCGGGGGCG
>NZ_NEUB01000195.1 GCF_002910825.1 Streptomyces sp. SM1 | reverse complement strand
GGGGGCGTACGCGGGGCGGGAGTGTGCGACGGGCGGTCCAGTTCGTAGTCGCCCTCGTGGGTGCCGGTGGTGGCCGGTGCCCGGGTCGGACGGGCCAGTTCGAAGTCCCCGCCGGAGGTCTCCGGAGGCACGGTCGGTTCGTCCCCCGGACGGCCCGGCTTCCCCTTGTTCATGCTCTCCCCACAGCTGGACACTGGCTCGGCGCCCTGCCGCAACGGGCCTGGGCGCGCCACCCGGAATTCAACCAGGTTCGCGCGCCCCTGCGCAGTGGACGGGTCAGCGGGCCGTGCGGGAGGTGGTGGGCGTGGGGGTCGGTGTCGTACCGGCGGTGAGGAGACCGGGGGCCCTGAGCCCCGCGGACGCCGCCCAGGCGGCCAGGGTGAGCGGCGGGGTGCCGCCCGGCGGGCGTATCAGCGGGGAGACCGCCGTCGCACCGCCGTAACCCGGCAGCAGCGGCGCGGAATCCGTGGTCGGGGCGACGGGGGTGTCCCCCAGCGCGCCCTGGCCCGCCAGCTGGCCCAGC
>NZ_NEUB01000194.1 GCF_002910825.1 Streptomyces sp. SM1 | reverse complement strand
CCGGCTCGAGCCGGCCGGCGACCCGGACCCGCAGCCCGGGACGGGCGCCGAGCCGCCGGAGGTTGGCCGTATGGGCGAGGCCGGGATGACGGTGGGCGGGGGTGAGCCGGACGAGCGCGCCGTCCCGCTCGGAGAGGGCCGCGGCGTCAGACTCCGGGAGGACCCGGGCCAGCAGGTCCTCGCCGTCCGTGCCGACGACCTCGATGTCGCGGACGGTGAGGGGTCCGGTGCGCCCGGCACCGTCCGAGCCGGACGCGGGAGGTGCCGGGAATCTCTCGCCGTCGGCCGGCGTCACCGGCGCGGTCACTGTCCAGGGCCGTCCGGCGGCGAAGGTGGCACGCACACCGGGTTCCGGCAGCAGTCGGCCGTCCGGGGCGACGGCCGCGTCGGTGAGGACGAGGCCGCCGCGGGAGAGCCGGAAGTGGTCGCTCAGGAAGGTCCGGATGGCGACGTGGGCGCCCCGGCGCGGCGGGCACGGGCCGGCCCGCCGGGCTTGACGTCGGGGAGCGTGTACCAGTGGCCGTCGTCGTCGACGAGGTGGGTGACCACCCCGCCGAGGCCGTCGGGACCGATCACCGGTTCACGGCAGACGCCGTACAGCCGCAGCGGTCCCTCGGGGCGGAGGCGCCGGCGGACCGTGCCGATCAGTGCCGGGTCGGTGCCGGATGCCTTCAACCGGTATGTGACGAGGAGGAGTTCGCGGAGTGCGGTGACCGACGTGCCCAGGTCGCAGGCGAGCCGCAGGGTCTCGATCGCCTCACCGGTTCCCGCGGTGTGGCCGGACGCGCGGACCTCCCGGCAGACCTCGGTGACGAGACGGGCGGCGGTGTCGCGTATCCGGGCGGGGTCGCCCCCGGCCTCGAGCACCGCCTGCT
>NZ_NEUB01000193.1 GCF_002910825.1 Streptomyces sp. SM1 | reverse complement strand
CTGATCGCCCGGGTGCTGCCGCACCGGCCCAGCGTCACGGCGCCCAAGGGTGCGCTCGGCCACGGCCTCGGGGCGGCGGGCGCCGTCGAGGCGGCGCTGACCGTACTCACCCTTCAGCACGGCACGGTGCCGCCGGTCGCGAACCTGGACGCCCCGGCGCCCGGTTTCGGCATCGACTGCGTCACCGGGGCACCCCGGCGACAGGACGTACGTGTCGCCGTCAGCCACTCCTTCGGCTTCGGCGGCCACAACGTCGTCCTCGCCCTCACCCGAGCCGACTGACCGACCTTCCGAAGCGGACACGGCACCCCCGCCTTCCCGCCCGGTGTCGGCCGCACCCGCGCACCACTCCCGCCGGCAGACCGCGGACGCCGCCCCCACCGCCCACCGCCCTCGCCCTCACCGACCGGCCCACCGACCGGAGCGGATGTCCGCGGTGCCGCCGGGGAGCCGTCGGCACCG
>NZ_NEUB01000192.1 GCF_002910825.1 Streptomyces sp. SM1 | reverse complement strand
CAGGTCACGCGGCCCGGCCGGCCGACGCCGATGCGGCGGGACGGTGACCGGCTGCGGTTCGTCGGCGCGGCGACCCGGCGGATCGCCCGCGGTATCGACCTGGACGAGATCGTGATGGGGCTGTGCCGGGCAACCGTGCCCACCTTCTCCGACGCGATCCTGGTCTATCTGCGCGACCCGCTGCCGGTCGGCGACGAGCGGCCCACCGGCCCGCTGGTGCTCCGGCTGCGCCGCACCGACCGGATCCCGGCGGAGCGGGACACCGAGGGCGGGTTCATGCCGGTCGCCGCCCCGCCGGAGCCGTCCGAGCTGGACTCGGTCGGCGCGGAGCTCTGCACGGTACGGCCCGGCAGCGCGCTCGCCGAGGTGCTGCGCGGTGTGCGTCCGGTGTTCACGGACGCCCCGGCCGCCGCGGCCGCGCTGCCCGAACTCCTCGGCCCCGACGGCGCGTCGGCCGTTCCGGACGGACAGCGGGCGATCCTCGCGCCGCTGCGCGGCCGGCGCCGGGTGATCGGCGCGGCGCTGTTCCTGCGCCGCCCGGAGCGCATCCCGTTCGAGGCCGACGACCTGCTGGTCGCCGCCCAGCTCGCCACGCACAGCGCCCTCGGTATCGACAAGGCGGTGCTGTACGGGCGGGAGGCGTACATCGCGGACGAGCTGCAGCGCACCATGCTGCCGGAGACCCTGCCGCGCTGCACCGGCGTACGGCTGGCGTCGCGCTATCTGCCGGCCGCCGAGACCGCGCGGGTCGGCGGGGACTGGTACGACGCGATCCCGCTGCCGGGCAGCCGGGTGGCGCTGGTGGTCGGCGACGTGATGGGGCACTCCATGACGTCGGCGGCGATCATGGGCCAGCTGCGCACCACCGCGCAGACCCTGGCCGGGCTCGACCTGCCGCCCCAGGAGGTCCTGCACCACCTCGACGAGCAGGCGCAGCGGCTCGGCGTGGACCGCATGGCGACCTGCCTCTACGCGGTGTACGACCCGGTCTCGCACCGCATCACCATCGCCAACGCCGGTCATCCGCCGCCCATTCTGCTGGAGCTGGGCGGCCGGGCCGAGGTGCTGCGGGTGCCCGCGGGCGCGCCGATCGGTGTGGGCGGGGTGGACTTCGAGGCCGTGGAGCTGGACGCCCCCGCCGGGGCGACCCTGCTGCTCTACACCGACGGCCTGGTGGAGTCCCGGCTGCGGGACGTGTGGACCGGTATCGAGCAGCTGCGCGAGAAGCTCGCCGCGACCGCTCAGCTGACCGGCGCGGACCATTCGCCGCCGCTGGAGGCGCTGTGCGACGAGGTGCTCGACATGCTCGGTCCGGGCGACCGGGACGACGACATCGCGCTGCTCGCCGCCCGTTTCGACGGGATCGCGCCGAGCGACGTGGCGTACTGGTTCCTCGAGCCGGAGGACGCGGCCCCCGGCCGGGCCCGCCGCCTCGCCCGGCGGGCACTGTCCCGCTGGGGCATGGAGGACATGAGCGACTCGGTCGAGCTGCTGGTCAGCGAGGTGGTGACGAACGCGGTGCGGTACGCCACACGGCCCGTCACGCTGAGGCTGCTGCGTACGGACGTGCTGCGCTGCGAGGTCGGTGACGACGTGCCGCAGCTGCCGCGGCTGCGGCAGGCGCGGGCCACGGACGAGAACGGGCGCGGGCTGTACCTGGTGAACCGGCTGGCCCGGCGCTGGGGCGCGACCCGGCTGAGCACGGGCAAGGTGGTGTGGTTCGAACTGAACCACGGCTGAGCCGCCGCACACGCGGTCGTACACGCCGTCGTACGGCAGGAGGGGCGCCCGGTGCGGTCACCGGGCGCCCCTCCTGCGTGCCGTCTACTGATCCGCGCCGAACTGCGGGTCGTCCGGGTCGCCCGGGTCGCCCGGCTTGTCCGGGTCTCCCGGGATGCCGAAGGTCGGCGAGCTCGAGGGCGTCTTCGTCGGCGCCTCGGACGTGGGTGTCCCGGACGGCGGCTCGGAGGTCGGCGGCGCGGACGTCTCGGTGGTGGGCGCCTCGGTCGTGGGCTCCTGCGTCGTCGGCTCCTCGCTCGGGGTCTGCGAAGGCGACTGCGTGGCCGACGGCGTCCGGGTCGGCTTCACACCCGAGCCCTGCTCGGTGTCGAGGTCGAACTCGCTGACCTCGTCCATGACGCCGAAGGTGTACGCCGCCCAGATCTCGGCGGGGAAGCCACCGCCGTTGACGCGGTAGTCGACGCCGCCGGCCTCGTACATCGGCACCTGCTTGTGCGGCGGCTTGTCGTCCTCGCCGAACAGGCCGACCGAGGTGACCAGCTCGGGCGTGTAGCCGGTGAACCACGCCGACTTGTTGTTGTCGGAGGTACCCGTCTTGCCGGCGACCTGCTGGCCGTCGCGCAGCGGGTTCTCCCGTACGGACTTCCTCGCGGTACCGTCGTCGACCACGCCGGTGAGCACGGAGGTCACCGTGTCGGCCGCCTCGCGGCTGATGACCTGCTCGCCGACCGGTTCGGGGAACTCGATCGTACGGTCGTTGTGCTCGGCCGACTTCACCATGGCCGGGGCGACCTTCTTGCCGTGGTTGGCGAGGGTGGCGTAGACGCCCGCCATCTCCAGCGGGCTCGCGCCCATGCTGCCCAGGGTCTGCGCGGGCACGGCCTCCATGCCCTCGGTCTCCATGCCGAGCTCGCCCGCGACCTTCACGACCTCGGGCATGCCGACGTCGATGCCCATCTGCGCGAAGACGGAGTTGACGGACTTGTTCATCGCCTCCTGGACGGTGATGTCGCCGTAGTCGACGTCGTCCTCGTTGGGGGGCGCGAAGCCGACCTCGCGGTCGCCGTCCACGACCTGGCGCTTGCTCGTGCCGTCGTAGATCGTGTCGGCCGTGATGGGCACGCCGTCCTGGGTCTCGGCGGCCTGGTCCACGGCGGCGGCGAGGATGGCCGGCTTGAAGGTGGAGGCCGGCTGGTAGTCCTCGCGGGTGGCGTTGTTGGTGAAGTGCTTCACGTAGTCCACGCCGCCGTACATCGCCACGACCGCACCCGTCTTCGGGTCCACGGAGACGCCACCGGCCTGGATGTCGGCGTCGACCTCGCGCTTGTCCGGGTCGAGCTTGCCGGTGAGCCTGGTCTTGACCGCCTTCTCCAGCGCGGCCTGCTTCTTCTTGTCGATGTTGAGCGTGATGGTGTAGCCGCCGAGGTCGACCAGGGCCTTGGCCTGCTCCATGTCCTCGGCTGCCCCCTGGGCGACGAGCTGCTGCTTGAGCGCGTTGTTGGCCGCCTCGACCAGATATCCTCTCTGGCCCTCCAGCCCGGGTGACGCCTTGGGCTCCTTGGGGACGGGGAACTCCATGCCCTGGCGGTCGGAGCCGCTCAGCCACTCCTGCTCGACCATGTTGTCCAGAACGTAGTTCCACCGCTCCTGGACGAGCTTCTTGCCGTTCTCACTGGCGGCCGCCCAGTCGTACTGGCTCGGGGCCTGGAGCAGGGCGGCGAGGTAGGCGCCCTGCTCGACCGTCAGCTTCTCGGCGTCGACGTGGTAGTACGCCTGCGCGGCGGCCTGGATGCCGTAGGCGCCGCGGCCGTAGTAGCTGGTGTTGATGTAGCCGGCGAGGATGTAGTCCTTGGACTTCTCCCGGTCCAGCTTCAGGGAGATGACCAGCTCCTTCATCTTGCGGGAGACGGTCTGTTCCTGCGTCAGGTAGTAGTTCTTCACGTACTGCTGGGTGATCGTCGAACCGCCTTGGGCGCCCTTGCCGGAGAGGGTGTTGAGCAGGCCGCGCGCGGTGCCCTTGATGTCGACGCCGGAGTCCTTGTAGAAGGACTTGTTCTCGGCGGCGACGAAGGTGCGCTGGACGTCCTTGGGGATCCTGGCCAGGTCGACGATGTCCCGGTTGTAACCCCTGCGGGCCATGACCGAGCCGTCGCTGTACTTGTAGACGTTGCCCTGCAGTTCGGCCTCGGCGTTCCCCTCGGGGATGTCGATCACCATGTACAGCACGATGAAGGCACCCATGCCGAGCAGGCAGAGGCCGAAGAAGGTGCCGACGATCTTCTTCCAGGTGAACAGCCGGCGTATGCCGCTGCGGCCGGTCGCGCCCGACGAACGGCCGCCCCTGGGTGCCGCACGGCGTCCGCCGCGCTGTCGTGCGCGTCTTTCTTCCGCTCGTCCCATACGCCCGTTCCGCTCCGCTTCGTTCATGTGTGCTCGACTGCCACACAGGTTCGCCGCTCAGGTCAGCTCAGAAAAGTAACACCGGGAGTTATGACAAAGGGCTGCTGATGCGGTCGTTACGGACGTGACAATCAGCACCCACCCCTACTGAACCGACGTACGAGAGGCGTGGGAGGTTGCCGTGATGGGATAAAATGCTATCACTTAGTTAGACAGGCGCTAGCCCGCAGCCACCCGCGCGGAGGCGCCCCGGGAAACGGGGGATCACCCATGTCCACACACGACACGCAGGTCACGGCCGATGTGCCGGAGATGCCGGCCCCGCGCGTGCGGGAGGTCCCGGCGCACAGCATCGGCGGCGGGCTGGCACTGATGCTCGGACTGGCCGGGCTGCTCGTCGGCGCGGCGATGATCGTCTCCGCCACGGCGGTCACCGCGACCGGCGCGAAGGCCGCCCTGATCGCCGGCGGCATCCTGATCGCGATCGCCGCCTTCCTCGCGATGTGCGGGCTGAACATGGTGGCGCCGGGCGAGGCCCGGGTGGTGCAGCTCTTCGGCCGCTACCGGGGCACGATCCGCCAGGACGGCCTGCGGTGGGTGAACCCCTTCACCTCGCGCACCAAGATCTCCACCCGCGTGCGCAACCACGAGACCGCCGTACTGAAGGTGAACGACGCCTACGGCAACCCGATCGAACTGGCCGCGGTCGTGGTGTGGCGGGTCGAGGACACCGCGCAGGCCACCTTCGAGGTGGACGACTACATCGAGTTCGTCTCCACCCAGACCGAGGCGGCCGTACGGCACATCGCCATCGAGTACCCCTACGACGCCCATGACGAGGACGGCCTCTCGCTGCGCGGCAACGCCGAGGAGATCACCGAGAAGCTCGCCGTCGAGCTGCACGCCCGCGTGGACGCGGCCGGAGTGCAGATCATCGAGTCCCGCTTCACGCACCTCGCCTACGCGCCCGAGATCGCCTCGGCGATGCTCCAGCGGCAGCAGGCCGGTGCGGTCGTGGCCGCGCGGCAGCAGATCGTGGAAGGCGCGGTGGGCATGGTCGAGTCCGCGCTGGCGCGGATCCAGGAGCAGGACATCGTGGAGCTCGACCCGGAGCGCAAGGCGGCGATGGTGTCCAACCTGATGGTGGTGCTCTGCGGCGACCGCTCGGCGCAGCCGGTCCTCAACACCGGGACGCTCTACCAGTGACGACTCCGTCCGGGGGCCCGGCCCCCCAGGGCCGGCCGCAGCGCAAGCAGGTGCTGCTGCGGCTGGACCCGTCGGT
>NZ_NEUB01000191.1 GCF_002910825.1 Streptomyces sp. SM1 | reverse complement strand
GGTGGCCCGCCGGTCGAGGACGTCGACGGTGTGCTGCTGGTGCGCTCGGTCGAGGACGACTCGTTCCCGCTGGACGTCGTGGCCGAGGTGGCGGGCGCCGTCGGACGGGAGGAGGGCGTCGTCACGGTCATCGTGGGATCCGCCGCCGGTGGCGGGATGCCCGGCGCCGGACACTGGGCACGGCTGGGCGCGCTCCTGGACTCCCTCCGCGCGCGGGGCACCGACCGGGTCAGACTCGTCATGTCCGGTGCCGGTGAGGACCGGCCGGACCGGCCCGCCGTCGCCCGCCGGATCGCGGACGCCTGGGAACTGGAGGTGACGGCCCCGGACGGGGCCGTCCTGATCACGCCCGGCGGCGCGCTCTTCGTCCACGGCGATGCCCGGTCCGGCTGCGCATGGTGGCGGTTCGCGCCCGGTGAGGCGCCCCGGAAGGCCGGCCGGCGGGCGCCGGCACCCG
>NZ_NEUB01000190.1 GCF_002910825.1 Streptomyces sp. SM1 | reverse complement strand
GGGCGGCACGGGTGGGCGCGACGGCACCCCGCAGGCGCCGGGCAGCGCGAACACCCCCCCGCCCCGCACCAGCCGACCTCGAACCCACCGCCCCCGCACCAGCCGACCCCGTATCAGAACCCGTGCCGGAAACCCCCGTCCACGGGCATCATCACCCCCGACACATAGGACGCCGCCGGCGACAGCAGATACGCCGCCGTGCGCCCGAACTCCTCAGGCCTCCCGTACCGCCGCAACGGAATCCGCGACTCCGCGGCCCGCCGCGTAGCCTCCGGATCCGCGGACAACGCGTCCAGCTCCCGCACCCGGTCCGTGTCGATCCGCCCCGGCAGCAGCCCCACCACCCGGACCCCCCGCGGCCCCAGCTCGTCCGCCAGCGACTTGGCGAACCCGGCCAGCCCCGGCCGCAGCCCGTTCGAGATCGTCAGCCCGGGAATCGGCTCGTGCACCGACCCCGACAGCACGAACCCGATGACACCGCCCTCGCCCAGCTCTCCCGCAGCCGCCCGCGCCATCCGCACCGCGCCCAGGAACACCGACTCGAACGCCGACCGCCACTGCTCGTCGGTGGTGTCCGCGACGAACCCCGGCGGCGGCCCGCCCACGCTGACGAGAACGCCGTCGAAGCGCCCGAACCGCTCCCGCGCGGCAGCGATCAGCCGCTCCGGCGCCGCCGGGTCGGCGTTGTCGACGGCCACCCCGACCGCACCCGGCCCCAGCGCGGCCGCCGCCTCCGCGACGGACTTCTCCTCCCGTCCCGTGACGACCACCTTCGCACCGTCGGCGACGAGCTCCCGCGCGGCGGCGTTGCCCAGTCCGCGGGTCGCCCCGGTGACGACGTACACCCGGTCCTTCAGCCCAAGATCCATGGCCTCTATCCTGCCCCTTCGGTCCCGAACAGGGCGAGCGCGGTGTTCACCAGCCCGATGTGACTGAACGCCTGCGGGAAGTTCCCCAGCAGCCGCCCGCCCACCGGGTCGTACTCCTCCGCCAGCAGCCCCACGTCGTTGGCGAGCCCCAGCAGACGTTCGAACAGTTCGCGTGCCTCCTTCGTCCGCCCGGTCATGTGCAGGGCGTCCGCCAGCCAGAACGAGCACACCAGGAAGGTGCCCTCCTCCCCGGGCAGCCCGTCGACCTGCGCGGCGTCCGGCGTGTAGCGGCGTACGAACCCGTCCTGGCACAGCTCCGAACGGACCGCCTCGATGGTGCCGAGCACGCGCGGATCGTCGGGCGGCAGGAAGCCCACCCGGGGGAGCAGCAGCAGCGCCGCGTCGAGCTCACGCGAGCCGTAGGACTGCGTGAACGTGTTCCGCGCCGGGTCGTACCCCTTCTCGCACACCTCCCGGTGCATCTCGTCCCGCAGCTCGCGCCAGCCGTCCAGGTCCCCTGGCAGATCGGGGAACTCCTCCATGGCGCGCACCGCGCGGTCCGCGGCCACCCACACCATCACCTTGGAGTGCACGAAGTGGCGCCGGCCGCCGCGCACCTCCCACAGCCCCTCGTCCGGCTGCCGCCAGGCCGTGCGCAGGAATGTCAGCATCACGGACTGCAGGGCCCACACGTCCGGATGCGCGGACAGGCCCGAACGCCGGGCCAGCGCCAGGGAGTCCACGACCTCCCCGTACACGTCCAGCTGGAGCTGGGTCACCGCGTCGTTGCCGATCCGCACCGGTGTGGCCCCGCCGAACCCGGACAGCCACGGCAGTTCGATCTCCGGCAGCCGCCGCTCGCCCGCGAGCCCGTACATGATCTGGAGGTCCGCCGGGTCGCCCGCGACCGCGCGGAGCAGCCAGTTGCGCCACGCCTCCGCCTCCTCCTGGTATCCGGCGGCCAGCAGCGCGTTCAGGGCCAGCGTGGAGTCGCGCAGCCAGCAGAAGCGGTAGTCCCAGTTGCGCACCCCGCCCGGCTCCTCCGGCAGCGAGGTGGTGGGCGCGGCGACGATGCCGCCGGTGGGACGGTAGGTGAGTGCCTTGAGCGTGATCAGCGACCGGACGACCGCGTCCCGGTGCGGGCCGTCGTAGAGGCAGCGGCGTGCCCACGCCTGCCAGTCCCTGACGCTGTGCCGCAGGGAGGTGTACGGATCGACGAGCGCGGGCCGCGGTTCGTGCGAGGGGTGCCAGGTCAGCACGAACGCGACCCGCTCGCCCTCCTTCACGGTGAACTCCGAGTGGGTGCCCAGGTCCTCGCCCCACGTGGGCACCTCCGGGACGCTGCGCAGCCACGCCGAGTCCGGTCCGGCCACCGCCACCCGGTGACCGTCCTCCCTGCGCACCCAGGGCACGACCGAGCCGTAGTCGAAGCGCAGCCGGAGCGTACTGCGCACGGTCACCTCACCCCGTACGCCCTGCACGATGCGCACCAGGTCGGGCGCGCGGTGGCGCTGTGGCATCAGGTCGGTGACCAGCACCGCCCCTTCGGGGGTCTCCCACTCGGTGTCCAGGACGAGGGTGTCCTCGCGGTAGGAGCGGCGGGTGTACCGGTCCGCGCCGGCCGGGGCGATCCGCCAGTGCCCGTTGTTCTCGTCGCCGAGCAGCCGGGCGAAGCAGGCCGCCGAGTCGAAGCGGGGCAGGCAGAGCCAGTCGACCGAGCCGTCCGCGCCCACCAGGGCAGCGGTCTGTTCGTCGCCGATGAGCGCGTAGTCCTCGATACGTTGCACGGGGTGCGGGTTCCCGGCCATCGGGTACCGCAATCAGGGCCGGAGCCGGGGGAGTGACGGGGCGTCGGCCGCCGCGGCGCCGTCGCCGGAGAAGATGACCCCCGGGTCGGAGGGGGCCTGGTTGAGCACCCACAGGCCGATCAGCGTGGCCAGCGCGAAGACGACGGCCACGAGCACCGTGAGGACGAGCCGCCGCCGGCGTTCCCGGCGCAGCCACTCGCCGCGCGCGGTGCGGTAGGCGTCGGGGTCCGGCAGCACCCCGCCGGCCAGCGCCCGCAGGGCCTCGCGCAGTTCCCGCTCGGTGCGCTCCGCGCCCGGCGGGCGGGGCGGCCCGGTCCGGCCGTGGTCCGTGCGGTCCGGACCGGTGCCACGCGACGGAGTCGCATCCCGATGCGTCATCGCCGGGCCTCCATCGCCTGGGTCAGCGCGGCGATACCGCGCGAGGTGTGCGTCTTGACGGAACCGCGGGTGATGCCCATCGCGGCGGCGATCTCGCTCTCCTTCAGCCCGAGCCAGTGCCGCAGCACCAGCGCCTCGCGCTGCCGGGCCGGAAGATGCTGGAGGGCGCCGATCAGTACCCGCTGGTCGTCGTGGAGCAGCGCGGTGTTCTCGGCGGAGGCCACGGTCTCGTCGGACGGGACCGCCGGACGTTCCTCGTGCCGGCGGGCGACCTGGAGATGGCGTATCCGCATCCGGGTCAGATTGCAGACCGTGGAGCGCAGGTACGCCTCCGCCGCGGCCACGTCCTTCAGCCGCCGCCACTTGCGGTAGATCTGGTAGTACGCCTCGGCCACCACGTTCTCCGGGTCGTCGGCGCCGAGCAGCACGGCGAGCCGCAGCATCGAGGAGTAGTGCAGCTCGAAGAGACGCGCGACACCGGCCTCCCGCTCCAGATC
>NZ_NEUB01000189.1 GCF_002910825.1 Streptomyces sp. SM1 | reverse complement strand
TCGGGCGGCGACGGATCGTCCGCGGACTCCACGGAGGCGTCCGCCGCGCGGAGCCCGAGTCCGAGCCCCACTCGCTCCTACCCCCTGTCGAAGGCGCCGCGCACCATACCCGCCGTCCGCGACCACACGGCGGAGCGGGGGCCGGGCTGGCGTCCGGCGCCCACCCACCGGGTGGTCGTGGCCGATCCGGCGCTCGCCGACGAGGGCCGGCTGACAGCCGGGGAGCTCGGGCTGACGTACGCGGGCGAGAAGGACGACGAGCGCGACGGGGACCTGCGCCTCGAGCTGAACCGCGACTCCGGCGCGAACCCGGAGTCGTACACGATGACCGTGCGGGACGGACGGGTGACCGTGACCGCGCCGGCCGAGGCGGGCGTCTTCTACGGCACCCGCACCCTCAAGCAGGAGATCGAGGGGGCCGGCAGCGCCCCCGAGGGCGTGGTGCGCGACGAACCGGCCAAGCCCCGGCGCGGACTGATGCTGGACATCGCGCGCAAGCACTACAGCGCCGAGTGGATAGAGGACCGGATACGGGAACTCGGCGACCTGAAGTACAACGAGTTCGGCCTGCACTTCTCCGACGACCAGGGCTTCCGTATCGAGTCCGACTCGCATCCGGAGATCGTCTCCGCGCAGCACCTGACCAAGGCGCAGGTGAGGAGGATCGTCGACCTCGCGGCCAGCCGGCACATCACCGTCGTCCCCGAGATCGACTCGCCCGGGCACCTCGGCGCGGTCATCGCCGCCCACCCCGACCTCCAGTTGCGCGACGCGGGCGGCGGCACCGTGCGCGGCGCGATCGACATCTCCGAGCCGGAGTCCGCCGAGATCGTCGACGACCTGCTGGACGAGTACGCCGGACTCTTCCCCGGCGGGCAGTGGCACCTGGGCGCCGACGAGTACCAGGCCCTCGTGGTCTCCGACCCCGAGGCGTCCTTCCCGGGCCTGGCCGCCGCCGCGCGGAAGAAGTACGGCGCCGGCGCGACCGTGGAGGACCTGACGACCGGCTGGCTGAACGACCGGGCCGAGACGGTGCGCGCCCACGACCGCACGCCCCGCGCCTGGAACGACGGCTTCTTCAGGGGCGGTTCGGTGCGGGCCGCGGAGGACATCCAGGTGGCCTACTGGACCGGCAAGGAGATCGGCGCCCGTGAGCCGGCCGCGTACCTGGGCGAGGGCCGCGAGGTCGTCAACTACAACGACGAGTTCCTCTACTACGTCCTCGGCGAGCCGCAGACCTTCGTCTACCCGACGGGGGAGCGGATCTACGAGCAGTGGACGCCGCTCGTGCTGCGCGGCACCACCCCCGTCCCGGAGCGGTACGACGACCAGATCCTCGGCGGCTCCCTCGCCGTCTGGGGAGACCTGCCCCGCTCCCAGACCCAGGACCAGGTCGCGGCGGGCATCCGCATGCCCCTGCGGGCGACCGTGCAGAAGTTGTGGGACCCGGGCGCCCCCGCGCTGTCGTGGACGGAGTTCCGGGCCCTGGCGGGCGAGCTGGGCTGACCCGTCCCGTCCGCGCACGCGCGTACCCGGTGTGACGGATTGCCGGAATTGCCTGCGAACCCCCGTGCGACTGTGGTGGTGTTCTGCTGATCCGAACCGACGCACCGGGGAGAACACCAGAACATGGGCTACTGGGGGTACTTCGTCGTGGGCCGTGGGGAGCGGCCGCTCGCCGAACTGGACGCGCTGGCCGGTGCGGCCGGGGGCCTGACCCTGCGCACCTCGGCACCGGGCGGCTGGCAGGTGTGGGAGTACCCGGGCGGCGAGGGCGACGTCGGGAACATGAACGACCTGGCCCGGGAGACCGGGGCGCCCGCCCTGTTCGGATACGTCATGGACAGCGACTGCGTGGTGGTGGAGGCGGCGTCACCCGAGAGCGGGGCGTGGACGACCTGCCTGGCGCGGGCCGCGATGGCCGGGTACCTCGACGGGCAGCGGGAGGGACTCACGGTCGACGACTACTTCCTGGAACCCGCCGACGCCGCCGAGCGTGCCGTCTTCTGGGCCGAGGAGGCGGGGCACACGGTGTCCGCCGGGGAGCTGACCGACGTGCTCACCGCCGACCCCGACCCCCTGGCCGAAAACCTCTTCTTCCGTCTCCTCGGCCGACTCGGAGTGGTGCCCGAGTGACACTCCGGGCCCGTCGCACGCAGTAAGGGGAAATGCGGGCTTCCTAGGGCATGAGACCCGTGCAGGGCCTCACCGGGGGGCCTGTGACGACCCGCAAGGGGAGGCGTGGATGAGCCTGGTGGACCTGATCGCGCAGGCCGACGAACGCGGACTGGCCGTGAGCGGCTTGGCTTGTTTGGATCGGTGCGTGCCCTTGCTGGGCGGCGACGACGAGGTGCTGCGGCCCCTGTGGGGGAGCCTCGCGGAGGACGCGGCCGCCGGCGACTGGACCGAACGGCTGGAGGAGACGCGCGGCAAGCTGGACATGGCGGCCGGCGGCGCGGAGCAGGCGGAGGAGTCCGTGGCGCTCGCGCACCGGATGCTCGCCACCGCCCCCGCGGAGCGGTCCGCCGCCGGTCTCGGGGCGTGGGCCGACTCCTGCTCCCTCGCCGCGCTGCGCATCCACCGGCTGCTGGACGGCCC
>NZ_NEUB01000188.1 GCF_002910825.1 Streptomyces sp. SM1 | reverse complement strand
CCGCAGCCGCCACCGCTCCAGGCGGGCCACCGGCAGGCCCGCGAGTGCGGTGCCGAACAGCAGGGGCAGCCCCACCAGGACGACCGTGAGCACACCGCCGGCCGCCACCGACACGGCGAGGCCCACGAGCACGACGGCGCCGGTCACCGCACCGGTGAGCAGATATCCGGCCGAGCGCCACGGCCAGGCCGACAGCACGTAGCCGGGGCGGGCCATGGCCTGCCAGGGATCTCGGGGCTGCATGCGGATCACCGTAGAGGCGGTGCCACGCGGCGGCCATGGGCCTGGACGGAGGTTTCGGGGTATGCCTGGCCCCACCCCTCTTCTCGCCCCTGCCGCACTGCGCCGCCCGGCCCGTGAACGGTTTCGTTTCCCCCGTCGCTCAGCCCGCGACGGCCGGAACGGACAGGGAGTGGGACATGGACCAGAAGGACGGCGACGCGATCACGCTGCGCCGCGTGAGCCGCCGGTACGGCTCGGGCGACCGTGCGGTGCACGCGCTGGACGAGGTCTCACTCGCCTTCCCGCGCGGAAGCTTCACCGCCGTGATGGGTCCCTCCGGCTCCGGCAAGTCGACGCTGCTGCAGTGCGCCGCGGGACTCGACCGGCCGACCTCGGGCTCGGTCGTCGTGGGCGGCACCGAACTGACCGGGCTCGGAGAGAGGCGGCTGACCCTGCTGCGCCGCGAGCGGATCGGGTTCGTCTTCCAGGCGTTCAACCTGCTGCCGTCGCTGACCGCCGAACAGAACGTCGTCCTTCCGCTGCGACTGGCCGGCCGGCGTGTGCCGCGGTCCCGGATCCGCGCCGCACTCGACCAGGTCGGCCTCGGTGACCGCGCCCGGCACCGGCCCGCGCAGTTGTCCGGCGGCCAGCAGCAGCGCGTCGCGCTGGCCCGCGCCCTGATCACCCGCCCCGAGGTGCTGTTCGCCGACGAACCGACCGGGGCCCTGGACTCCCGGACCGGCCACGAGGTACTCACGCTGCTGCGGGGGATGACCGACGGCGCGGGCCGGACAGTCGTCATGGTGACCCACGACCCGGTGGCCGCTTCCCGCGCGGACCGCGTGGTCTTCCTGGTCGACGGCCGCGTCCACGGCGAGCTGACCCGTGCGGGAGCCGACGCCATCGCCGCGCGGATGACCGGACTGGAGACGGTGCCGTGCTGAGCCTCGCCCTGCGCACCGTGCGCACCCACCCGCTCACCTTCGCCGGCGCCTTCACCGCCCTGTCCCTGGGCGTGGCCCTGCTCACCGTCATGGGACTCGCACTCGCCTCCTCGCTGGAGGCCCCCGCGCGGGGGCCGGAACGGTTCGCCGCCGCCCCGGCCGTGGTCAAGGGCGCGGACACGTTCCGTGTCCCCACACCGGACGGCGACCGGACCGGAGAACTGGCGCACCCCCGCGCGGTGCCGGACACGACCCTGGCGACGCTGCGCCGGCTCGGCACCGTCGTCGTGGACCGCTCCTACCCCGTCCGCGCGGCGGGCGGGCCCGGCGGTCTGACCGGTCACCCCTGGTCCACCGCCGCGTTCGCCCCGTACGAGATCGAGTCGGGCCGTGCGCCCCGCGCGGACGACGAGGTCGTCGTCAGCGGTGACTGGGTACGGCCGGGAGAGCCGGTCCGTACGGATCACGGCACCGTGCGGGTGGTGGGCACCGTGGGGGATCTCGGCTTCGAGCACGCCCTCTTCCACACCGACGCACGCGCCGCCGAGCTGTCCCCCGCCGTCCTCCAGCTGGTTGTGGACGCCGACCCGGCGGCCGTACCGGAAGCGGTGCGCGGGGCGGCGGGTGTCCAGGTCCTCACCGGTGACGACCGCCGCTTCGCCGATGCCGGCCCCGAACGCGACGGCGAAGCGCTGACCGCGATGAACGCCCTGTTCGGCACGGCCGGCGGCGTCTCCGCCTTCGTCTCGGTGTTCGTGGTGGCCTCCACCTTCGCCTTCGCGGTCGAGCGCCGACGCCGGGAGTTCGGTCTGCTGCGGACCGCGGGAGCCACCCCGGGACAGCTGCGGCGCATGGTGCTCCTCGAGGCCCTGATCGTCGGGGTGCTCGCCTCGGCCGCCGGGTGCGCGCTCGGCAGGCCGGCCGCGCCCCTGCTGGCCTCATGGGCGGCCGAGGTGGGACTGGCGCCCGGCTGGTTCACGATCGGCGACGCGGTCTGGCCGTACCACCTCGCGTTCTGGACGGGACTTCTCGTCGCCCTGTGCGGCGCCGCCGCCGCCTCGTGGCGGGCGGGG
>NZ_NEUB01000187.1 GCF_002910825.1 Streptomyces sp. SM1 | reverse complement strand
TTCCTCCGGCCGCCCGCCGGTGCTCCCGGGTGCTCCCCGCGCCGGCCGGCGACGCGGTGCGGGCGGCGCCGGTCCACCGGTCACCCCACGCCTCGTACTCCGCACCGCGTATCCCGCACCGCGGGTCTCGCACGGTGTCTCCCGCGCTCAGCGGCCCTCTGCGGATGGGGCCGGGCGGACGTATCGTGGCCGGAGGAGCGCAGACCGACGACGCACGGCCTGTCACCCGCGCACACAAGGAAGACGGCCATGGCCGATCCCAAGGGTTTCCTGACCACGCCCCGTGAGGAGTGGCCGCGAAGGCCGGTGGCGGAACGGGTCCGTGACTGGGACGAGGTCCTTGTTCCCGGTGCGCTGCTGCCCGTCATCGGCGGGCAGGCCGACCGTTGCATGGACTGCGGTGTCCCGTTCTGCCACGACGCCTGTCCGCTGGGCAACCTCATCCCCGAGTGGAACGAGCTGGTGTCCCGGGAGGACTGGCGGGCGGCGGCGGAGCGGCTGCACGCCACCAACAACTTCCCGGAGTTCACCGGGCGGTTGTGTCCCGCACCGTGCGAGACCGGCTGTGTGCTCGCGATCAACCAGCCGGCGGTCACCATCAAGAACGTGGAGTGCGCCATCGCCGACCGGGCGTGGGAGGAGGGCTTCGCCCCACCGGCGCCGCCGGACCGGCTCTCGGGGCGGACCGTCGCCGTCATCGGCTCGGGCCCCGCCGGACTGGCCGCCGCCCAGCAGTTGACGCGGGCGGGCCACACGGTCGCCGTGTACGAGCGGGACGACCGCGTCGGCGGGCTGATGCGGTACGGCATCCCCGGGTTCAAGATGGAGAAGCACCATCTGGAACGGCGCCTCGCGCAGATGCGGGCGGAGGGGACGAAGTTCCGTACGTCCACGACGGTCGGGCGGGACGTGGACGCGGAGGAGCTGCGGGCGAGGTACGACGCGGTGGTGATCGCGACAGGGGCCGCCGCCTGGCGTGAACTCCCCGTGCCGGGACGCGAACTGGCGGGGATCCACCAGGCGATGGAGTACCTGCCGCTGGCCAACCGGGTGTGCGAGGGGGATCTGGAGTCGTCCCCGTTGTCGGCGGCGGGCCGGCATGTGGTCATCATCGGTGGCGGCGACACGGGTGCGGACTGCCTGGGGACGGTCGTGCGGGAGGGCGCGGCGACGGTCACCCAACTCGACATCTACGCGCGGCCGGGGACGTCGCGTGACGAGGACGAGGAACCCTGGCCCACCTATCCGAAGGTGTACCGGATGTCCGCGGCGCACGAGGAGGCGGGCGCGCTGCGGTTGGCGCCGGGGGCGGAGGCAGAGATGGACGCCCGGGTGTTCGCGGCGTCGACGCTGCGTTTCGCCGGGGACGCGGAGGGCCGGGTGTGCCGGCTGGATCTGGTGGAGGTGGACTCCCGGCGGCGGGCCGTGGCGGGAACCGAGCGGTCGTTGCGGACGGACCTGGTGCTGTTGGCCCTGGGGTTCTCCGGGCCGGACCGGGGGGACGGGCTGATCGCCCGGCTGGGACTGGAGACGGAGCCCCGTGGCACCATCGCGCGGGACGCGGGGTTCGCCACGAACGTGCCGGGCGTTTTCGCGGCGGGGGACGCCGCACGGGGGCAGTCGTTGATCGTGTGGGCGATTGCGGAGGGGCGGGCTGTGGCGGCGGCGGTGGACGGTCATCTGACCGGTGGTGAGACGCGGTTGCCGGCGCCGGTCGGGCCCTACGACCGCCCCATGGCGGTGTGAGCGGGCGTGCCGGTCGGCGCCCCGGACCACCTCGCCGCTCACAGGACGGCCCGTGCATCACACGGTGCCCGTGCGGCTCCTCACGGGCGAGGTTGCGCGACCCGGCCCTCTCGGGGTGCCTCCCCCACTCTCGGCTTCGCTCGAGCGGGAGGTACCCCCACCGCCCGCCCGTGCCTCCCCGGGGAGTACTTCCCGCGCACGAGCACGACCGCCCCGCGGGAGCCGCGGGGCGGTTCGAAGTCGGGGTGAGGCGCCCCCGGGGAGTGGGGGCGCCCGCGGGGGCTACGGTTTGCGGGCCACCGCTCCGTAGCCGGGGATTATGCCGTCGCTCTGGCCGGGGATCGGGTCGCCCAGTTCCGGGTGCCACTCGTGGGGGACCTGGACACCGGGGGCAACCAGGTCGAGGCCGTCGAAGAAGCGGGTGAACTCGTCCCGGGACCGGAGGGCCAGGGTGACGCCCGCCGCCTTGAGTTTCTCGGTGGCCGCCGCCGACTCCTCGGGGGTGAAGTCGGCCGTCGCGTGGGTGATGACCAGGTGGCTGCCCGGGGGCAGTGCGTCCACCAGCCGCCCCACCAGCTCGTGCGCGCCGTCCTCGTCGGGGACGAAGTGGAGCAGCGCGATGAGGGACAGGCCGACCGGCTCGTTGAAGTCGAGGACCTTGCGCGCACCCTCCAGGATGGCGTCCGGATCACGCACGTCCGCCTGGAGGTACTCGGTCGCGCCCTCGTCCGTGCCCCGCAGCAGTGCCGCCGCGTGGGCCAGCACGATGGGGTCGTTGTCGCAGTACACGACGCGGGCGTCCGGCACGGCCCGCTGGGCCACCTGGTGCAGGTTGGGCTCGGTGGGAATGCCGGTGCCGATGTCGAGGAACTGGCGTACGCCCTGGCCGGCCAGCCAGGTCGTGGCCCGCTGCATGAACGCGCGGTTGACGCGTGCCATCACCGGCACGCGCGGGTCGAGCTCCAGCATCTGCCGGCCCATGGCCTCGTCGACGGGATAGTTGTCCTTGCCTCCGAGGTACCAGTCGTACATCCGCGCGGGGTGTGGCCTGGTCGTGTCGATCTCCACGGGGTGCTGCCCGGTCATGACGGACTCCATAAGTCTCTGCAAGCGTTAATGATCAAGTCGGTGCCAAGTCAGAAGGGGGACGAACGCAAAGGTAGAGCGGACAACAGGTCTCAGGACAGCAGGAAATCCGCCTCTCCGGCCTTCGCGCCCTCGATGAAGGCCGTCATCTCCGCAGTGGTGTAGATGAGCGCGGGCCCGTCCGGATCGGTGGACTGGCGTACGGCGATCCGGCCGTCGTCGAGTTTCATCGCCTCCAGGCAGTTGCCTCCGTTGCCGCCGCTCCACGGCTTGTGCCAGCCCTCGCTGCCCAGCTCCCGCGCGGGCATGCCGTTGTAGATCCGCTCGGTGCGGACCCGCGACGAGGACAGGGATTTCCGGGACTCGATGAGTTCCATTCACAGCTCCTTGCGGAGATCCCGGAGGATCTCCTTCGTGCGATGTGCCGAAGCGGCCTGCGCCGCCATGCGGTCCATGACCTCGAGGTGGGTCGCCACCTCGGTGCGCGCGTCCAGGTAGACGGCGCCGGTCAGGTACTCGCTGTAGACCATGTCCGGCAGTTCGGGCATGGCAAATCGGAACAGCACGAACGGCCCATACGTGCCCGGATGCGGCCCGCCGGCGAAGGTCGCGACCTGCAGCGTCACATGGGACAGCTTCGTGGCCTCGAGCAGCTTGTCGATCTGCGCACGCATCACCTCCGGGCCGCCGACCTGACGGCGGAGCACGGTCTCGTCCATCACGACCCACAGCCGGGGCGCGTCCTTACGGGTGAGCAGTTCCTGCCGTTGCATGCGCAGGTCGACGTGGCGTTCGATGTCCTCGGGCCGTGTCTGCCCTATGGCACCGGAGCGCAGCACGCCGCGCGCGTAGTCCTCGGTCTGGAGCACTCCGGGGACGAAATGGGGTTCGTAACTGCGGATGAGGGAGGCGGCACCCTCCAGGCTGACGTACATCGAGAACCAGCCGGGCAGGATGTCGTGGAAGCGCTGCCACCAGCCGGGCCGGTTGGCGTCCTCCGCCAGCTGCACGAAGGCGTCGGCCTCGTCGTCGGAGACGCCGTACGCCTTCAGCAGGAGCTGGAGGTACGGGATTTTGAGTCCGACCTCGGCCATCTCCATGCGGCGGACGGTGGCGGGGGCGACCCGGAGGACACGGGCGGCCTCCTCGCGCTTGAGTCCCGCGCGTTCCCGCAGGTCCAGAAGGCGCCGGCCGAGGACGACCTGGCCCACCGTCGGCGCGGACCGCGGTTCGCTCACACTCCACCTCCCTCGAACAAATGCTGACAGCCCGGCGGCGCCATTCGAAGATCTTTTCGAAGACTCTTTGAATCGAACTTGCGTTCGAACAAGTCTTCGGCGATCCCAACTGGCGCCGCGCGAGATGCTGTTGCGTGCAGTGTGCCACGACTGTCCAGACCGTCACACAGCACTCTGCATTTTTCAGAGTGACACTTGCCAAGTGTTCACGGCGGGGCGATAGTGGCAAGCGTGATTCCGTCCGCACCCTTAGGAACAGACGCCGCCGCAGGTTCCATCGGCCTCGGCACCGCCTCGGCACCCGCCCCTCCGGGGGCCGCTGCCGAGCGCCGGTTCCGTTTCGAACTGGCCGCTCATCCGGGTTCCCCGGCTCAGGCCAGACGCCTGACGAGGGCACGGCTGACCGGCTGGTCGGTGTGCGAGGACACCTGTGACACGGCGGAACTGGTCGTCTCCGAACTCGTCACCAACGCCATCGTGCACACCGCGAGCAGTCACATAGTCTGCGAGCTGCACGACGGCGGTGATCTGGTGCGCATAGCCGTGCGGGACGAGGGCTGCGCACCGGACAGGCCGCGCGCCAACACCCGGCAGCGGCCGGAGGAGGAGCACGGGAGGGGACTGCTCCTCGTCGACGCCCTGTGCCACTCCTGGGGCGCCCACGAGCAGGGCCCGGGGCTGCTGGTCTGGGCCGATCTCCCCCACAAGGCCGAGACCCCCCGTGACCCGGCCGACTCCCGCAACGACCTGGGCTGGGGCGCCCGCCCGAAGCCCGGCCCGCCCGACGGCCCGGACGACGGTGGCGAGGGCGACACCGACGAGGCCGCCCACCGGAACGGAGGGCCTGCGTGACGGGCATGACCGGCATCCGAGTGCTGAGCCTGGACTCGCTGGTCCGCCTCCGGCGCGGACGGGACCCCCGAGCCGCCTCCCGGCGTCTGCAGGTCCCCGAGGGCATGACCGCCCCCATGGGCTGCGACGCCGTGGCGGTACCCGCCCGTTTCGGCCCGATGGTGCTGCCCCGGCTGCCCCGGGTCGGGTGCGTCTACGCCGATGAGGCGCACTGGTGGTGGCTGGTCCCGTCCGACTCCGACTACGCCCTGGAGTGGCCCGCCCCCGCGCACTACGCGGCCGGCGCGCTCCTTCCCGACGCGGAGGCCCCTGGCCTGCCCGGCCTGATCCACCGGCCCGACGGCACGCTTCCCTACACGCCGCCGATACCGCTGTACCTGGCCGTCTGCCGGCTGACGGGAACCACCCCCGCCTGGTCCCGCCCGGTCACCGCGTAACAGCCCGTAACGGCCCTCGGCGGGACACGGGCGCCCTCCGGCGCCCGCTCACGCCGTCACATCACCGACGCCGCCGTCCGCCCGGACGATCACCAGGAACATGTCGGTCGCGAGGTCCATGACGACCTCGGCGGGCAGTCCCTCCAGGCGCCGCGCGTGCGCGAACTCCTCCGCCGGCCACGAGCCGCGCGGTCCACCTGCGGGAAAGCGTTCGAGCACTGTTCGCCCGTTCACCCTGCCACCTCCATGTAGCGCTGTACTCGTAGAGTTAAACGCCAACCATGGGGTGAACGCCTCGTCCGGTGACGGTACTGAGACGTAGTTGACACCCGTTCACCGCCAAGCGTGAGCGGGCTCTCGACTTTACGGAGTAATCCGTCACCCTCCGTACCGCCTGCCACACGCCTCGTATCAGCCGCCCCGGCGCTCGCCGCGGCCGCGTCCCGGCCCTCGCGGGTCGGTCGTCGTACTCGTCGTGACAGCTGACCGGCGCACCCCCGCAGGGCCTCCCGGGGGCCGGCGCGCGCCCCCCGGGCCCCTCCCACGCCTCCTGCCGGCCGAGCGCGGTGCGGTCCGGCAGGCCGCTGGTGGAGTCGAGCCCTTCGAGGCCGCGTCCGTGCGTCGAGCGGGTGCGGAGGACCCGGTCTCCGCGCGTACGAGCGCGGGTGACGGCCTTCTCCCCGGCCGGGCAGCTCCTCGCGTGCCGGGTGCCACTCGGCGCGGGACGGCCTCCGGAAGCGCCATGGTCTCTCCCCTGTGGGACGGTCCCGTTGCAAGGGGTGACCCCCGGAGCGTACGGGTCCCATCGCCCGCGCCCGGTGAACCTCAGGGGCCGTACTCCTGGATCCGCCGGCCGTGGCTCCGGTCGACCAGCGCCGGCGGCCGCTCCGCCAGCTCCCGCACCACACCGGGGACGTCGATCGTGAGCAGTTCCCGGTCCCGCATGAGGATCCGGCCGTCGACGACGGTCGTGCGGACGTCGGCGGCACGGGCGCTGTGCACCAGGGTCGCGGCGAGGTCGTGCACGGGCTGGGTGCACGGGCTGGGTGTGCGGGCCGGTGAGGTCGACGAGGACGAGGTCGGCGCGGCCGCCGGGCGCGATACTGCCGGCGCTCCCGCCGAGGCCGACCGCGCGGGCGCTCTGCAGCGTGGCGTGGTGCAGGGCCTGACGGGAGGTCAGCCGGCGCGGGTCGCCCTCCGTCGACTTGGAGGTCGAGCCCGGAGCCGAGCCCGGAGGCCGAGCCCGGAGGCCGAGCCCGGAGGCCGAGCCCGG
>NZ_NEUB01000186.1 GCF_002910825.1 Streptomyces sp. SM1 | reverse complement strand
CGGCGCGGATGCGGACGGCATCGGCCCCGGCTTGACAGCGCCCGTGCCGCCCGCGCACCATCGGCTCGTGAATCTGTCAGACAGCCAGACAGGTGGTGCGGGGCTGCGGCGCGTCAGCGCGATGGAAGCGGTGCTCAGCCACCTTCGCGGCGCCATCGAACGCGGTGAGTACGCCATCGGCGACAAGCTGCCCTCCGAGGCGGAGCTGTGCCGCACCCTCGAGGTCTCCCGGCCCGTGCTGCGCGAGTCCCTGCGGGCCCTGCAGACGATGGGCCTGACCGTCTCCAGGACCGGCAGCGGCACCTTCGTCGTGGCCGACGCCGTGCAGGACCCCACCTTCGGCGACTACACGGCCGGCGACCTGATGGAGGTGCGCCGGCACATCGAGATCCCCGTCGCCGGGTACGCGGCCCGGCGACGCACCCCGGAGAACCTGGACCGTCTGGAGCATCTCCTGGACCGGATGGAACGGGAGACGGACACCACCGCGTGGGTGGCCATGGACACGCTCTTCCACCTCGCCGTCGCCGAGGCCGCCCAGAACCCGGTGTTCCGCCGTGTCATCGAGGAGATCCGGGACGCACTGGCCCGCCAGTCCGCGTTCCTCAACGAACTCGGTGACCGCCGCGAGCAGTCCGACCGCGAGCACCGGGCGATCCTCGATGCGCTGACCGACGGCCGCCAGCCCGGCGCCGTCGACGCCATGACCCACCATCTCGACCGCGTCGAGACCACCCTCACCGACATCGTGCGCTCCGCGCCGCCCCACGACCGACCCCAGGCAGTGTGATGTACAGCAGCTTCCCCGCGGACCCGCCCCCCATCCGCGAGCCCTTCCACGCCCCCGTCGCCCACCTGATACGCGGTGGGGTCGTCGAAGGCGTCCACTACGGCTCCGTCGTGGTCCTCGACGACGACGGCGGGATCCGGTTCGGGCTCGGCGACGTCGAGGCGGCCTGCTGTCCACGGTCCGCGCTCAAGCCCGTCCAGGCCGTGGCCATGGTCCGCGCCGGACTCCCCCTCGAGGGCGCACTGCTGTCGCTCGCCGCGGCCAGCCACTCCGGCGAGGAACGCCATCTGGCCGGCACCCGGCGCATCCTCGAACTGGCCGGACTGACCGAGGACGACCTCCGCAACGTCCCCGACCTGCCGTTCGACCCGGTCGTGCGGGACACCTGGGTGCGCGAGGGCCGCCCGCCGTCCCGGCTCGCGCAGAACTGCTCCGGCAAGCACGCCGCCATGCTGTACACGGCCAGACTCAACGGCTGGTCCCTCGACGACTACCTCGACCCCGCCCACCCCCTCCAGCAGGCGATCGCCGAGATCGTCGAGGACCTCACCGGGCAGCGTGTCGCCACGGTCACCGTGGACGGCTGCGGCGCGCCCCTGTTCTCGGTCTCGCTGCGCGGTCTCGCCGTCGCCGCCGCCCGGCTCACCACCGCCGCGCCCGGTACCCCCGAGGCCCGCGTCGCCGGCGCGGTGCGCGAGCACGCCGAGATGGCCTCCGGTTCCGGCCGCGACGTGGCCGCACTGATGCGTGCGGTCCCCGGACTCCTCGCCAAGGACGGCTTCGAGGGCGTGCAGGTCGCCGCTCTGCCCGACGGCCGCGCCGTCGCCGTGAAGATCGCCGACGGGGCTTCCCGGGCACGGGTCCCGGTGGCCGCGGCGGCGCTGGCGCTTGCCGGGGTGGACACGGCGCTGCTCGCGGAGTTCGCGGGAGAGGTGCTGCTCGGCGGCGGGCTGCCGGTCGGCGAGGTGCGGCGGGTGCCGGCGCTCGGTCCGGAGACCGTCCCCGCGTGAGCCCGCCCGCTGCCGGCGTTGTCGTGGAGGCAGAGGTCTTGTTCGCCCGTGGGGGCCGTCGACGGCTGGTAGCGCAGTTGCCCGCGCCCCTTCGGGGGTGCCCTGGGCCGGCCTCACAGGGAGGAGGCCCGGGAAGCGGTCGGCGACGGGAAGGCGCGGAGGGCATGCGGGAGAATGGGATCATGGCAGCGTCGACGACCTTCGAGCCGGTTCTGGAGCGTATCGCCGAGGAGGTCGAGCGGACCCCCGGCCGGGGCCGCCCCGCCGGGTACATTCCGGCGCTCGCGGCCTGTGATCCCAGGAGCTTCGGTATGGCCGTCGCCGAACCGGACGGTTCGGTGTACGGGGTGGGGGACTGGCGCCGGCCCTTCTCCGTGCAGTCCATCACCAAGGTGTTCACCCTGGCCCTGGACCTGGCGCGCGAGGGTGACGCCCTCTGGGAGCACGTGGGCCGCGAACCCTCCGGCAATCCCTTCAACTCCCTGGTCCAGCTGGAGTACGAGGACGGCATTCCGCGCAACCCGTTCATCAACGCGGGTGCCCTCGTCGTCACCGACCGGCTGCACACCCGTACCGGTGACGCGGCCGGCGAACTGCTCGCGTTCCTGCGGGCGGAGAGCGGCAACCCCGGCCTCGCCTTCGACGTGGAGGTCGCCGCCTCCGAGGAGGCCCACGGCAACCGGAACGCGGCCCTCGCCCATTTCATGGCGTCCTACGGCAACATCGACAACCCCGTCCCGGTCCTGCTCGACCAGTATTTCCGGCAGTGCTCCGTCGCCGCTTCCTGCGCGGACCTCGCCCTGGCGACCGGCTTCCTCGCCCGGCACGGCATCCGTGCCGACGGCACCCGGCTGCTCAGCCGCAGCCAGGCCAAACAGGTCAACGCCGTGATGCTGACCTGCGGTACGTACGACGCGGCCGGGGAATTCGCCTACCGGGTCGGACTGCCTGGCAAGAGCGGTGTCGGCGGAGGGATCATCGCGGTCGTCCCGGGCCGCTGCACCTTGTGCGTGTGGGGCCCCGGCCTGGACGAGCGGGGGAACTCGGTGGCCGGCGTCGCCGCCCTGGAGCGGTTCACGACACTCACCGGCCTCTCCGTGTTCTGAGCCGGCCCGCCGCCGGTCAGTCCGTCGGCACCGGGCCCCACCTGAGCCGCAGGAACAGCGCCGTCCCCGCCCCGCCCAGCAGGGCGGCACCGGCGATCGTCCAGGACACCGGCCGCCCGGACCCGTCCTCCTTCCGGGCCACCGGCACCGCCGCCTCCGCCTCCGGACCCCGCAGCGGTCCGGCGCGCAGAGCGTCCAGTGAGCCCACCGGGTCGACCCGCCCGCCCGCCTCGAAACCCCAGTCCAGGAGCGAGCGTGCCTCCTCGTAGACGGCGTGCCCGTCGTCCGACCGGGGGTTCATGACCGTCGCCACGAGGGTGCGCCCGTCGCGGCGCGCGGCGGCCACGAGCGTGTTCCCGGCGTTGCTGGTGTAGCCGTTCTTGATCCCGATCAGGCCCCGGTACGGTTCGACGCCGTCCGCGCCGGTGAGCAGCCGGTTCGTGTTCACGATTCCGTACGAGCCGCCGTCGCGGCCCGGGAACCGGGCCTCCTCCCGGGCGCAGTAGCGCGCGAACTCGGCGTTGCGCAGCCCGGCCCGGCCGAACACCGCCAGGTCGAACGCGGACGACACCTGACCGGGTGCGTCGTAGCCGTCGGGCGACTTGACCCGGGTGTCACGGGCGCCGAGCGCGCGGGCCTTGGCCTGCATCCGCTCGGCCGTGGCCCGCCAGCCTCCGGTCAGTCCGGCCAGCACGTGCACGGCGTCGTTGCCGGAGCTGAGGAAGACCCCGTTCCACAGGTCGGCCACCCGGTACGTCCGGTTCTCCGCGACTCCGACCAGGCTGCTGCCGGGCCCGATGTCGGCCAGCTCCTTCTGCCCGACCCGGTGCCGGATGCCGGCCGGCAGGGCGGGCAGCACGGTGAGGGCGAACAGCGTCTTGAGGGTGCTGGCGGGCGGCAGCCTGCGGTGCGCGTCGTGTGCCGCCAGCACATCGCCGGTGCCGGCGTCGGCGATCAGCCACGAGCGGGCGGACAGATCCGGGACCTCGGGTGCCCCACGACGCGGGCGGACATGCGTGCCGGGCCGGTACAGCGGCGACGTGGCGGCGGCCGTCGCCCGCGGACCCGGTTCCGGGCCCGTACCGGTGAGGGCCGCGGCGGGCGCCAGCGCCAGCAGGCCCGCGGTGCAGAGTGCGCAGGTCGGCACGGTCACCCGTGAAGCAAATCCGATAGGCATACCGCAAAAGTAGGAATGGACCTCCGGAACAGCGTGCTGCCCCGGCCGGAGACCGTCCCCGAGTACCCGGATGCCACAGGTCGACGTGCCGTCAGCCGCCGGGCAGGGTCGGCCGGATCCGCCGCAGGAACGTCGCGTTGTCGGGAGTCTCGCGGATCCGCCCGAGCAGCGTCTCCAGACCGGCCAGTCCGTCCCGGGACCCCAGCACACGCCGCAGTCCGGCCGCGGCGGTCAACTCGGCCGGACTGAGCAGCAGTTCCTCACGACGGGTGCCCGAGGCGGTGAGGTCGACGGCAGGGAACAGCCGTCGGGCGGCCGCCTCGCGGCTCAGCCGCAGCTCCATGTTGCCGGTGCTCTTGAGCTCCTCGAAGTAGAACTCGTCCGCGCGGGAGCCGGTCTCCACGAGGGCGGAGGCGAGGATCGTGAGCGAGCCGCCCTCCTCGGCCCGGCGGGCGGCGCCGAAGAACCGCTTGGGCCCGAACAGGGCGGACGCGTCGACGCCGCCGCTGAGGGTGCGGCCACCGGACGGGGCCGCGTTGTTGTACGCCCGGCACAGCCGGGTCAGCGAGTCGAGCAGCACGACGACGTCCTCACCGGCCTCGACGAGCCGCTTGGCCCGTTCCAGCACCAGCTCGGCGAGCGCGATGTGGTCCCCGGCCGGACGGTCGAAGGTGGAGGCGTACACCTCGCCGCGCACGGAGCGCCGCATGTCGGTGACCTCCTCGGGCCGTTCGTCGAGCAGCAGCACCATCAGCCGGCACTCCGGGTGGTTCCCGGCGACCGCCGCCGCCAGCTGCTGGACGAGGACGGTCTTGCCGGTCCTGGGCGGGGCGACGAGCAGCCCGCGCTGCCCCTTGCCGACCGGCGTGAACAGGTCGGCGATCCGCCCGGCCAATCCGGACGCCGGGTGCTCCAGGCGCAGCCGCTCCCCGGGGTGAAGCGGTGTCAGGTCCCGGAAGTGCCGTCGGCCGCGCGACGCGCCGGGCGCACGGCCGTCGACCCGGGTCACCTCGGTGAGGCCGCGCCGGCCGTCGCGCACGCCCTCCAGCCGGTCGCCCCCGCGCAGCCCGTGGCGGCGCATCAGGGCGGGGGAGACCGGCGGGTCGGCGGGGGTGGCCAGCAGGTTCGCGGCGCGCAGACGCCCCTTGCCGGCCGCGTCGACGTCGAGGACACCGGTGACGATCTGAGGCTGCTGCTGTACGGGAGGGTGATCGAGTGTGATGGCGGTCATGGAGCCGGTCCTTTCGTGGACAACGGGCAGGCAGGCACATGTGAGAGGAAGGGAGAAACCGCGCGAGGAGGGCGGATGCGCACCCGGCGGTGGGAACAGCACCCCGGCCATGGCGGGAGAGACCCTGCCGACGAGGTGATGCGGGAAAGCCGATGAGCCGGTCGCGGACGACGGGCGGGGCGGCGAACCGAGGAGTGACTCGAAGGAGAACTGGCACCGACGCCCGGACAGGGGCGTACAAGAGATGCTGTCTGAACCATACCACCGGGTTCGGCGGTGTGGAAGGCCGCCGTGAGCCGGGCACTCCTCTAGGCTGATCCGATGTTCGACCCCGAAGGCCCTCGCCTGCGTGAACTCGTCGTCCAGTCCCTGTCGTCCGTGGAGCGCGGTTACGACCTCCTCGCGCCGAAGTTCGACCACACCCCGTTCCGTACGCCGGACTCGGTGCTCGAGGCGACGGCGTCGGCGCTGCGGCGGGCCGGGCCGTTCGGCGCCGGGCTCGATCTGTGCTGCGGCACCGGGGCGGGTGTCGGTGTGCTGAGGCAGGTGTGCGAGGCGAGCGTCACGGGCGTCGACTTCAGTGCGGGGATGCTGGAGGCCGCGCGGGAGCGGACTGTGCCGTCCGGGCGGTCCGGGCCGTCCGGACAGTCCGGGGCCTTCGGGACGCGCGGGGGGCCGGACTCCTCCGGGCCGCCGGTCGGCTGGGTGCGCGCGGACGCGCGGGTTCTGCCGTTCGGACCGGTCTTCGACCTCGTGGTCAGCTTCGGGGCGTTCGGGCATTTCCTGCCGCGGGAGCGGCCGGGACTGTTCGCACAGGTCCACTCGGTGCTGCGGCCCGGTGGCCGGTTCGTCTTCCCCGTGGTCGCGCCGCCCCGGCCCGGCTCGCCGATGTACGGGATGCTGCTGGGGTTCGACACGGTGATGCGGGTGCGGAACGCGCTGTGGCGTCCGCCGTTCGTCATGTACTACCGGGCTTTCCGCTTCGGGGAGATGTGGCGTGAGCTGACGTGGGCCGGGTTCCGGGTGGAGTTCTGGCCACTGCCCGAGTTCGGGCTGGTGGTTGCCGCGCGGGCGGGGACGTGACGGGGCCACACCTCCGCCGGGGCACCCGGCCGGCTGTGCCTCGCGCGGCTCCCGCTCCACCCGTGCCGCCCTGCGGGCACCCCCCTTTCGGGGAGGCGCGGTTTCCCGCGGCGGCGGGGGAGCGGGTGGAGTCTCAGACCGCGGCAGGGACGGTGAATTCATAGACCAGGACGTCCTGCTGAGCGTCCGTCACCAGTTCGGTGATCTCCAGCGGACGGGCGAACCGGTCGTGCACCCGCCGGGTGACCCGGACCGACGATGTCCCCGCGAGGCGTGTGATCGTGTCGCGGTGGTGCAGGGAAAGGCCCGCCCGGCGCATCCAGTCGTAGGCCCGCCGCAGCTCCGCGGCTCCCGTGCCGTCGGCCCGGTCGCGGTAGCGGGACAGTTCCCCGACCTCCGCGAGGGCCACGGGGGAAAACGATGTCACCGCCGTGCGGGATTCGCGCCCGTCGGCCGACGCCGACCAGTAGTGGTGCACGAGCGTCGGCCGGGCGGGCGCCACACCCAGCGCCTCGGCGTGACCGGGCGGCGGGATCTCCCACGCGACACCGGCCCTGGCCACCGTGCCCCGGGCGGCGCAGCCCGCGCCGAGGGGGAAGCCGGAGCAGGCCGGCGTCTCCATCGGCAGGCCGGGCAGCGCGGCATGGCTGCCCCGCCGGTCGGTGGCGACCAGTCCGTCACGGCGCAGCAGTTGCAGCGCCTGTCGTACGGTCTCCCGGCTGACTCCGAAGTGTTTCGGCCAACTGCCGTTCTCCGGGGAGGCGTTCACCGGGCGGAATGGTCCCGTCGTGCAGCTCGCCGAGCAGCTGCGTCGCGATCCTCCGGTAGAGGGGTTCCCCTTCGGTGAGCGGGTGGTCGTGCGGGGTGGTGCGGGCCATGCCGCGCCTCCTGTTGGTGACGTTCCGTAGCGGTGCGGGCTCGTTGCGCCATCACATCTAGCATCGGTCTACACCACCAGGGAAGAGCCTCCCGCCAGATCGGCCGGAACCCTACGGTCCTCCGGTCGCCGGAGCCACCGCATCCCGCCGGAACCGCCGCATCCCGCCGGTGCCGCGCCGGAGCCCGGAGCCGGCCGTCAGATGTACCAGCGCATCCAGCGCAGCTTGGCAGCCTCGTGGAACGGTCCGCCGCCCTCGTGGTCGTTGAAGTCGTACACCTCGATGGCCTTGTCCTCGTGCGCCCACGCGTTGTACGCCCCGAACACCGTCGAGGGCGGGCAGGTCTGGTCCTCCAGGGCCGCCGAGAAGAGCGCCGGTGCCCGGCCGCGGGCGGCGAAGTGCACGGCGTCGAAGTAGGACAGGGTGCGCAGGACGTCGTCGAAGCGGCCCCGGTGCGTCTTGAGGTAGAGGCCGATCTCCCGGTAGGGCTGCCGGTCGGTGAGTGTCGTCGCGCGCGGGAAGTCGCACAGGAACGGCACGTCCGGCGCGATGCCCGCCAGGTCCGGAACGAGGCCGCCCACCGCGAGGGCGATGCCCCCGCCCTGGCTGGCGCCGGCGGCCACGGTGCGGCTCGCGTCGGTCAGGGGGTGCGACCGCGCCGCCTCCACCGCGCGCACGGCGTCGGTGAACACCCGGCGGTAGTAGTAGTTCGCGGGCGCGTCGATGCCGCGGGTCATGAACCCGGGGTAGGCCGGAGCACCGCCGACCGGGTCGGCGGTGCCGCCGCCGGCGCCCCAGGCGCTGCCCTGTCCGCGCGTGTCCATCACGAAGTGGGCCCGGCCCGTGGACGCCCACAGCAGGTGCTCGTGGGGCAGTCCGCGCCCCCCGCCGTACCCGATGAACTCCACCACCAGCGGCAGGGGTGCGTCGGTGCCGGCGGGCAGGGTCAGCCAGCCCTTGACCGGATGGCCGCCGAACCCCGCGAATGTCACGTCGAACACCTGTACGGTGGACAGTCCCGTGTCGACCGGCTCGAAACGTGCGTTCAGATCGTGTTCGCGTGCCTCGTCGAGCGTCCTGGACCAGAACGCGTCGAAGTCCTCGGGCTCCGTGGACGTGCTGCGGTACTCACGCAGTCTGCCGAGGGGGAGGTCGAACAGGGCCATCAGGGACCGCCTTCGTGGAGAGACAGTGCGAAGCGATGACACCGTACGTGGATCATCCTGGAAGTCGCCAGAGGGTTCAGGAGAAGCAGCAGGTGAAGGGCATAGAAAGCGATTACCGGTAAGGGCCGGGTGGCCGGTCCCGGTGGTCGCGGGCTCAGCCGAAGCGCTCGATCCGGATGCGCTCCACGGGCTGGCCGGCCGCCACCAGCAGCCGGGAGGCGTGCTCGGCGAAGGAGTTGGAGCCGCACACATAGGCCTCCCACCCACCCGAAGGCCGCTCCGCCATGATCGGTGCCACATGTGCGGCCGTCATACGTCCCACAGCCACACCTTCCGGCGCGCTCCGGGTGAACACCGGAGTGGTCTCCGCGCCGAACTCGCGCGCGTAGATCAGTTCCCCGGGGCGGCGCACGGACACCAGCAGCCGCAGCGGCACGGTCAGGCCCCGCGCCCGGTGGTGCCGCAGCATCGACATCAGCGGGACCACACCGGAGCCGGCCCCCACCAGCAGCGCGGGCCGGTCGCCCGGCCAGGCGAAGAAGCCGCTGAGCGGGCCGCGCACCTCGATGCGGTCACCGGGGCGCGCCACCGTGTGGAACCAGCCCGAGACCTCGCCGTCCTCGACATGGTCCAGGGTCAGCTCGACGTGTCCGGAGTCGTCCGGCGCGGAGGCGATCGAGTAGTGGCGCTGCGCCGCATAGCCGTCCTCGGCGACCAGCCGCAGCACCAGATGCTGCCCGGGGACATGCCCCGGCCAGTCGGGCACCGCGAACCGGAAGGTCGACACGCGGGGGGTCTCGCGGCGGATCTCGGTCAGTGTGGCCGTCCGCCACACGGAGGCGGTCCGTGCGCTCACCCCGATGCGCCCGGGCACGGCGAACCGGGTGGGCGGGGCGAACGGTTCCGGTGCGTTCCGCCGCGTACCGTTCCCGGGTGTTCTCGTCGGCGTCGTCCGCTCAGTCACCGGAGTACCGCTGTTCCTCCCAGGGATTGCCCCGGGGGTGGTAGCCGTTGCCCTCCCAGAAGCCGGGCTCGTCGTGGTCCAGGAGCCGCAGCCCGGCGATCCACTTGGCGCTCTTCCAGAAGTACAGATGCGGGACCAGCAGCCGCGCCGGCCCGCCGTGCTCGGCGGGCAGCGGACGACCGTCGTACTCCCAGGCGATCCAGGCCCGGCCGCCGGTCACATCGCTCAGCGGCAGGCTGGTGGTGTAACCGGTGTGCGCATAGGCGACCACATGGGTGGCCGACCCACGGGGCCGCACCACGTCAAGGAACGCGTCCAGGGAGACGCCGCCGAACCGCACCCCGAACTTCGACCAGCTCGTCACACAGTGGATGGCACCCTCGTACGCCGACGCCGGCAGCGCGTGCGCCTGTTCCCAGTCCCAGGTACGGGGATCGGCCACCAGACCGTCGATCCGGAAGGTCCAGTCGGCCGGCGCGAGGTCGGGGGTGACTTCGGCGGACAGGACCGGCCATTCGTCGCCCGCGTCGTACTGTCCGGGCGGCAGTCCGGGATCGTCCACACGGGGGCGGCCGGTGAAGCCTCGGGTGATGTTCACGTGATCGGTGATTCCGTTACGGCTGGTGCTCAAGTGTTTCCGTGTTCAACGGTACGCGGTGGCCGCGACCACCGCGCGGCCAGGCCGCGGTGTCGCCCCCGCCGATCCGGATCGCGTCCTGCCGGCACCGTACGACCGCGGAGTTCGTCGGGTAATGTGGCCGCCCGGGCTGTGGACCGACCCAGCCGTGGATGCCGGGGGAGGTGGGACCGATCACCGTTCGTCAGATCGGGTGCTCTCACCTCGAAGCGACGCGGTTCACCCACAGCAGGTGACCGTGAGGGCGCCCTTCGGTTCCCGAAAGGCTCCAGGCTCGTGCCGAACTCGCCGTACCGGTCCCCCTCACCCCTTTCTCCGCCTCCGCCCGTGTCCGTCCCGCCCTCCAGGGACTCCGTCGTCGCGGCCCTCCGCGCCGCCGGGTGCGTCTTCGCCGAGGACGAGGCCGAGCTGATCCTCGCCGCCGCGCCGGCCCCCCGGGACATCGCCCCGATGGTCGAGCGCCGGGCAGCCGGACTGCCCCTTGAACTCGTCGTCGGCTGGGCGGAGTTCCGCGGTCGGCGCATCGCCGTGGAACCCGGTGTCTTCGTGCCCCGGAGGCGTACCGAGTTCCTCGTCGAACAGGCTCTCGCGCAGGCGCCCGGCGCGGCCGTCGTCGTGGACCTGTGCTGCGGCTCCGGTGCCGTCGGCGCGGCCCTGGCGGCGGGGCTCCCCGGGGCCGAACTGCACGCCGCCGACATCGATCCGGCCGCCGTGCGCTGTGCACGCGGCAATGTCACGGCTCTCGGCGGGAGGG
>NZ_NEUB01000185.1 GCF_002910825.1 Streptomyces sp. SM1 | reverse complement strand
GGCGTGGGAGGAGGCGTCGGCGTCCGCGCGGGCTGCACTGGCCGAACCCCGGCTGGGACCGGTCGCCCGGTGGGCGTCGATCGGCGCCTTCCGGCTGCTGACGGCCCTGCCTCCGGGGTCCTCCCACGACCCCGCCGTCAGCCCTCTGTTCTCCCCCGCCCAGGCCGGACTGGCCCGCACGGCCGAGACGTATCTGGACTGTGCGGGCCAGGCCGGCCGTACGGCGGCCGAGCTCGGTATCCACCGCCAGACCCTGTACTACCGCCTGTCGCGCGTCGAGCAGCTGACGGGCCTGGACCTGGACGACGGCGAGGACCGCCTGCTGCTGCACATGGCGCTCAAGGCGGCGCGGCTCTGAACCGGCGGCCGTACGGCCGTCCCTGTCAGGTGCGGTAGGCGTAGTACGCGGCGTTCGGGTAGGAGGCGATGATGCTCGCGACCGACCGGCGGTGCGTGTTGGTGGAGTGGTAGCTCAGGTACGGCACGCCCTGCGCGCTGCGGTGCGTGACGATCATCGTGTGGTCCTTGGACCCGTTCCTGTCGAAGTCCACCTGCAGCACGTCACCGACGTCCATCTGGTAGACGTTGGCGAGGCTGGTGGCGCGCTCGGAGTTCAGCGCGAACCAGGACCACTCGTTGACCCCGATGAACGAGTGCGACTGGATCGAGCTGTTGCCGAACCACCTGGTGTAGTCGTACACATAGCCCGGCACGTGCTTCCAGCCGCCCGCCTTCAGGGCCTGGCTGACGAAGTTGGTGCAGTCGCCGCCGGCACCCTGCCCGTCGAAGCTCGGGTACTCCGGGTTGTAGTCGCGCCAGTACTTGTCCGCGTAGGCGGCCATCGCCCGGTAGTCGTACTCGCCGCCCGTGAGGTCCTTCGGGGCGGCCGGCGCGGGCCGGGTGATGGCCGCACGCGGGGACGACGGCGTGGTGGTGGCGGCTCCCGCCGAGGTGGCAGCGGAGGCGGAAGGGCTGGGGCTGGGCGCGGAGGCGGTGGGGGCGGGCGCGGGGTCGACCTCCGGCTGGGCCGGCTGGTTGACCGCGAGCTGGTCGTCGCCGGCCTCGCGAATGCCGGTCAGACGCCAGTTGCCGCGCCGGTCGGCCTCGAAGGTCAGCTGGTGGTCCGCCTGGAACCCGGTCGTCTTCGGCTCGTCGCCGCGGACCTTCTTGTACGTCAGCGTCGTGGTCTCGGTGACGGTGACGACGGCCTTGCGGCCGTTGACCCGGGTGCGGTTCAGGGCGACGGTGGTGTTGGCCGCGCTGTACTTCTCGCCGTGCCTGGCGAGCCGTTCCCTGCGGTCGTCGAGCCGGTCCACGGCCTTGCCCTCGGTACGGGCCGCCCCGGAGGACAGCGCGACCCGGCCGGAGAAGCCGTCGGTCGCCGCCTTCTTCCTTCCGGGCCGGTCGACCAGCGCGTTGGTGCGGTCGGTGAAGACCGCGTCGGCCAGCCGCTGGAAGGTCGCCTTGGTCCGGGCGTCCACCTCCGGCTCGGCCGTCGTGGAGGCCCCCGCACTCCAGTTCGGAAGCAGCGCCGCTCCTGCGATGGCCGAGGCGGCGGCCGCCGTGATGATGGTCGCGCGGCTCCGCGTACGGCGCAGCTTTCTTGACTTCACTGTAGCTCCCCTCTTCCCGGCGGACAGTTGCCGGGGTAAGCGGAGTTTCGCACGTCGCATGTGACTGTTGTGAAGGGGGTGATGCCTTTGCCTACACGGTAGTTACCGGACCGTCACCCCGGCCGGCCCGGCAGTCCGGCGACGGTCATTTCGCGACCGTGGACCAGTCCGGGGACTGCGCCGGATCCAGGGTGCGCAGCCGCTGCAACGTCTCCGGATCCTGGACGTCCATCCAGTCCGCGAGCTCCCTGAACGACACGCACTGGACGTCCTTCTTGGGGCACACGTTCTTGATGACCTCTTCGACGGCCTTCATGTAGATACCGCCGTTCCACTCCTCGAAGTGGTTGCCGATGAACAGCGGCGCCCGGCTGCCGAAGTAGACGCGGTTGAAGCCCGCCATGTAGGTACCGACGGTCTCCTGCTGCCAGCGCGGATACTGGGCCGGGTCGCCGTCGGTCTCCCCGTCGGACTGGTTGTAGAGGAAGTTGAAGTCCATGGACAGCCCTTGGTACTTGCCGCCCTCGTACGGAAGCATCTGGAGCGGGAAGTCCCAGATGCCCTCCTTCTTCACGGGCCAGATCTGGAAGTCGCCGGCCGAGCTGGCGTCGTAGCGCCAGTCGTAACTCCTGGCCGCCTTCAGCAGGTTGGCCTGGCCCTCCAGGCAGGGGGCGCGGCCACCGACGACCTCCTTCTCGATGTCGAAGGGCAGCGGGTCGATGTCGGTGAAGCCGGTGTTGGTCTTCCACTTCTTCACGAACCCGAAGAACTGGTCGATCTCGCTCTTCCACTCCTCGACGCTCCAGTCGCCGCCGCCCTTGGCGCCGCAGAAGTGGCCGTTGAAGTGGGTGCCTATCTCGTGGCCGTCCTTCCAGGCGCCGGAGAGCTGTTCCAGGGTGGTGCGTATGTGCTCGTCGGTGGGGAGGCTGATCGCCGCGCTGCCGGTGGGGTGCTGCGGCGGGTCGTACAGGTCCTTCTTGCTCTTGGGCAGGAGGTAGATGCCGGTGAGGAAGAAGGTCATGTGCGCGTCGTACTTCTCGGCCGTCTCCCTGAAGTGGGCGAAGAGTCCGTCGTCGCCCTGGAGCGCACCGTCCCAGGAGAAGACCACGAACTGGGGCGGCTTCTGCCCGGGCTTGAGCGGCTTGGCCTCGAAACTCTTCTTCTGCGGGCCCGTGTAGGAGGTGGAACCGTCACCGATCACCTCGGTGCGGCCGTCCCACTCCGGTTCCCCGGTCGCCCGCGCGTCCGACCGCCGCGGTGCGTCGTCCCGGGCGGACGCGGTCGGGGCGGTCCTGTCGTCACCGGAGAGCGCCAGGTAGCCGATGACGAGGGAGGCGACCACGAGGGCCGCCGTCAGGGTGAGGATATGTCGGCGGGCGGGACGGCGGGGTGCTCGGGCCTTGCGGCGGCGGCCCGACGGCTGCTTCATCTGCGGCTCGACCTCTTGGGAACAGGGGACAGGGACTGGGTGCGGTGGCCGGTGCGGTGCGGTCGTGGCCGCACCGGTGTCTCAGCCACCCGTTCCGAGAGCACTCGACCAGATGCCGTACGGGACGCTGTCGGCGGGTGTGCCGCCCAGGCCCTCGAGCGGCAGGGGTTCGAGGCTCTCGCTCAGATCGATCCGGTAGACGACCACCGCGGTGGTCGTCCTGTCCAGACTGCCGACGTACCAGGCGGCGGTGTCGTCCTCGGTCGTGCCCACCTTGCCGGCGGCTCCGGCCGGATTGTCTCCGTGGGCGGTGCGGTAGGCGTCGGTCAGGGCGGACTGGACTTCGCGTGCGGTGCCGGCGCTCATCGCGCGGCGGACGCCCGGCCGGGGAAGGCTCACCTTGTGGCCGGCACGGGTGATCTTCCGTACCGAGTACGGCTCGGTGTGCACCCCGTCGGCGACGAACGTGGCGTAACCGCTGGCCATCCGGATGGCGCTGGGCCGGGCGCTGCCGGTGGCCAGGGCGGGCACCTGGGCGCCGATGCTGGAGGGCAGCAGGCCCGCGGCCTCGGCGGTGGCACGCACGTTCTCCAGCCCGGTGTCCATGCCCAGTTGCATGAACGGGGTGTTCACGGAGAGGGCCAGCGCCCGGTGCAGGCTGATCCGGCCGTAGGACTTGCCGCCGTCGTTGCGCACCGACACCTTGCGGCCGCTGCGGTCCCAGTAGGGGCCCTCGGGCGTGGTGACGGGGACTCCGTCGTCGCCGTCGTAGAGGTCCTCACCGGTCACCGGCGTGGGTGCGCCGTCACGGGTGAGGCGCACCCCGTGCTCCAGGCCGGCGGCGTACACGAACGGCTGGAAGGCCGAACCGGCGGACACGGTGGTCGCGTTGGACTCGTTGTAGCCCTGCTTGCGGTGGTCGGGCCCGCCGTAGACGGCGAGGATCCGGCCGTCGGCGGCGACGGAGGCGGCACCGTAGTGCGCGGCCCGGGCCTTCTTCGGGTGGTCCTTGCGGCCCTGCTCACGGGCCTTGGTGACGGCGTCGGTGAGTTCGGCCTCGCGCTTCTTGTCGAACGTCGTGTAGATCTGGTAGCCGCCGAGGTCGAAATCCCGGTCGGAGATCTTCGAGGTCTTCTTGACGTACTGCATGGCGAGTTCGACCAGGTAGTCGCTCTGCTCACCGGTGGCGTACAGCGGGTTGCTCTTCAGCGGTTCGGGGAACTCCCGGTACTTCGCGCGCTCCTGCGGGGACAGCTTGCCGATCGAGACCATCCGGTCGAGGATCCAGGACCAGCGCTCCACCGCCCGATCGCGGTTGGCCCGGCTGAGCGTGGGGTCGAACAGGCCGGCGCCCTTGAGGAGGGAGGCGAGGAAGGCGGCCTCGCTGACGTCGAGTTGCTGCACCTCCTTGCCGTAGTAGGCCTGTGCGGCGCGCTGGATGCCGTAGGTGCCGCGGCCGTACCAGCTGGTGTTGAGATAGCCCTCGAGAATTCTGTCCTTGCTCATCTCGTTGTCGAGTTTGAGCGCGATCATCGCCTCGTCGAACTTGCGCCCGAGCGTCCGGTCCTGGCTGAGGTAGACGTTCTTGACGTACTGCTGGGTGATGGTGGAGCCGCCCTCGGTCTCGCCCTGGCCGACGGTGCGCAGCAGGGCGCGCGTGATACCGGAGACGGAGATGCCGGGGTCACTGTAGAAACTGTCGTTCTCGGCGGCGAGCACCGCCCAGCGGACGTCCTCGGGGATCTCGTCCAGCGGCATCGCCTGCCGCTGCACCCAGCCGGTACGGGCCAGCGGGGTGCCGTCGGCCCAGAAGTACACGTTGTCCTGCTGGGTGGCGTGGCTGTTGAGGTCGTCCGGGATGTCGGTGGCGGCGTAGGCGCCCGCCAGGAAGAGGGTGCTCAGGCCGAAACAGGCGAGGAGACCCCCGAGTGTCTGACGCCAGGAGGGCACCCAGCGGCGCCAGCCCGTGCGCCCCGGCCGGGGATAGTGCGGGCGCAGCCGGCGGGCGTACGGGCCGAGCAGAGCGGCGACGGGGCCGAGGACCGGCTCCAGCCGGGCGGCGACGGCACGGCGAACGGGGGCCAGCCGGGCGGCCACCGGACGCAGGACGGGTGCCAGCCGGGCACGGAGGACCCCGGCGGAGGGGGAGGCGGGTGTACGGGCGGCCCTGCGGGAGGGCCGGGTGGCGGGTGCGCCCCGCTCGGGTATGCCGCCTTCGGGTATACCGCCCTCGGGCACGCGCAGTTGCATGGTCTCGTCCACGGACGCCCGCAACTGCTCGACGCCCAGTTGCATGGTGGCGTCCGGCGCGGGAGGCGGCTCCTCGCCGTCCCTGTGCTCCCCGTCCCCCTGGCCAACCCGGGTCATACCCGTGCCCCTCTCCGCACATCGCACGGTCGCGGGAGCGACCGCACGAACATACGAGAGTCGAGGTTCACGACCGAGTCACCGGCCGCCACCCCACTCCCCCCATTTCACGAACATCACAGCGCACACAACTTACTAACACTCTGACCATATAAGTTCGACAGGCTTCCGGGGTCGGATGACGAGGCGCTCATCACGTCACCCCGGACTTCGACGGCCGCGGCGACCGGCCGCCGGTACCGGGGTTCAGGACCACGCGTCCTCGGCCGCCGAGTCGATCCAGCCGGCGGAGACCCTCGGTGAGCTGCTCGGCCTCGGGAGCTCCCTCGGGGTCGAAGATCTACTGTGCCATGAGCGGCGGCGGTGACGCTGTGCCGGGTGCGGGTGCGGGAGGACACGTGCACGGAAAACGCCGGGCCGGCTGATCGGCTCAGCCGGCCCGGCGTGTGAGGACGAGCCCGTTCGGGACGGACGGGGGCCGGAGCGGGCCCCCTCTGACGTCACACCAGGTTGATCGACCGGGCGGAGGTCGCCCCGGTCTCCGCAGACAGTTCGGCCAGCACCCCGGTGGACACGGTGTCGTCGACCGTCAGCACGGCGAGCGCCTCGCCGCCGACCGTCGCGCGGGCCACCTGCATACCCGCGATGTTGATGCCCGCCTCGCCCAGGACGCGGCCCACGGTGCCGACGACGCCCGGACGGTCCTCGTAGCGCAGGACGACCATGTGGTCGGCGAGCGCCAGGTCGACGTCGTACTCGCCGACCGCGACGATCTTCTGTACGTGCTTGGGGCCGGCCAGTGTGCCGGAGACCGAGACCTCCTCGCCGTCGGAGAGGGTGCCGCGCACGGTGACGACATTGCGGTGGTCGGCCGACTCCGAGCTGGTGGTCAGCCGGACCTCGACACCGCGCTCCTGGGCGAACAGCGGGGCGTTGACGTAGGACACCGTCTCGTCGACGACGTCCTCGAAGACACCCTTGAGCGCGGAGAGCTCCAGCACCTTCACATCGTGCTGGGTGATCTCGCCGTACACCTCGACGTCGAGGCGGACCGCGACCTCACCGGCGAGCGCGGTGAAGATCCGGCCGAGGCGCTCGGCGAGCGGCAGACCGGGCTTGACGTCCTCGGCGATGACCCCGCCCTGCACGTTCACCGCGTCCGGGACCAGCTCACCGGCGAGCGCGAGACGCACCGAGCGGGCGACGGCGACGCCGGCCTTCTCCTGGGCCTCGTCGGTGGAGGCGCCCAGGTGCGGCGTGCAGACGACCTGGTCGAACTCGAACAGCGGGGAGTCGACGCACGGCTCCTTGGCGTACACGTCGAGGCCGGCGCCGGCGACGCGGCCCTCCTTGAGCGCCGAGTACAGCGCCTCCTCGTCGACGATGCCGCCGCGCGCGGCGTTGATGATGCGCACGGCCGGCTTGACCTTGCGCAGCGCCTCGTCACCGATCAGGCCGAGGGTCTCGGGGGTCTTGGGCAGGTGGACGGTGATGAAGTCGGAGACCTCGAGCAGCTCGTCGAGGGACAGCACCTTGACGCCCATCTGCGCGGCCCGCGCGGGCTGTACGTAGGGGTCGTAGGCGACGACCTTCATGCCGAAGGCGGACATGCGCTGCGCGACCAGCGCACCGATGCGGCCCAGACCCACGACACCGAGGGTCTTCTCGGCGAGCTCGACGCCCGTGTACTTGCTGCGCTTCCACTCGTGGTTCTTCAGCGCGGCGTTGGCCTGCGGGATGTTGCGCGCGGTGGCGACGATCAGCCCGCAGGCGAGCTCGGCCGCGGTCACGATGTTGGAGGTGGGGGCGTTGACGACCATCACGCCGGCCTTGGTGGCGGCGGAGACGTCGACGTTGTCGAGGCCGACACCCGCGCGGGCGACGACCTTGAGCCGGTTCGCGGCGGCGATCGCCTCGGCGTCGACCTTGGTGGCCGAGCGGACCAGGATCGCGTCCACGTCGGCGATGGCCGGAAGCAGCTCCGCGCGGTCCGCGCCGTTGCAGTGGCGGATCTCGAAGTCCGGTCCCAGTGCGTCGACGGTGGCGGGCGACAGCTCTTCAGCGATGAGTACGACGGGTTTCGAGCTCACGTGAGTCCTCACAAGTCCCATGCGGGCGGCCGTCCCGACGGCCGCAGGCGGTGAAGAAGTGCTAGCCGCGTGGAAGACGCACGACGCTGTGGGCCTGACGCGTTTGTTGGAGACCAGTCTAGTGGCGCGGGGCGAGTCGTCTTGCGCCTCAGCGGATTGATCACCCGGAAGAGGCGGTGGGCGAGAACAGCCCCTCTGGGGGTCCCCCACGCCCGGAAGGCGGTGGGGGGAGTCCGAGGAGCGGGGTCCCGGGGCGGAGCCCCGCGACGGCGCCCGCAGCCGGCGGCACCGTCGCGGGGCGAGCGGCTTACGCCTCCTCGTCGACCCAGCTCATGAGCTTGCGCAGCTCCTTGCCGGTGGTCTCCAGCAGGTGCTCGGAGTCCTGCTTCTTGTACTCGTTGTACTTCTTCAGACCGCCGTGGTACTCGTCCATCCACTGCCGCGCGAACGTGCCGTCCTGGATCTCGGCGAGGACCTTCTTCATCTCCGCCTTGGTGGCGTCGGTGATGATCCGCGGGCCGGTGACGTAGTCGCCCCACTCGGCGGTCTCGGAGATCGACCAGCGCATCTTCTCCAGGCCGCCCTCGTACATGAGGTCCACGATCAGCTTCAGCTCGTGCAGGCACTCGAAGTAGGCGATCTCCGGCTGGTAACCGGCCTCGGTCAGCGTCTCGAAGCCCGCCTTGACCAGTGCCGCGGTGCCACCGCAGAGGACGGCCTGCTCGCCGAAGAGGTCGGTCTCGGTCTCCTCGGTGAAGGTGGTCTTGATGACGCCGGCGCGGGTGCCGCCGATGCCCTTGGCGTACGACAGGGCCAGCTCGAAGCCGTTGCCCGTGGCGTCCTGCTCGACGGCCGCGATGCAGGGAACGCCGCGGCCCTCCTCGTACTGACGGCGCACCAGGTGGCCCGGGCCCTTGGGGGCGACCATACAGACGTCCACGCCGGCCGGGGGCTTGATGAAGCCGTAGCGGATGTTCAGGCCGTGGCCGAAGAACAGGGCGTCGCCGTCCTTCAGGTTGTCCTTGATGTGCTCCTCGTAGACCTGGGCCTGGATCGGGTCCGGGACGAGGATCATGATGACGTCGGCCTCGGCGGCGGCCTCGGACGGGCTCACCACACGCAGGCCCTGCTCCTCGGCCTTCGCCCTGGACTTCGAGCCCTCGTGCAGACCGACGCGCACGTCGACGCCGGAGTCGCGCAGCGACAGGGCGTGGGCGTGGCCCTGGCTGCCGTAACCGATGACCGCGACCTTGCGGCCCTGGATGATGGACAGGTCGGCGTCGGCGTCATAGAACAGCTCGGCCACTGTGGGTTCTCTCCTTGAGTGCAGGTGTTGCGTCCCACCGTATGACGGCGGGGGGAGGGGACGTTCCGGAGTCTCGTCATACGGGCGGCCGGTGTCGCGGCCGGCCACCCGTTTCGCTGTCCTACGCCGACCGGTCCAGGGCGCGCAGCGACCGGTCGGTGATCGAACGGGCACCACGCCCGATCGCGATCGTGCCGGACTGGACGAGCTCCTTGATGCCGAACGGCTCCAGCATCTTGAGCATCGCGGACAGCTTGTCGGTGCTGCCGGTGGCCTCGATGGTCACGGCCTCCGGGGAGACGTCCACGGTCTTGGCGCGGAAGAGCTGGACGATCTCGACGATCTGGGAGCGCGTCTCGTTGTCGGCGCGCACCTTCACCAGAACGAGTTCGCGCTGGACGGCGTGCCCGGGCTCGAGCTCGACGATCTTCAGCACGTTGACGAGCTTGTTGAGCTGCTTGGTCACCTGCTCCAGCGGGAACTCCTCGACGCTCACCACGATGGTGATGCGGGAGATGTCCGGGTGCTCGGTGACCCCCACGGCGAGGGAGTCGATGTTGAAGCCGCGGCGGGAGAACAGGGCGGCGATCCGGGCCAGGATGCCGGGGGTGTTCTCCACCAGGACGGAGAGCGTGTGCTTGGACATGATCTGCTTCCTTTACGGGCTCTCAGTCGTCTTCGTTGTCGCCGAAGTCGGGGCGGACGTCCCGGGCGGCCATGATCTCGTCGTTGGAGGTGCCGGCGGCGACCATCGGCCACACCATCGCGTCCTCGTGGACGATGAAGTCCACGACGACCGGGCGGTCGTTGATCGAGTTCGCCTCCTCGATGACCTTGTCGAGGTCGGCGGGGTCCTCGCAGCGGATCGCGTAGCAGCCCATGGCCTCGGACAGCTTCACGAAGTCGGGGACCCTGGTGCCCGCGCTCTTCTCGGCGGCGTCCGTACCGGGGCCGGAGTGCAGCACCGTGTTGGAGTACCGCTGGTTGTAGAAGAGGGTCTGCCACTGGCGGACCATCCCGAGGGCGCCGTTGTTGATGATGGCGACCTTGATCGGGATGTTGTTCAGGGCGCAGGTGGTGAGTTCCTGGTTGGTCATCTGGAAGCAGCCGTCGCCGTCGATCGCCCAGACGGCCCGGTCGGGCACGCCGGCCTTGGCACCCATGGCGGCCGGGACCGCGTAGCCCATGGTTCCGGCGCCGCCCGAGTTCAGCCAGGTGGCGGGCTGCTCGTACTGGACGAAGTGCGCCGCCCACATCTGGTGCTGGCCGACACCCGCCGCGAAGATCGTGCCTTCCGGCGCGAGCTGTCCGATGCGCTCGATGACGTGCTGCGGGGAGAGCGAGCCGTCCCCGGGCTGGTCGTAGCCGAGCGGGTAGGTCTCGCGCCAGCGGCTCAGGTCCTTCCACCAGGCGGTGTAGTCGCCGCGGTTGCCCTCGGCATGCTCCTTCTGGACGGCCTGGACGATGTCGGCGAGGACCTCGCGGGCGTCACCGACGATCGGCACGTCGGCGGCGCGGTTCTTGCCGATCTCCGCCGGGTCGATGTCGGCGTGGACGATCTTGGCGTACGGGGCGAAGCTGTCCAGCTTGCCGGTGACGCGGTCGTCGAAGCGGGCTCCGAGGGCGACGATCAGGTCGGCCTTCTGCAGCGCGGTGACGGCGGTGACCGCTCCGTGCATGCCCGGCATTCCCACGTGCAGCTCGTGACTGTCGGGGAATGCGCCGAGTCCCATCAGGGTGGTGGTGACGGGAGCTCCGGTGAGTTCCGCGAGGACCTTCAGCTCGGCGGTGGCGCCGGCCTTGATCACTCCGCCGCCGACGTAGAGCACCGGCCGCTTCGCGGCGGTGATCAGTTTGGCGGCCTCCCGGATCTGCTTGGCGTGCGGCTTGGTGACGGGCCGGTAGCCGGGCAGGTCCATGGTGGGCGGCCAGGAGAAGGTCGTCCTCGCCTGGAGGGCGTCCTTGGCGATGTCGACCAGCACCGGGCCGGGGCGGCCGGTGGAGGCGATGTGGAACGCCTGCGCGATCACCCGCGGGATGTCCTCGGCCTTGGTGACCAGGAAGTTGTGCTTGGTGATCGGCATGGTGATGCCGACGATGTCCGCCTCCTGGAAGGCGTCCGTGCCGATCGCCTTGGAGGCGACCTGGCCGGTGATCGCGACCATCGGCACGGAGTCCATGTGCGCGTCGGCGATCGGGGTGACCAGGTTGGTGGCGCCGGGTCCGGAGGTCGCCATGCAGACGCCCACCCTGCCGGTGGCCTGCGCGTAGCCGCTGGCCGCGTGGCCGGCGCCCTGCTCGTGCCGGACCAGGACGTGACGCACCCGGGTGGAGTCCATCAGCGGGTCGTAGGCGGGAAGGATCGCACCGCCGGGAATGCCGAATACCGTGTCGGCGCCGACCTCCTCGAGCGAGCGGATGAGGGACTGCGCACCCGTGACGTGCTCGACGGGGGCGGACTGTCCTCCGGATCGGGGCCGGGGCTGCGGGTGATGGGCCCCGGTGGCCTGCTCGGTCATCGGCATTCTCTTCTCGATGCTGAGGGTTTTTGCGAAGTTCATGCGGGTTGCGCGTGCTGCTCGGCAGGTGCCTGTGCAACAAAAAACCCCTCGTGCCGTAAGGCAAGCGAGGGGAAGCGCGCCGGGTGGGTGGTCGCTGAGCGATCGGGCTCAGCGTCAGCCGACGCGCTGTCCAAGTACGAGAATTCGGGTGCGCATGGAAATGACCCTCCCCCCGGGGCCCACCCACTGTCAAGTGGGTGGGACGGGAGTCTCATGATGTGAACGGAGTGCCGTTCCACCTTTGAGTACGGCGGTCACTCCCGCGGAGTACAGACCCGGACCGCCGCCGACGAACACGGGCTCGGCCGGCCCGTGCGGCACCGGACAGTGCCCGGCGGCCAGCGCCCTGCGCAGCCGGTACTCGTCCAGCGGTCCGGAGAACGCCATGCCCTGCCCGTGCGTACAGCCCATGGCGCGCAGGGCCGCGGCCTGCTCGGGCAGGTCCACCCCCACCGCCACGGAGTGCATCCCGAGGTCGGAGGCGATCCGCAGCAGCCCGCCGGTGATCTTGTGCAGCCGCGCGGACTCCGCCACGCCGTCGACCAGGCCGCGGTCGAGTTTGAGGACGTCCACGGGGAGCCGTCTGAGCGCGGTGATCGCCGCGAGTCCGCCGCCGAAGCCGTCGAGCGCGATCCGGACACCGAGGCGCTTGAGCACGGTCAGCCGGCGCTCCAGTTCGTCGAGCGGGACCCGGGGGTCGGTGTCGGCCAGCTCGACGACCAGCGAGCCGGACGGCAGTCCGTGCCGGGTGAGCAGGGCCTCGATGGAGCCCGGTGGCAGCGACCGGTCCAGCAGCCTGCGGGCGCTCAGCCGGACGGCCACGGGCACGGGCAGACCGGTCGCGTGCCGTTCGGCGGCCTGCTCGACGGCCTCCTCCAGCACCCACCGGCCGAGTTCGGCGGTCTTCTCGCTGTCCTCGGCCACCCGCAGGAACTCCGCCGGCGTGAACAGCACCCCCTGGGACGAACGCCAGCGGGCCTGGGCGCAGATCGAGGTGATCCGGCCGTCCGCCAGACACACCACCGGCTGGTGCAGCAGGGCGAACTCGCCGTGGTGCAGTGCCGCGCGCAGCCGCGTGGCCAGCTCCGCCTTGCGGACGACGTCCTGCTGCATGTGCGGCCGGTACAGCTCCACCCGGCCCTTGCCGGCCGCCTTCGCCCGGTACATCGCGAGGTCGGCGTTGCGCAGCAGCTCGCCCGCGCCGACGCCGGGCTCGGCGAAGGCGACGCCGATGGAGGCGTTGACCCGGACATCGTTGCCGTCGATCGCGTACGGCTGGGAGAGGGTGGCTCTGAGGCGGTCGGCGAGCTCCAGCATGTGCCGCTCCCGGGCGTCCCGGTCCCGGACTCCGTCCCCGGCGATCAGGGCGGCGAACTCGTCACCGCCCAGCCGGGAGGCGGTGTCGCCCTTGCGGACCGCGTCCTGGAGCCTGCGGGCGGCCTGGACGAGCAGTTCGTCCCCGGCCTGGTGCCCGATGGTGTCGTTGACGCCCTTGAAACCGTCGAGGTCGATGAAGAGCACGGCCGTGCCCCTGAGCGCGGCCCCGCGGTCCGAGGCGCGGCGGCCGGACAGCGCCTGCTGGACGCGCCGGGTGAACAGGGCGCGGTTGGGCAGGTCGGTGAGCGGATCGTGCTCCGCGTTGTGCTGGAGCTGTGCCTGGAGCCGCACTCGCTCGGTCACGTCACGGCTGTTGAAGATGAGGCCGCCGTGGTGCCGGTTGACGGTCGACTCGACGTTGAGCCAGCCTCCCCCACCGCCGGAGCGGAAGCGGCACTCGATGCGGGTCGTGGGTTCCTCCACCGGGTCGGCGGCGAGGAAACGGCGCACCTCGTGCACGACGGAGCCGAGGTCCTCGGGGTGGATGAGACCGGCCAGTTCCGTACCGACCAGGTCCTCCGCGGGGCTGCCGTACACCCCGGCGGCGGCCGGGGAGACGTAGCGGAGGATGCCGCTGGGCGCGGCGATCATGATGACGTCGCTGGAGCCCTGCACCAGGGAACGGAAGTGGTTCTCCTTCTGCGCCAGTTCCTGGGTGAGGGTGATGTTGTCGAGCAGCATGATGCCCTGGCGCACGACGAGGGCGAGCACCACGGTGCCGCCGGTGATCAGCACGACGCGGTCCACGCTGCGGCCGTTGAGGACGTTGTAGAGGATCCCCAGGGTGCACACGGCCGCGGCGAGGTACGGCGTGAGCGCGGCGAGGGAGCCGGCGATGGGACGGGAGAGCGGATTGCGGCCCTGGTCCCCGCCGGGGACGGACGGGTGCTGGTGGTCCGGCACGCCGGGCCGGCCCGGCAGGTGCTCGCGGACCACACGCGTGTGCCCCTCGCGCTCGGGCGGGCCTCCCCGCGGCGCGGTCCACGGGGCGTACGCCAGGAGCAGGGAGCCGGCGAACCAGCCCGCGTCGAGCAGTTGCCCGGAGCGGTAGCCGGCGTGCAGCAGCGGGGAGGTGAACAGGGCGTCGCACATCACGGTCAGCGCGAGGGCGCCGATCGCGGTGTTGACCGCGGACCGGTTCACCGCCGAGCGCCGGAAGTGCAGCGCGAGCACCATGCTGACCAGGGCGATGTCGAGCAGTGGGTACGCCAGTGACAGCGCCGTGTGCGCGACGGAGGGGCCCTCGGCCTGGGCGGCCTGGGCGAGCGCGAGGCTCCACGCGAGGGTGAGCAGGGAGCCGCCGATGAGCCAGGCGTCCAGGGCGAGACACCCCCAGCCGGCCTTGGTCACGGGCCGTTTGGCGAGCACCAGGAGCCCCACGATCGCGGGCGGCGCGAAGCACAGGAAGAACAGATCGGCGTAACTGGGGCTCGGCACGGGGACGCTCAGCACGACCTCGTACCACCCCCAGACCAGGTTGCCGAGGGAGGCCATGGCCGAGGAGAGAGCGAACAGCAGCCAGGCGGGCCGGAACCGCGTGCGGGGGCTGCGGGCGTAGACGAAGCAGGAGACGGCCGCGGCACCCGCGGCGGCGCTCAGCCCGAAGTCACCCATGATCAGCGCGAGTTGTTCCGAGCCCCAGCCGAACGCGGCGCCGACGGCGTAGGTCGCGCAGACGAGAACCAGGACGAGTTGCGCGACCGGGCCGGGCCGGCGGACGGCGGACGGCACACCGGGCAGCGGCGCCCGCGCGGCGGG
>NZ_NEUB01000184.1 GCF_002910825.1 Streptomyces sp. SM1 | reverse complement strand
TTCCAGCTCCTCGGCGTCCAGCCCGGCGCGGGTCCGCTCCGCGCGCGGCAGGATGCCCTTGGTGCCCGCGGGGATGCCCAGGTCGGTGAACAGGTGCGGCGAGGTGGAGTACGTCTCCGGCGGGTCGCTGAAGCCCAGGTCCAGCGCCTTGTTGATCAGCTGCCAGCGTGGGATGTCGTCCCAGTCGACGAGCGTGATCGCCGTACCCTTCGCACCCGCGCGGCCGGTACGGCCGATGCGGTGCAGGTACGTCTTCTCTTCCTCGGGGGACTGGTAGTTGATGACGTGCGTCACGCCCTCGACGTCGATGCCGCGAGCGGCGACGTCGGTGCAGACGAGCACGTCCACCTTGCCGTTGCGGAACGCGCGCAGCGCCTGCTCGCGGGCGCCCTGGCCGAGGTCGCCGTGGACCGCGCCGGAGGCGAAACCGCGCTGCTTGAGCTGGTCGGCGAGGTCCGCGGCGGTGCGCTTGGTGCGGCAGAAGACCATGACCAGGCCCCGGCCGTCGGCCTGCAGTATCCGCGCGACCAGCTCGGGCTTGTCCATGTTGTGCGCGCGGTAGATGAACTGTGTGGTGTTCGCGACCGTCGCGCCCTCGTCGTCCGGGGCCGTGGCGCGGATGTGCGTCGGCTGCGACATGTAGCGCCGGGCCAGGCCGATCACCGCGCCGGGCATGGTCGCCGAGAACAGCATGGTCTGGCGCTTGACCGGGAGCATGTTGATGATCTTCTCGACGTCGGGCAGGAAGCCCAGGTCGAGCATCTCGTCGGCCTCGTCGAGGACGAGCGCCTTCACGTGCTTCAGGTCGAGCTTCTTCTGACCGGCGAGGTCCAGCAGGCGGCCCGGGGTGCCGACGATCACGTCGACGCCCTTCCTCAGGGCCTCGACCTGGGGCTCGTAGGCCCGGCCGCCGTAGATGGCGGTGACGCGCACATTACGCACCTTGCCGGCGGTGAGGAGGTCATTGGTGACCTGCGTGCACAGTTCGCGCGTGGGAACGACGACCAGCGCCTGCGGGGCGTCGGTGAGGTCCTCGGGCCGCGCGCGGCCGGCCTCGACGTCCGCGGGGACGGTGACGCGCTCGAGGAGCGGAAGGCCGAAGCCGAGCGTCTTTCCGGTGCCGGTCTTGGCCTGGCCGATGACGTCCGTGCCCGTCAGGGCCACGGGGAGCGTCATCTCCTGGATGGGGAAGGGAGTGGTGATGCCGACGGCCTCCAGGGCCTCGGCGATCTCGGGGAGGATTCCGAGCTCTCGGAAAGTCGTAGTCAGGGTGCTGCCTCTTCTGTGTGCGCGGTGCGAGGCGAGCGCGGGGGTCGTGTAGGGACCGTGCCGGGGACGTCGGCCGCCTGGTGAACGGAGCCGATGGACGCGGGACCACTGCCGACGCTCGAGCGTTCGTACCGCTGAGGTGTCCCTCCGGATTCCGTACGCACTGTGCCGTACGGCTTCAGAGGGCTGGCGGGTCGGAGCCGATCGGGCCACCGACCGGGCATCCTCATACATGCGGCCTGTCGAGTACGTCAGAGTGCTCAGCAGGCGCATTACCACCATACCCCGGATTCACGCACATGCCATGGCCGATTTGGTCACGTAGTCGTCGTCACACTGATTGACCGGGGCCTTCCGGCGCGGGACAAGCGGGTTATTGTGCGCTTCATGACGAGCTCTGACAAGCCTGACAACGCCGAGGACACCCCCGAGACCTCCGCCGGGCACACCGGCGTCGCCGCCATGGACTGGGCGGCCGCCTCCGCCGACCCCCAGTACCGGGCCGCCGTCGTGGATCTGCTCGGTGCGCTCGCGTACGGCGAACTGGCGGCGTTCGAGCGGCTCGCGGAGGACGCCAAGCTGGCTCCCACGCTGTCGGACAAGGCGGAGCTGGCGAAGATGGCCTCGGCCGAGTTCCATCACTTCGAGCGGCTGCGCGACCGGCTCGCCGAGATCGGTGAGGAGCCGACGCTCGCGATGGAGCCGTTCGTCGCCGCCTACGACGGGTTCCACAAGCAGACCGCGCCCTCCGACTGGCTGGAGGGCCTGGTCAAGGCCTATGTCGGCGACTCCATCGCCAGCGACTTCTACCGTGAGGTCGCGGCCCGCCTGGACTCCGACAGCCGCGCCCTGGTGCTGGCCGTGCTCGACGACACGGGGCACGGCGGCTTCGCCGTGGAGAAGGTGCGCGCGGCCATCGACGCGGACCCGCGTGTGGGCGGACGGCTCGCGCTGTGGGCACGTCGGCTGATGGGGGAGGCGCTGTCGCAGTCCCAGCGGGTGGTCGCCGACCGGGACGCGCTGTCGACGATGCTCGTGGGCGGCGTCGCGGACGGGTTCGATCTCGCCGAGGTCGGCAAGATGTTCTCCCGGATCACCGAGGCGCACACCAAGCGGATGGCGGCACTGGGGCTGGCTGCCTGACGGCCGCCCGGGGCGGCGGGGCCGCCCCGGGCCGGGACAGGTCGCGTACCGATCCGGTTCGGGTCCGTTCCCGTACAGGTCCGTTCCTGTACACGGCCGTTCCCGTACACGTCCGTTCAGGACCGGTCGTGGGCCCGGCCGTGGGTCCGGTTCATCCCCGACGCCACCGTCGGCGGCCGGTCAGGCGGTCGCCGACCGGCGGCGCAGTCTTCCCGCGGGGCGCAGCAGCAGGGACAGCGACGCCACGGAGACGATCACCGAGCCGAGCAGTATCGTCAGCAGGTTTCCGGCGTCCAGCGCGGTGTTCATGACGAAGGCGCCGGACAGCGCTCCGGCCACACCGGTCGGCAGAACCAGGGCGCGGGCGGGAAGACGGTGCGACATGCGGTGGTACGCCGCCCACGCCAGAGCCAGGCCGAGGATCGCGGAGCTGAGCGCTTCGAAGAGCATGCTGGGGTCCCTCCCACATGGCCGGCCTGCTCACAATCGGTCCTAGCCCGTCATACCCCTGACCTGCGGAATGCAATCCACCCTCGGGGGTGACCCGTGCTCCGTTCGCGAGGAGGGCGCCGGCGCCTCCCCGAGGCGTGCCACACGGGGTGCCCACGCGGGGCGCGGCACCCCGCACAGGCTGCCGAGCGGGGTGCCGGCGGGCCGCCGGAGACGCGGGAGGGCCCGGCGGTGCGGAACCGCCGGGCCCTTCTCACGACTGCCGGTCGTCGCCCGCAGCGCGCCTACAGTGCGCCGAAACCCACCTTGCGCGGGGCCGGCTCGCCGATCTCGATGTACGCGAGACGGTCGGCCGGGACCAGGATCTTGCGGCCGTGCTCGTCCACGAGGCTCAGCAGCTGCGACTTCCCGGCCAGCGCCTCGGCCACCACACGCTCGACCTCCTCCGCACTCTGACCGCTCTCCAGAACGATCTCGCGGGGCGCGTGCTGCACGCCGATCTTGACCTCCACGGCTATGTCCCTCCGACGGTCAGTGAAGTGCGCGACCTTCCGCGCCGTACCAGCACACATTAGCCCGGTGAGGGGACGTTCACGCCGCGCCCGGCAACGCCAGGAGCGAACAGCCGGCGGGAACACACGCCCCGCCGCCCTCAGTGCTGCTGATCGACACCGTGCAGCGGGAATCCGGCGATACCCCGCCAGGCCAGCGAGGTCAGCAGTTGCACCGCCTGGTCGCGCGGCACACTCCGGTCGCTGTGCAGCCAGGACCGCGCCACCACCTGGGCGAGACCACCGAGCCCCGAGGCGAGCAGCATCGACTCCGCCCGCGACAGTCCGGTGTCCTCGGCGATGACGTCGCAGATCGCCTCCGCGCACTCGTGGGTGACCTTGTCGACGCGCTCGCGGACGGCGGGCTCGTTCGTCAGGTCCGACTCGAAGACCAGGCGGAACGCGCCGCCGTCGTCCTCGACGTACGCGAAGTAGGCGTCCATGGTCGCCCGGACGCGCTGCTTGTTGTCCGTCGTCGACGCCAGCGCGTGGCGCACCGACTGGATCAAGGCCTCGCAGTGCTGGTCCAGCAGCGCGAGGTAGAGATCGAGCTTGCCGGGGAAGTGCTGGTAGAGCACCGGCTTGCTGACGCCGGCGCGCTCGGCGATGTCGTCCATCGCCGCCGCGTGGTAGCCCTGCGCGACGAAGACTTCCTGGGCGGCGCCCAGCAGTTGGTTCCGTCGGGCACGGCGCGGCAGACGTGTACCCCTCGGGCGTACCGCGTCTGTCTGCTCGATGGCTGTCACGCCGCCTCCCATTGTCGTCCCTGCGCGGGGTGAGCCGCGCCGCCATCGTACTTTTCGGTAACCGTGGTGTGCGCGGTGAGCGTGCAGAATTTCACGGACCGGACGGCGGAGAAAGCGGTACGGACGGTTTCAAAAGCTGTCAGAGCGGGCAAGAGGCGTCCCCCTCGTGGCTCGGCTCATCGTGCGAAGGTGCCCCGGCCGGCGAGCTCCTCACCGGTAGTCGTCCTCGTCGAGGGAGACGACCCGGGCCTGTTCCACCAGATCCGCCTCGCTGGCGCGGTCGGGCTCGACGTCGGTCAGCGGGTCGTCGCGGTCCGGGTTCACCTCCGCCTGCTGCTCGGCGGCGTCGGCCGGGGGGGCCTCGACGTCGTACTCCCGGTCCTCGGACGCGGCCTCGTCGTCCGTGAACGTCTCGGGGTCGCTCGGGTCTACGGCCATGGTGGGCTCCCTTCCTACGAATGTCCCTGAAGATGCAGGGGCCACATGCGGGTGCCCTCTGTACGAGCCTAGGAGACACCCGATCCGGACGCCATGCGATCCGCGACCGGGATGTGGCGGGTGCGCCCGCCCGTGGAGCAGGCGCGCGCCCCGGCCGCGCGCCCCGGACGGGCGCTCTGTGATGCCGAACACATGAGCCAGTACGTGATCGTCTCGTAATATTGCCGCATGTCTTCGACCGAGCTGCCGTCCGTGCCGCCCGTGCCGCCTGTGCCGCCCGCGAGCGTGCTGCCCGATGCGGCGGCCGCCAGGATCGCGGAGGGCGAGCGGCTCAGGTCGGTGGAGCTGTCCGGCATCACGCTCTCGGTCCGGTCGAGGCCGCCCGCGCGGGAAGGGCTGCCGTCCGCTCTCTACGTCCACGGACTCGGCGGTTCCTCACTGAACTGGTCGGCCCTCATGCCGCTGCTGCACGACGTCGTCGACAGCGAGGCCCTGGACCTGCCGGGCTTCGGCGACTCACCACCGCCCGACGACGGCGACTACTCCATCACCGCGCACGCCCGCGCGGTGATCCGCTATCTCGACGCCTCCGGCCGCGGCCCGGTGCACCTCTTCGGCAACTCCCTCGGCGGCGCGATCACGACCCGCGTGGCCGCGGTACGCCCCGACCTCCTCCGCACCCTCACGCTCGTGTCACCGGCCCTGCCGGAACTGCGGGTGCAGCGCAGCGCCGTCCCCACGGGTCTGCTGGCGGTGCCGGGCATCGCACCGCTGTTCACCCGCATCACCCGGGAGTGGACGGCGGAACAGCGGGTCCGCGGTGTGCTGAAGCTCTGTTACGGAGACCCCGCGCGGGTGTCGTCGGAGGGGTTCCGCAACGCCGTGCAGGAGATGGAGCGGCGGCTGCGGCTGCCGTACTTCTGGGACGCGATGGCCCGCTCCGCGCGGGGGATCGTCAACGCGTACACCCTGGGTGGCCAGCACGGACTGTGGCGCCAGGCCGAGCGGGTGCTCGCGCCGACCCTGCTCGTCTACGGCGGCCGGGACCAGCTCGTCGGCTTCCGGATGGCCCAGCGGTCGGCACGCGCCTTCCGGGGCTCCCGGCTGGTGACACTTCCGGACGCGGGGCACGTGGCGATGATGGAGTACCCCGAGACCGTGGCCCTCGCCTTCCGTGAACTGCTCATGGATACAACGGATTCGGCCGATGAGGGGGATACTGGGGAGCCGGACGCGCAGGGCGCTCCGGGTTCACCGGCCGATACCGGTGACGGAACCACCGCCGACAACATGAGGGGCTGAGGCGCGACGTGGGACGCCACAGCCGACGTGGACCCGCCCCGAAGGGCAACGCCACCGACACAACCGCAGAACGGAAGGGCCGGGACGGCCGCGCAGGCCGCCGGGA
>NZ_NEUB01000183.1 GCF_002910825.1 Streptomyces sp. SM1 | reverse complement strand
GCGATCACGCCGCCCTTGGACACCGTGTACAGCTCCGCGTCCCGCTCCGGGTTGACGCCGATGGTCGCGCCCGGCGGCACCTCGACGTTCTTGTCGAGCACCGCCCCGCGCACCACCGCGCCCCGCCCCACGTGCACGTTGTCGTGCAGCACCGACCCCTGCACCACCGCCCCGGGATCGACCACCACACCCGGCGACAGCACGGACCGCGTGACCTGGCCCCGGATCAGGCAGCCGGCGCTGATGATCGACTCGCTCGCCATGCCGCCCGCGTTGAAGCGGGCCGGGGAGAGCTGGCCGGAGTGCGTGTAGACGGGCCACTGCCGGTTGTAGAGGTTGAAGGCGGGGCGCTCGGCGATCAGGTCCATGTGCGCCTCGTAGTACGCGTCCAGCGTGCCGACGTCCCGCCAGTAGCCCTGGTCGCGGCTGGTCTCGCCGGGCACGTGGTTGGAGCTGAAGTCGTACAGGTGGGCCTCGCCCCGCTCGGTGAGCTGGGGCAGGATCGACCCGCCCATGTCGTGCACCGAGTGCTCGTCCTCGGCGTCCCGGTGGAGGGCCTCGATCAGCGCCTTGGTGGTGAAGAGGTAGTTGCCCATGGAGGCGAACACGCACTCGGGATCGTCGGCGAGTCCGGGCGGATCGGCCGGCTTCTCCAGGAAGCCCTCCACGCTCATCCCGTCAGGACCGGGGGTGATCACTCCGAAGGCGGAGGACTCCGAGCGCGGCACCCGGATCCCGGCCACCGTGACCCCGGCGCCGCTCTCGATGTGCTGGGCGAGCATCTGGCGCGGGTCCATGCGGTACACGTGGTCGGCGCCGAACACGGCCACGTACTCGGGCTGTTCGTCGTAGATCAGGTTCAGCGACTGCAGGATGGCGTCGGCGCTGCCCAGGTACCAGCGCGGGCCGAGGCGCTGCTGCGCGGGCACGGGGGTGACGTAGTTGCCGAGCAGGCTGGACATCCGCCAGGTGGTGGTGACGTGCCGGTCCAGCGAGTGCGACTTGTACTGCGTGAGCACGCAGACGCGCAGGATGTCGCCGTTGACCAGGTTGGACAGGACGAAGTCGACCAGGCGGTAGGTGCCGCCGAAGGTGACCGCCGGTTTGGCGCGGTCCGCCGTGAGCGGCATCAGGCGCTTGCCCTCGCCGCCCGCCAGCACGATTCCCAGGACCGAAGGACCACCACGACGCATGGCCGCTCCCCTCACGCCGATTTTACCAAGACTGCCCCGGACGGACGGGACTAAGCCTGTTTGAGGATCTCCTCGTAGAGCCCGGCCGTCCGCCGCGCCACCGCGTCCCAGCCGAACTCGGTGACCGCGCGCTCCCGTCCCGCCTCGCCCATCCGCCGCGCCGCGGCCGGGTCGCCGAGGACCGAGTCGAGGGCTCGCGCGAGGCCCGCCTCGAAGTCGTCGTCCGCGTCCACGAGTACCCCCGTGGAGCCGTCCGCCACGACCTCCGGGATACCGCCGACCCGGGAGGCGACCACCGCGGTGCCGCACGCCATGGCCTCCAGGTTGACGATGCCGAGCGGTTCGTACACCGAGGGGCACACGAACACGGCGGCATGGGTGAGCAGCTGGATCACCTCCGGGCGCGGCAGCATCTGCGGGATCCAGTGCACCCCCTCGCGGACCCGGCTCAGCTCCTCGTACAGCTCGCGGAACTCCCGGTCGATCTCGGGCGTGTCCGGGGCTCCGGCGCAGAGCACGACCTGCGCGGCCGGGTCGATGCCGCGCACGGCCCGCAGCAGATGGGGCACGCCCTTCTGCCGGGTGATCCGGCCGACGAACAGGACGTACGGGCGGGAGCGGTCCAGGCCGACGCGGTCCAGGGCGTCGGTGCCGGGGTCGGGGCGGTACAGGGAGGTGTCGATGCCGTTGTGCACGATGTGCACCCGGCCGGGGTCGAGGTCCGGGTAGCAGCCGAGGATGTCCTCGCGCATGGCCGCCGACACGGCGATCACGGCGTCGGCGGCCTCGACGGCGGTGCGCTCGGCCCAGCTCGACAGGGCGTAGCCGCCGCCGAGCTGCTCGGCCTTCCAGGGGCGCAGCGGCTCCAGCGAGTGGGCGGTCATCACGTGCGGGATGCCGTACAGCAGCTTGGCGAGGTGGCCGCCGAGGTTGGCGTACCAGGTGTGGGAGTGGACGAGTTCGCGGCCCTCCAGGGCGGCGGCCATGGCGAGGTCGACGGAGAAGGTGCGCAGGGCGTCGTTGGAGCCGTCGAGCGCGGTCCAGGGACGGTGGCGCAGCACCCCGTCCGTCCGGCCCTCGCCCCAGCAGTGCACCTCCAGGTCCACCAGGGATCTCAGCTCCCGGGCGAGGAACTCCACGTGGACTCCGGCGCCGCCGTACACGTCCGGGGGGTACTCCCTGGTCAGCAGTCCCACTCGCACGTGTGAACCCCCTGTCTGAGCGGACGTTGTCCTCATGGTCACCCAGATGGGGCGCGTGGGGAAGAGCGGGGCGGCCGTACGAGGCAGCAGTCGCCGCAGAGGCCCCCGCCGGGTACCCGGTAGTACAGACAGCAGCTGCGGCGCCGGAAGGCGGTGCCGGAGAGGGTTCCGGTGCCGGCGAGCATCGGGTCGGCGAGGAGTTCGCGGGCCAGCGAGCCGGCCCGGGCGGCGACGTCCGTACGGCCGTTCCGGTGCCCCCAGCGGCCCAGTTCGCGGGCGGCACCGGCCAGCGCGGAGGCGGCGTTGCCGCGCAGCAGACCCGGCGCGAGACGGTGGCGGGAGCGCAGGGCGGCGGCGAGGGGCTCGAGGTGGCCGTGCAGCACCAGGTCCGCGATCGTCGCCGCGTCGGCGGGAAGCGGCCGTACCGTGGTCAGCCACAGGTCGTCCGGGGCGCTGCCCCCGGGGTCCCAGCGCAGGAGCCGCGGGGCGAGGTCGGGGACGGCGCCGTAGAGGGCGGCGCAGCCGAGGGCCACGGACCACAGGCGCGCGGCGAGCCCCTGCTGGGCCACCGACGCGGCGACCCGGGCCTCGGAGGTCCGCAGGGCTCCGGCTACCCTGCGGACCCGTGAGGCCAGGGCGCCGCCCTGAACGCCGGGCCGTCCGGGGCCGTATGCCCGGTCGAGCGTGGGCAGGCGGCGGCCGGGAACCTCCCCGGTGCGCAGCATGGAGAAGCCGCCGAGGCGGTGAAGGGCGGTGAGGCGGGGGTCGAGGTCCACGAAGTGCAGTAGTACCAAGTCCCCTAGGGGAAGCAACCAGGGGCCCTCTGTCGTGGGGTACCCACCCAGGGGATGACGGGGCGGCCGTCGTACTCCATCGGCAGTAGGACTCATTGAGTGCTCAGGGACGACGACGGGAACAGCCTGAGGCGGCATCGTGTTGGTTATGAGAGCCGATCGTTCGCCGCGCCGGGTCCACCGCTCCGGTCCTACGCAGAGGAGCAGCCGATGAGCGCCCTTGCGTTGTCCGTGCTGCTGTCGTTCGTCTCTGCCGTGGCGTACGCCGGCGGAGCGATCGTGCAGGAGCGCGTCGCGGTGTCCTCACCCGGCACGCAGCAGTACGCGCCGCTGCGCCGGCCGGGCTGGTGGGCGGCGGTCGGGCTGAACGGCCTCGGCGGACTGCTCCACGTGGTCGCGCTCGCCTACGGTCCGCTGAGTCTCGTACAGCCGCTGGGCGCCCTCACCATCGTCTTCGTCCTGCCCATGGCCGCGCTGTTCGTCGGCCGCAGGGCCGGGGCGACCGCGTGGCGGGGCGCCATCATGGCGACGGTGGGTCTCGCGGGCCTGCTGTCCCTGGTCGGCTCGGCCGACGCGCAGTCGCTGGACACCGCGCAGCGGGTGGCGGCGGCGGTGGTGACGGCCGGTGCGATCGTGGCGCTGATGATCGCGGCCCGGGCCGCGCACCGGCATCCCGCGGTGCGCAGCATCCTGCTGGCCACCGCGTCCGGTGTCGCGTTCGGAATGTCCTCCGTCTTCACCAAGACCGTGGCGGTCGACTGGACCGGTGGGCTCGCCGCGGCGAACCTGCCGTCCCTGGCGGTGATCGGCGTCCTGGCCACGGCCGGCGTGCTGCTGTCCCAGGCCTCCTACCGCGGGGCCGGCCTCGCCGCGCCGCTGGCCACCCTGACGGTGGTGAACCCGGTGGTCGCGGCCGCGGTCGGCCTCACGATGTTCGGCGAGACCTTCCGCTACGGCACGACGGGCACGGCGCTCGCGCTGAGCTGTGGCGTGGTGGCGGCCGGCGGGCTGATCCTGCTCACGACGGAGCGGCTGGCACGCGAGCAGCGGGAGGCGGCCCCTGCGGCC
>NZ_NEUB01000182.1 GCF_002910825.1 Streptomyces sp. SM1 | reverse complement strand
TCGAGCAGTTCGGCGGTCGTCGCCCGTCCGGGGCGGGCGACCAGGGTCACCTCGGGCCGCTCGTTGTCGGCCCGCAGCAGGTCCTCGATCCCGGCGCGTCCGCCGCCGAGGGAGTCCCACAGCGCGGAGACGACCCAGCGGGGGTGCGAGTGCACGACGGCGAGGTGGTCCTCGGGGTCCTCGTCGTAGGGCGGGGCGACCCGCTCCAGCCAGCCGTCGAGGTCGTCCTGCGCGATCTTGCGCAGCACGGCGTTGACGAACTTGGCCCGCCCGTCGCCGAGCACCACCCGGGCCAGCTCGACGGAGGCGGACACGGCCGCGTGCGGGGGGATCCGCGTCCCGAGCAGCTGGTGCGCGCCGAGGCTGAGCACATCCAGCACCGGCGGGTCCACCTCGCGCAGCGGCCGGTCGACACAGGCCGCGATGACCGCGTCGTACGTGCCCTGCCGCCGCAGGGTTCCGTAGACCAGCTCGGTGGCGAGGGCGGCGTCCCGGGCGTCGAAGCCGCCTCCCTCGCGTGCCTTGCGCAGCAGCGGCGGCAGGACGAGGTTGGCGTAGGCGTCCCGCTCGTCCACCGCGCGCAGCGCCTCGAAGGCGATCACGCGGACGGGGTCCTTCTGGGGCCGGCGGTAGGGCTTGGCGGGCCTGCGGGGCCGGCGGGGCTGGTCGCTCACGAAAAAGGTGCTCCGGATGTGGGGTGAAGTGCGCGCTCCAGCCTACGTCCTGGACGTCCCGGGGCGGTCAGGCGCCGACGGTCTCCCCCGCGCCGATCCGCACCCCGCGCGCCCAGTCCGCCGCCCGCATCGGCTTCTTGCCCTGGGCCTGCACCCACAGCAGCTCCACGGCGTACGAGGCGGTGCCCACGTACACGTTGTTCTTCCCCGCGGACAGCTGCCCGGGCGCGAGACCGGTCGTCTCCGGTACGGGGCGGGCCTGGACGATCTTCAGGCGCTCGCCCCGGAAGGTGGTCCAGGCACCGGGCGCGGGGGTGCAGCCGCGCACCACGCGGTCGACGCGCAGCGCCGGGGTGTTCCAGTCGACCCGGGCGTCCTCGACGGTGACCTTGGGGGCCAGGCTGATGCCGTCGGCGGGCTGCGGTACGGCCTTCAGGGCACCGTCCTCGATGCCGTCCATGGTCGCGGCGAGCAGACCGGCGCCGGCGAGGGCGAGCCGGGTGAGCAGGTCGCCGCTGGTGTCGGTGGGGCGGATCTCCTCGGTGACGGTGCCGTAGACGGGCCCGGAGTCGAGACCCTCCTCGATGAGGAAGGTGGCGGCGCCGGTGATCTCGTCGCCGGCCATGATGGCGTGCTGCACGGGCGCGGCGCCGCGCCAGGCGGGCAGCAGGGAGAAGTGCAGGTTGACCCAGCCCCGGGCGGGGATGTCGAGGGCGGCCTTGGGGAGAAGGGCTCCGTAGGCGACGACGGGGCAGCAGTCGGGGGCGATCTCCTTGAGCCGCTCGAGGAGTCCGGGGTCCCGGGGCCTGGCGGGCTTGAGCACCTCGATGCCGGCCTCCGCCGCGCGCTCGGCGACGGGAGAGGCGGCCAGCCTGCGGCCCCGCCCGGCGGGAGCGTCGGGCCGTGTGACGACGGCGGCGACCTCGTGCCGCCCGGAGGCGAGAAGAGCGTCCAGTGCGGGAACGGCGACCTCGGGGGTGCCGGCGAAGACGAGCTTCATGAAGTGCTGGGGCCTCTCGGGCGGGGGCGGCTGGGGCGGCGCACCAGTCTATGGCCCGGCGCCGGAGCCCCACGGCCGGAGCCCGTGTCGCGGTCGGACGCCGTGCCGTCCGGGGAAGCCGCCGACGGCGGGCGGCCCGGCGGGGAACGCCCACCTCCCGGCCCACCGGAACAGGGGGTGCGCGGGTGGGAGAGCACTCGGGACCGGGGCCGGGGCCCGGCCCCTCGGGGGCGTACGCATATGCCGCCACGCCCCCTCCCCGTGACCAGCGGAGCGCCCACGCGTTGGTCAAGAAAGAGTTGACCCACGGGCCCGGCAGCGGGCTCATTCCTTTCAACGCCGGTTCGAGAGGCTTGTTCATGGCCGACCACGCAACCCACGACGCCCAGGCTCGGGCCAGCCTGCACTTGCTGGTGCGGGACATCGAGCGGGTCCGGCGGCAGGTGGACGCACTGCGCACGCTCACCGCCCAGCTGGGCAACGTCTACCGTCCGCGCCGCTCCGGCCCTTCCACGGGGTTCGTCGTCTACGGACGCGCCCCCGCCCCGACGGTCCGTCTCGCCCAGGAGCTGCGGGACAGTGTCGAGACCCTGGTCACGGCGGCCGTGGACTTCGACCGCTCGCTGGGCTTCTCGTGGGACGCGGTGGGCTCCGCGCTCGGAGTCACCAAGCAGGCGGTGCACCGCCGTTACGGCGCCCGCCGTGCGGCCGACCGGGCAACGGCCGCCACGGCCACCGCCACCGCCGAGGCCGAGCGGGCGCCCGAGTCATCGGGAACCCGTGCGGTCAACGTGGGCGCGGGCGTCTCCACGGTGCCCACGGTTCCCGCGGCCCGGTCCATGCCGACCCAGCCCACGGCCAGCAGCCCGGCCCTGC
>NZ_NEUB01000012.1 GCF_002910825.1 Streptomyces sp. SM1 | reverse complement strand
GGGCGGCCCGCACCGCCGACCCCGGGTACCGGCTCACCGGCCTCGCCGACGCGCTCGCCGCCGTCCTCGTCCTCGCCCACCGCCTTCCGTACGCCACCGGCCCCGACCTGAGCGAACTGCGCGGCACGGTCCGCCGGCCGTACCGTCCCGACGGTTCCCTGCGTCTGTACGGGATCTTCTCCGAACCCGTCCTCACCGCAACCGGTTACGCGGGTGCGGCCACCTGGACCGCCGATTCCGACGGCCGCCTGTACACGGTGTCCGACGTGGCGCCGGGTGGCGCCTCCCGGGCGACCGGCGCCGCCGACCGGACCGTACGCATCGGCGACACCGCCCTGACCCACCGTGAACTGTCCCGCGCCGGACTGGCCGTGACCGGCGCCACCGTCTCCCCCGGACGGCCGCCTCGGCGCG
>NZ_NEUB01000181.1 GCF_002910825.1 Streptomyces sp. SM1 | reverse complement strand
CACCGGCCCGGACGACGGGTCGGTACACGCGGCGAGCAGCGTGACAGCGAGCACCGCGGAGACGATCCACGGCTTGCGCATACGACGGCCACTCCCCGGCCCGGCAAACGGTTCCCCAGGGAAGCACAGGCGGGACCGGCGGGGAAGACCGGAATCGGCCGGGCGCCGGCCCGGCGCCCGGCGCGCGGGCCGCGACGGCGGTGGCTAGCGTGGGGAGTCGGACCGACCACCCGTCCGGAGAGGGCCGCGGCCATGCCCGTACCACCCGAAGGGGCCCCGTGCTGGGCCGACGCGATGTTCGACGACATCGAGGAAGCCAAGCGCTTCTACGGTGACGTCCTCGGCTGGACCTTCGGCGAGTCGTCGCCGGAATTCGGCGACTACACCCAGGCCTACGCCCGCGGCAGGGCGGTGGCGGCCGTCGTACCGCCCATGCCCGGCCAGGAGGGCAGCTCCCAGTGGTGTCTCTACTTCGCGGCCCGGGACGCCGCCGCGACCGCCGACCGGATCCGGGACCACGGCGGTGAACTGCTGATGGAGCCGATGCGGGTCGGCGATTCGGGCACCATGTGCCTCGCCCGTGATCCCGGCGGGGTCGTCTTCGGCCTCTGGCAGGCCGGCACCCACGAGGGTTTCGAGGTCATGGCCGAACCGGGCGCGTACTGCTGGGCCGAGGTCTTCACCCGCGAGCCGGAGAAGTCCGACGCCTTCTTCCCCGCCGTCTTCTCCTACCGCTCCGGGCGGCTCGAGGACGAGACGGACTTCCGGATCTACGACCTTGGCGAGCGCAGTGTGCTCGGCCGGATGAGGATGACGGACGACTTCCCGCCCGAGGTGCCGCCGTACATCAACGTCTACTTCACCGTCGCCGACTGCGACGAGGCGGTGTCCCGGGCACTCCGGCGGGGCGGTGTCCTGCGGTTCGGCCCGATGGACACGCCGTTCGGACGGTTCGCGGCGATCAGCGACCCGCAGGGCGCGGACTTCTCCGTGATCGACGTCACGGCCACCACGGGCGAGATGCCGAAGATCACCGACGTGGACTGAGCGGGCACGGGCCGGCCGTCCGGGCGTGGCATGATCGGGCACATGCCTGAACGAGTTGTGGCCGCGTGCGACGGGGCTTCGAAGGGAAACCCCGGACCCGCCGGCTGGGCCTGGGTGGTCGCCGACGCCTCGGAGACGCCGGTCCGCTGGGAGGCGGGGGCGCTGGGTACGGCCACCAACAACATCGCCGAACTCACCGCCCTGGAGCGGCTGCTGGCGGCGACCGACCCCGCCGTGCCGCTCGAGGTGCGGATGGACTCGCAGTACGCCATGAAGGCCGTCACCACCTGGCTGCCCGGCTGGAAGCGCAACGGCTGGCGCACGGCGGCCGGCAAACCGGTCGCCAACCAGGAACTCGTCGTACGCATCGACGACCTGTTGCGGGACCGCTCGGTGGAGTTCCGCTACGTGCCCGCCCACCAGGTCGACGGCGACCGGCTCAACGACTTCGCCGACCGCGCGGCGAGCCAGGCGGCCGTCGTGCAGGAGAACGCCGGCAGCGCACTGGACT
>NZ_NEUB01000180.1 GCF_002910825.1 Streptomyces sp. SM1 | reverse complement strand
GTCCGCGCCGGCCAGCGCGGGGACGGTCGGGGTGAGGACGGCCAGCAGCAGCGCGAGGACGAGGAGAAAGCGGCTTCTGCCGTTCGGGACGGTGGTCACGGGCACGTGCACGGCGGCTCCCTGGACGAGTGCTGCATCGGCGTGGGTGGCTGGGCGTACCCGGCGGTCAGTTCCTGCGGGGAAGGATCAGCAGGGCGTCTCCGACCGGGCGTTCGCCCGCCGCGTCGGACGGTGCGTTGATCACGGTACCGTTCGCCACCATCGTCGTGGAGCCGCCGCCGTCGAGGTTGACCGCGTCGCGCAGGCCGAGCGCTCGGGCGACCTTCGCGCTCTCGGTGATGCCGAGTCCGAGAGAGTCGGTGCTGCGGCCGTCGGCGGTGACGAGGACCGTCCGGCCGGACGCGTCGACTCCGGCCAGGGTACGCGGATTGCGCTTGTGCACCCAGCCGTAGTACCAGCTCGGATCGCCGGGGTGCACCATGCCGTCGGTGGCGGGGGTGACGTGCAGCCGCCCGTCACGGACCAGTTCGGGGCCGGCGTTGACGATGTCCGTGTCGCGGGACGGCGTGATCCGGCGTCCTTCGGCGTCCCGCAGGGTGGTTGTGATGCGCAGGCGGTCGCCGGGGCGGGCGAGGGCGGTGAGGTCGGTGACGTATCGGCCGGTCGCCTGGACTGAGCTGCCGCCGGCCGGGAGGGAGCCGCCACGCGGGGAGCGCAGTTCGACGACCCGGTCGTGGGCGTCCAGTACGGCTTCCGTGCCCTCACCCTGCGGTGTGCCGGCGCCGTAGTCGGTTGTGAAGGCGACGAGTTGGTCGGGGTTGGTGCAGGTCACGTCGTGGAGAGGGAGCGCGGTCGGAGTGTCGCCCGCGCTGCCGCCGCAGTTCCTGATCAGGCCCGGTACGCGGTTGACGCCGTGCAGAGGGAGGGTGGTGCCCCGTGCGGTGACCTGCCCCTGCCAGGTGAGGCGGGTGATCTGCGTCCGGCGGCCGTTGTCGTGGACGACCAGACCGGGGCGGCCGCTCACCGGTTCGCTCAGCAGGCGGCCGTCGTACACGCCCACGCCGGCCGGGTCGCCGGGGGCGCCGGAGCGGGGGTCGAGGACGAAGAAGCCGGCGTTGACCGCCGCGGTGGCGCCGGCGGCGTTCGCGAGTGCGCTGGTGGCCTCGCGGTTCTCCAGGTCCGGGCCGTGGGAGGCGTCGAGGGTGCCGCGGAACACGCGGGGGTCGAGGGTGAGGACGTCGATGCGCCACGGGCCGCGGTCGGTGGTCCCGCCGTCCCAGCCGGTGAAGGTGACCGCTCCGGTGAAGCCGGCCGCCCTGAGACGGGTGCGTTCCGCGGTCGCGGCGGACTGGTCGCCGAAGGAGCCGATGCGGACCCGCCAGCCGAGCGTGCCTCCGGCGTAGTCGGCCGTCCCCGGTGTGGTCACCTGCTCCACCCGCGCCCGGAAACCGCCGCTCCGCAGTTCGGTGGCCAGTTCCTCGGCGCTGGCCCGGTCCTTGAGGGTGGTGGGGGGTGCGTCGGGGTCGGGGGAGGTGTCCCCGCCGGGGATGGAGGCCTCGACGGTCCAGTGGTGTGCCGGGTCCTGGACGCCGCGCACGATACGGGTGAGTGTCAGGCCTGGCTGCAGGGTTCTCGTGGTCCGGGTCTCGGTCAGGCCGGAGGGGCCCAGGGGCAGGGCCGCGGGTCTCCCGGTCCGGGTGTCGGCCGATGCGGGGGCCGGCAGTCCGGTCATCGCGAGGAGCGCGCCGAGGACGGCACCCGCCCCGCACACTCTCTTCTTCATCTGTACCGCCTGGAGGGATGGGGATCTGAGGGAACGGCATCCCGGTGGGAACATGCGTTCACGCTCTCACCCCGTGCTGACAGGGACACGAACAGTCACTTGACGCACGGTGGACAAGTATCGACCGGTTCCGCCGCACGTCAAGAACGCCCGGCGGAGACCCGGCCCGCGACCGGGCGGCGTTGTCAGTGGTCGTCGGTAGATTCGTTTCCGTCCCGCCGGTCCGGCGAGGGCATCCCTTTTCGCATGCATGGGAGATGGTGCGTTGTCCGTCTGGGAGAGGTCGAGCACGGTGCGGGTGGTGCCGTCCGCGCGGCCGCGGAAGCTCGCCAAGGTGCCGTTCGCCGAGCTGGCGGACGGGAGGTTGCAGGGCGTGGTGTCCAGTGGGTCGGACATCGGGCGGGTGTACGTGTCGTCGGTCGAGGCGGGGACGTACGCCTTCGCGTGCAGCACCAACAACAACCGGCCGTGCGGCGGGGCGCGGGGCAGCTTCTGCAACCACATACGCGCGCTGGTCGACGAGGCCGTGCTGCAGTACGGCGTCGAGCGGGTGACCCGGTATCTGAAGGCCGAACCCACCGGCGAGGACCCGAGCGGGTACTCCGTGTTCAACGCCATGTACTCCACGCGGCCCGCCCAGGGGGACAGTTCGGCCGCGGCCCAGGTGTTCAGCCGGTTCCTGCGGCATCTGGCCTATCTCGAGTACGCGCCGGCCACCGCTCCGCTGCCGGAGATGCAGTGGTTCCCCACGACGAGGGCGGTGGCCTGATGCGTGCCGATCTGCTGACCGACGTCGTCGACGGGCTCGACGAGGCGCTCGCCGCCGTGGACGGTTTCGACGGGGCACTCGTCGACGGGCTGCTGCGCCCGCGGCCGGCACAGGCCGTCGGGCTCGCCGGACTGGCCGACGCGGTCGCCGGGTCGCCACTGGCCGGGCGGGTCGCCGAAGCGGCCGAGAAGACCGCTGCCGGTGCGGCCGGTGAGGATCACTTCGTGGCGCTCGCCGCCGCGCGCACCGCCCTGCTCGGTTCCGTGCACGACGCGCTCGTCGCGCGGGTCGGGGAGGCCGTCGGGCGGCCCCGCCCGGAGGAGAGCGGTACCGACCGGCCCGGCACCCAGGAGCCGACGGCCAACCTGCTGATCGCCGCCCGCAGTTGGCTGTGCGATCTGGCGCGGGCCGGGTGGCGCGGAATCGACCACGAACTGGTCGCCGGCGCGGCGCCCGTGGTGTCCGCGATGCTGCCCGAGCCGGGTATGCGCCGTCTGGCCGCGCTGCTCGACGGCTTCGCCGCCGAACTCGCCGCCTCCTGCCCCGGGGCGGCCCTGGAGCACGTTCCGGTGCGCCGGTGGGCGGACCTGTGGTCGCGCGCCGTGCTGCTGACCCTGCCCGGCGCGGCTTCCGCCCCGGCCGTCGGGGAGGTGACCGGCCGGCTGCTGCCGCTCGGCGTGGACGTCCAGGAGCACGCCACCGCCGTACAGGCGCAGGTCCATGCCGTGTTCGAGCCGGCGGACGGGGGCCCGGCGCGGCTGGTGCGGGCCAGTGTGTCCGCGCCGAAGCCCGACACCGTCGTCGGGGCCGGGCTGTGGCAGCTGCTCCGGCCGCACATGTCCCTGCTGGCCGCCGTGGGTGAGGGGCGTGCCGTGGAAGTGGACGCGATGCCCGTCACCGCCGAGGGCGATCTGGTCTGGGACGACGCCCGGGCCCGGACGGGTGAGCCCGCCGAGGTCTTCGCCGCCGCGCGGGTGGCGTTGCCCGCCGCGGCCGCCGCTCCGGCCGCGCCCCTGGACCGGCATCCGGTGCGGATCGCCGTGCCCGTGCTGGTGGAGGGGTACGCGGTGGAGGAGGGCGACGACGGGACGGCCTTCCTGATCGCCGGGCAGCGGCTCGCCGTGGACGTCGGCCGGGTTCCGGCCGCCGGTCCGCTGACCCCGGAGGTCATCGCCTCGTCCGGTGCGTGTGTCGGGCTGCTGCGCTGGGACGCCGGGGAGTTCCTGCTCCAGCCGCTCGCCGTCGAGCGGACCGTGCGGAAGAAGGCCGTCGCCGTGCACGCCGGGGCGTGGGCCGGGGGTACGACCGACAAGGCCGGCGTGCGGGCCGAGAAGGCGGCCACCGACGCCGTCACCGTGCTGCGCGAACGTGCCGGAAGGCTGCTGCGGAAATGAGCGAGGAGAGTACCGGAGGGGCACCGGCCCCCGAAGCGGACGAGAACCGGCGGCAGGTGCTGTACTGGCGGCTGCTGGCCCGGCTCTTCGATCCCGAGGAGCAGGCCTCGCTGGAGTCGGCGAGCCTTGCCGTGGTGGAGGACATCGGTCTGCCGTCCGCGCTGCTCGACCCGGGGGCGTCGGTCGATTCCGTGGTGCAGCGGCATCCGGAGCTGGCGCCGGAGTTCGACGGGCTGATGACGCCCGAACCGGACGAGGACGGCACGCGTGACCGGGCGGCGGAGGTGCGGCGCGCTGCGCTCGCGTCGAAGGTGCTGCTGAACGTGTTCGCCTCCGGCTCCGGGGCCGTCACCGCCGAACAGCTGGCCCGCTGGCAGTCCGACGCGGGCTGGCTGGAGCGGGCGCTGGGCTGCCGGCCCGGTGAACTGCGCGGCGGGCAGGGCGGCGGCGTTCAGCGGACGGGCGGTGGAGGGGGCGTCAGTCCCACCGGTACGGGGGGTGGCGGACGCACGCCGGACCTCGGCCGGCTGGTTCCGGAGATCGGGCCGGAGCTGGGCTCGATCGAGGCCGGTCTCGTCAAGCGGATGCGGCTGCGCGAGGTGCTGGCCGACCCGGCGCTGGCATCGCGGCTGACTCCGAGCATGTCCCTGATCGAGCAGTTGCTGCGGGACAAGGACAACCTCTCGGGGGTGGCCCTGGCGAACGCCAAGGCGCTGATCCGGCGTTATGTCGACGAGGTCTCCCAGGTGCTGCGGAGCCAGGTGGAGAAGGCCACGGTCGGCGACATCGACCGGTCCGTCCCGCCCAAGCGGGTCTTCCGCAACCTCGACCTGGACCGCACCATCTGGAAGAACCTCACCAACTGGAGTCCTGAGGAGGAGCGGCTCTACGTCGACCGCCTCTACTACCGGCACACCAGCCGCAAGACGACACCGCAGCGGCTGATCGTGGTCGTGGACCAGTCGGGTTCCATGGTCGACTCGATGGTCAACTGCACCATCCTGGCGTCCATCTTCGCCGGGCTGCCGAAGGTCGACGTCCACCTGATCGCGTACGACACCCAGGCGCTGGACCTCACGCCGTGGTCACACGACCCGTTCGAGACGCTGCTGCGCACCAAGCTCGGCGGTGGCACCGACGGCACGGTCGCCATGGCGCTCGCCCAGCCGAAGATCGCCGAGCCGCGCAACACGGTGGTGGTGTGGATCTCCGACTTCTACGAATGGCGCACGGACGAGCTGTTCGACAGCATGGCGGCCATTCACCGCTCGGGCGCGAAGTTCATTCCGGTGGGCTCGGTGTCCAGCGGGGGCCGCGGCAGCGTCAACCCGTGGTTCCGGGAGCGGTTCAAGGACCTCGGTACGCCGGTGATCTCCGGCCACATCAAGAAGCTCGTGCACGAGCTCAAGACGTTCCTCACGTGATCGGCGCGGGCAGCGTCCCACGTCTCTCGTCGTCCGTCTCTCGTCGTCCGTCTCCCCTCGATCGTCTCTCCTCGATCACCGTACGAAAGGCTCTTCTCTCATGTCCGACCTGCTGCGCGCGCCCGCCGAGATCAAGTTCGCCGAGGAGCTCGACTGGCTGGAATCGATCGACGACAGCCCCAAGCCGTTCTCGTGGCGGCTGTCCCCGAAGATGGTCCGGCTGTTCATCCTCGGCTCCGAGCGGGCCGACGGACTGGACCGGCAGGTGACGCAGAAGTGGTTCGGTGACCGCAGCTTCGTCGAGCGCTCCATCGTCACGCTCGCCTCCGACCGCGGTCTGCTGCTCATCGGCGACCCCGGCACGGGCAAGAGCTGGCTGGCCGAGCTGCTGTCGGCCGCGATCTGCCGCAACTCCACGCTGGTGGTGCAGGGTACGGCCGGTACCACCGAGGACCACATCAAGTACTCGTGGAACGTCTCGATGGTCATCGCCAAGGGGCAGTCGCGGGAGTCGATGATCCCCTCGCCGATCATGACGGCGATGGAGGGCGGCGCCATCGGCCGGTTCGAGGAGCTGACCCGGTCCACCAGCGATGTGCAGGACGCGCTGATCTCGATCCTCTCCGAGAAGTACATCTCCGTTCCCGAGCTGGAGAGCGGGGGCGGCGACGACAACATCGTGTTCGCCAAGCCCGGTTTCTCGATCATCGCCACGGCCAACAGCCGCGACCGGGGGGTCAACGACCTGTCGTCCGCGCTCAAGCGCCGCTTCAACTTCGTCCGCATCCCGGTGGTGACGAACAAGAAGAGCGAGGCGGAGATCGTCCGCTTCCGCACCGAGGAACTGCTGCGCCGGCACTCCATCGAGCTGGACGTGCCGCCGACCCTGCTCGACGTGCTGCTGCAGAGCTTCGCCGACCTGCGCGCCTCCGCCTCGGCGGCCGGCAGCGACGACGAGAAGCTGGAGTCGGCGCTGTCGACGGCCGAGCAGATCGGTGTGCTGGAGGACGCCGTCCTGCACAGCAACTTCTTCGGCGAGCGCGCCCTCACCGCCCGCACCCTCGCCTCCTCGCTGGTCGGCTCCCTGACCCGGCGCGAACCCGAGGACCTGGCCATTCTCAACAAGTACCTGCACGGGGTCGTCGAGCCGCGCAGCAAGGAGGAGGGCGGCTCCTGGCCGGAGTTCCTGGAGGGCGGCCGCGACGCGATCGCCACCCTGTCATGAGCGGGCCCCAGCAGAGCACGGAGAGCACGTCGTTCGCCGCGCTGCGCGGTCAGCTCCAGGATGCGGCGGCCACGTTCGCGGGCGGACAGGACGCCCTGGAGGGCATCCTGCTCGGCATGGTCGACGACGTCGACCGCGCGATGCGCGAGCCGCTGGAGATCTTCCCCGTCTGCCACCACTCCCCCGCCTCCGCGCTCGCCATGGCCCGGCGGCTGCGGGAGAAGCAGCCGAAGGTCGTGTACCTGGAGCTGTGCGAGGACATGGCACCGCTGCTGACCGAGCTGCGCAACTGCCGGCTGCCGGTGGCGGTGCAGGCGTTCGCCGGGGACATCGACGGTTTCCCCCAGGAGTGGGCGCCGCTGTCGGTGGTCGCGCCGATCACGGAGGCGTCGGCCGAGTACCAGGCGATCGCGTACGCCCTGGACACGCCGGGGGTGGAGCTGGTCCTGGTCGACCGGTCCTCGGACCACGTCTTCCAGTGGGACAGCCGGGGCGAGCAGGCATCCGGGGAGACCGAGCCGCCGGACGGGGCGGAGGCGGCGCTGCACGGCGAGGCCGTCGGGGTCGAGATCGGCGACCTGCGGCCGCGTTTCGCCGAGCTGGAGGAGCACCTGCTGCGCCACGGCAGGGTGCGGCACTGGTCGGAGTGGTGGCACCAGTACGTCGAGGTGCCGCTCGGCGACGGCGCCGCCGGCCATGACACGTACCGCCAGGTCATGTTCCTCATCGGCAGCCTGTTCCGGCGGCTCGCCCCCGGCGACGGCGCCCGGGTGCGGGTCGACGAGGACCGCGAACGGTACATGTGGACGCGGATGCGCGAGCATCTGTCGGCGACCGGCACGGACCCGGAGGACTGTCTGTACGTGTGCGGCGCGTTCCACGCGGCCAGCCGCGTCGAGGAGTTCGGCGTGCGGGGCGGCTCCGGCACGTTCACGATCTCGCCGCGCACCGCCACCGGCTGGCAGTACGGACTGATCCCGTCCAGTCACGCGGCCATCGAGGCGCAGTTCGGCCTGGCGGCGGGCTCGGTGTCGATCGCGGCGACGGAGTGGGCGAAGAGCCTGAAGCGGACGCGGGTGAAACCGTACCGGCTGGAGGGCCAGGCGGGGACGAAGAAGTCCGGGAAGAAGAAGGCGGCCGTCGCCCCGGCCGTCCCGGCTCCGCCGTCCACGGCCGCCGGGGACGAGCTGTCCGGGTTCCTGCGCCGGCCGCCCGTGCTCGACGGTCTGGACGAGGCCGAACTGCTGGGCTGGTCGGTGGAGATCGTGCGGGCGGCCCGGCGGGGCGGCTACCTCGCCTCCACGGCGGACGCCATCGCCGTGTTCGAGACGTCGATCCTGCTCGCCGGGATGCGGGACCGGGCCAAGCCGACGCCGTACGACTTCCAGGACGCGGCGGTCACCTGCATCGAGAAGGACAGCGTTCCCGGGCGGCGGGACGTGCGGCGGCTCGTCGAGATCATGATGGGCGGCGACCGGACCGGGCAGGTGGGCTACGAGGCGCTGCCGCCGCTCGCCCGCGATGTGTACGACCGGCTGGAACCGCTGGGCCTGCCGCTGCAGCAGCGGGGTGTGAAGCGGGCTCTGCTGGACATGACGTCCCGGCCGGAACTCGAGGCCTGCTCGGACGTCCTGTGGATGCTGCGGCGGCTGATGCCGCACGGCGCGGCGCGGACCGTCATGGGTGAGCGGCGACTGGGTGAGCGGTCGATCCAGGAGTCCTGGGACCTGGCCCTCGGTACCCACCAGCGGGCCCTCATCGAGCTCGGCTACGACGGCGTCAGCCTCGAGCAGGTGCTGGAGCAGCGGCTGCGGTGCGACGCGTACGGGCCGCAGGCGACCACGGCGACGGTGCTGGCGGCGGTCGAGGACACCCTGTTGTTCCTGCGCGGCCGTCGCCTCGCCGACGAGCTCGGTACGCACGCGCTGAAGGTGCTGGCGGCCGAGCGCAGTGTCGACGGGGCGCCGGAGGTGCTGCGCCGGGCGCGTGCGCTGCTGGCGTACTACCGCACCGAGGAGCCGGTGCTGCCGGCCTGGATCGAGTCCTTCGTCAAGACGGGATACGCGCACTACTGCACGCTGCTGCCGACGGCGTTCCGGGACGAGGACGCGACGGTGGGACAGGTCGCGGCGATGCTCGGCTTCCTGTTCAGCATGGAGAGCCTCGCCCTGTCGCTGGGCTGCGACCGGACGCAGCTGGAGCTCGCGGTCGCCCAGTCGCATCCGGACGACCCGGCGAAGACGGCGCTGCTGTGGGCCGCACAGGTGCAGCTCGGCACCCTGTCCCGGGCGGAGCTGCGTGAGCGGTGCGACGCGTTGCTGGACAATCCGCTGGTGGTGCCCGCCTACCCGCGCTATCTGAGCGGTTTCGTGCACGCGCTGGAGCCGGTGCCGGGGCTCGCGGACGTGGTCGTGGAGGCGGTGTCGAACGCGTTCGGGCGGCTGCCGGACACGGTGCTGCTGCCGTGGCTGCCGCTGCTGATCACGACGCTGCGTGCGGGGGCGGCGGATCTCGCGCCGCTGCTGATCCGTGAGGCTGGGCGGATCTTCCCGGGCCGGCTGGCGGCGCTGGACGCGTGGATACCGCCGTGGCGGACGCCGGAGACGGATCCCTTCGCCGCCGCCCGGGCGCACCTCGCGACAGCGGGACCGACCGGCGTCGCGTTGCTCGCCGCACACCCGGAGGCGTGCGACGCGGTCGCGGGGCTGCTCGGCTGCGACGGAGGCTGGACGCGGCCCGGCGT
>NZ_NEUB01000179.1 GCF_002910825.1 Streptomyces sp. SM1 | reverse complement strand
CCGTCAGCCCTCCGTCAGCCCTCAGCCCCCGCCGGCTTCGCCGCCGACAGCGGGGTCGCGACGTCCTCCAGGGCGCGGCGTTCCGCGTTCACCGCGAGGAACGCGGCCACGAGTCCCGCCGCGCACATCAGGCCCGCGCCGATCTGGAAGGCCAGGACCGTGTCGGCGACCTTCCCGGTGTTGGTGAGTTCGGCGAACATCAGGGGGCCGCTGATGCCGCCCGCCGCGGTGCCGACGGCGTAGAAGAAGGCGATGGACATGGCCCGGGTCTCCATCGGGAAGATCTCGGAGACCGTGAGGTAGGCGCTGGACGCGCCGGCCGAGGCGAAGAAGAGGACCGCGCACCAGCAGGCCGTCATGGTGGTCGCGTCCAGCGAGCCGCGGTCGAACAGCCAGGCCGTGGCGAACAGCAGCGCACCGGAGAGCAGATACGTCCCGGAGATCATGATCCGGCGGCCGACCGTGTCGAAGAGTTCGCCGAGCAGCAGCGGGCCCAGGAAGTTGCCGATCGCGATGACCGCGAAGTAGTAACCGGTGTTGCCGGACGGCACGTCGAAGAACTGGGTGAGGATCGCGCCGAAGCCGAAGGTGATGGCGTTGTAGAGGAACGCCTGGCCGATGAAGAGGGAGAAGCCGAGGGTGGACCGTTTGCGGTACTTGGCGAAGACCGTCCGGGCGATCTCGGTGAAGGTGGTGCGCCTGCGCTGATGGATGGTCATCTCGCCCTCGGCGGGGGGCAGTGGTGTGCCCGTCTCCGCCTCGATGCGCTTCTCGGCGTTCCTGACGATCTGTTCGGCCTCCTCCTCCCGGCCGTGGATCAGCAGCCACCGCGGACTCTCGGGGACGTGACGTCGTACGAGGAGGATCACCAGGGACAGGACGGCTCCCAGGGCGAAGGTCAGCCGCCAGCCGACGTTCGCCGGGAAGATCGACGTGTTCAGCGCGACGATCGACAGCAGCGCACCACCGACGGCTCCCAGCCAGTAGCTGCCGTTGATGATCAGGTCGACGCGCCCTCGGTGGTACGCCGGGATCAGCTCGTCGATCGCGGAGTTGATGGCCGCGTACTCGCCGCCGATACCGAATCCGGTGAGGAAGCGGAAGAGGAAGAACCACCAGGTGTCGAAGGCCACCGCGGTCAGCGCGGTGGCGGCGAGGTAGACGGCGAGAGTGATCAGGAAGAGCTTCTTGCGGCCGTAGATGTCGGTCAGACGACCCCAGAACAGGGCTCCCGTACAGGCGCCGGTCACGTAGAGCGCGGCGGCGATCCCGGTGATCTGACCGGACGTGATGTCCAGTCCGCTGCCGGGCTCCGCCAGCCGGGCGGCGATGTTGCCGACGATCGTGACTTCCATCCCGTCGAGGATCCAGACGGTGCCCAGACCGATGACGATGGACCAGTGCCAGCGCGACCACGGAAGGCGGTCCAGGCGCGCGGAGATGTCGGTCGTGATCGTGCGCCCCGCCGCGGGCCGCGCTGTCGCCATGGGCGTCCTCCTCAGGGGAGTGAACTCCCGTCGGGTGCCCCCGAAATCGCGCCGTATTACGCCCCCAGCGCCCGCGACGCCGTGTAGATGACCAGACCGGCGAGCGAGCCGACCACCGTGCCGTTGATGCGGATGAACTGCAGGTCGCGGCCGATGTTGGCCTCGATCTTCTTCGTGGTGTGCTCGGCGTCCCAGCCCGCCACCGTGTCCGTGATCAGGGAGGTGATCTCCCCCCGGTACGTCGTGACCACGTACACCGCCGCGCTCTCCAGCCAGCCGTCGACCTTGCCCTGGAGCTTGGGGTCGAGCGACATGCGCGCGCCGAGGGACAGCAGTGAGGCGCGCACCCGCAGCCGCAGTTCGCTGCGCTCGTCCTCCGCCGCGGAGACGATCATGGAGCGTACGGCGGTCCACGCGGAGGCGATGAGGTCCTGCACCTCGCCGCGGCCGAGGATCTCGCTCTTGAGCCGTTCGACACGGGCCCGGGTGTCGGGGTCGGACTGGAGGTCGGAGGCGAAGTCGGTGAGGAAGCGGTCGAGGGCGCCGCGCGCGGGGTGGGCGGGCATGTCGCGCATCTCGGTGACGAAGCGCAGCAGTTCCTTGTACACGCGCTCGCCGACCTTGCGGTCCACGAACCGGGGGGTCCAGCCGGGGGCGCCGCCGTGGACGGCGTCCATCACGGTGTCGCCGTGCAGCACCAGCCAGTCGTGCGCGCGGGTGACGATCACGTCGACGGCCCGTCTGTGGCCGCCGTCGGTGACGATCCTCTCCAGCATCTTGCCCATGCCGGGCGCGATCTCCTGGGCGTCGGCGCGGCGGGTGATGGCCTCGCCGACCACCGCCTGGACGTCGGAGTCGCGCAGCACGGTCAGCGCGCCGCGCAGGGCGGCCGACAGCTCCGCGGTCACCCGGTCGGCGTGCTCGGGCACGGCGAGCCAGGCGCCGAGCCGGCTGCCGATGCCGACGGCGCGCAGCCGCCCGCGGACCACGTCCTCGGAGAGGAAGTTCTCGCCGACGAACTCGCCGAGGGAGACGCCGAGCTGGTCCTTCTTGGTGGGGATGATCGCGGTGTGCGGGATGCGCAGGCCGAGCGGGTGGCGGAAGAGGGCGGTGACGGCGAACCAGTCGGCGAGCGCGCCGACCATACCGGCCTCGGCCGCGGCGGCGACATAACCCGCCCAGGGGCCGGCGCCCTGGTGGGAGGCCCACTTCGCCAGGACGTAGACCACGGCGACGAACAGCAGCATGCCGGTGGCGGTGAGCTTCATCCGGCGTACGCCGCGCCGCTTCTCCTCGTCCGCGGGGCTGAAGGTGTTCATCGCGCGGTTCGTGAAGGCGCCGGGGCGGGAAGGCTGGGCGTCGGTGTGGCGGGCCGCGGGATCGGCTGGTTGAGTCGGCGGTGCCGGCTGATCCGGGTCCGCCGGTCCCGTGGTCTTCCCCGGTTCCGGCGTCCGCGCCGGTTCAGTCCGCTTCATCCGCTCCACCCGCTCGGTGATCCCTCACACACTGTCCCTTCCTGACCGACTCCTGGAACGGAACAGGAGTTCCCGGCGTCTGTCCGGACGGGAATTGTCCAGGGGAATCACCTAAGGGTCCCTCCCCTCAGCCTTCCCGGCCCATGGCTCATCATGGGTTCATCAGATCGGAGCATCGGACCTCGCGTGTCAACCGTCGAGCACCGGACTCCCGTCTCCCGAGGAGAACACAGGCATGACCCGGGGGCGTGACGGGGGCGCGGGTACGCCTCCCGCCAAGCAGCGTGCCCTGCTCGCCGCGGTCGTCGCCGCGATCCTGGCGGTCTCGGCCGCCATCTGCGTCGGAGTCGCGGCCGACGACGGCGCCGGGCACCGTACAGCCGTCGCCGCGGGTCAGGGATACTCCGCCGTGGCCGGCGGTTCCGGCGGCCAGGACGGTCCGGCCGCTCCCGCCTCCACCGGCACCTGGGTCACCTCCTGGGCGGCCGCCCCGGTCGGCGGCGAGCCCGGCACCGAGCCGGCGGGGCTCGCGGGCCGCTCCGTGCGCAACGTCGTGCACACCAGCGCCGGCGGCAGCGCTGCCCGCGTCACCTTCTCCAACCTCTACGGGCAGTCCCCGCTGACCATCAGCCACGCCTCGGTCGCCGTCTCCGCGGACCCGGACACGGCGGCGGCACTCGTCGGCACCATGCGGCGCCTCACGTTCACCGGACACCCGTCGGTCGTCGTCCCGGCCGGCGGGCAGGTGATCAGCGACGTCGTCCGCATCGCCGTGCCGCGCGACGGGGACGTGCTGATCACCACGTACTCCCCCGCCGCGTCCGGCCCGGTGACGTACCACCGGCACGCGCGCCAGATCTCGTACGTCGCCGACGGCGAGCACACGCGGGACGTGACCGGGGCGGTGTACACCGGACACAGTTCCGTGTGGCGGTATGTGACCGCGCTGGACGTACTGAGCAACGACGCGGACGGGACCGTGGTCGTCCTCGGCGACTCGCTGACCGACGGGATCACCTCCACGACCGGGGCGAACACCCGCTGGCCGGATGTGCTGTCGGACCGGTTGCGGTCGGCGGCCGCGTCCGGGCGGGACGTTCCGCGGTACAGCGTCGTCAACGCGGGGATCAGCGGGAACCGGGTGCTCGCCGACGGGCCGGGGCGGCCGGCCGAGAACACGAGCGGGCTGCGCCGGTTCGAGCGGGACGTGCTGGCGCGGGCGAACGTCAGGGCGGTGGTGATCGTGCTCGGCATCAACGACATCCTGCGTACGCCCGGTGCCGCTGATCCGCAGCGGATCGTGGGAGGCCTGGAGACACTGGTCGGGCGGGCGCACGGACGGGGGCTGAAGGTGGTCGGGGCGACGCTGATGCCGTTCCGCGGCCACAAGGGCTACACGGAGGCCCGGGAGGCGGTGCGGCAGCGGGTCAACTCGGAGATCCGGGCGGGGGGTGTCTTCGACGCGGTGGCCGACTTCGACGAGGCGGTGCGGGACGCGTACGAACCCCGGCGGTTCCGGGTGGAGTACGACTCCGGTGATCATCTGCATCCGAGCGACCGGGGGTATGTGCGGATGGCGGGGGCGTTCGATCTGGATGCGGTGAAGGGTGGGGCTCCGGCGGAGTTGTAGAGCGGTGCGGGGGCGTGCCGGTGGGTGTCTCGCCCCCGCCGCCCCTTCCCGTCCCGTCCCCGGGGCTCTGCCCCGGACCCCGCTCGTCAAGCGCCGGAGGGGCTGGAACGGCCGGCTCAGCGGTCTTCGCGGGGGTGGGGTTCGCGCCGCTCGTGGGAGGTATGGAGGTTCAGGGGGTTGTGGCGGGGGGCCTCCAGCCCTCGGCGGCGCTCCTCCTTGCGTTCCAGCCTCTCCCGGCGGCGCTCCTCGCGCATGCGCTGCTTCTCCGCGCGCGGGAGCTTGCGCTGGACGCCCACGCCGCCCCAGAACGCCAGACCCGTGACGATCACCCTGGGGCCGCCGGGATCGCCCGGTACGCCCTCCTCGCTGTGGTCGAAGCCGCCCATGATGCCGATGCCGCGCACCACCACCTCGACGCCGGGCGGGACGATGACGTCCACCCCGCCCATGATCGCGACCGCGTTGATGACGATCTCGCGGTCCGCGAAGTACGCCTCCCGCAGATCGATCTCCCCGCCGCCCCAGAAGGCGAGGCAGTTGAAACGGCGCGGGGCGGTCCAGCGCCCCTTGCGCTGGAATCCCGACATCACGGCGACGGCCCATGTCGACGTACCCGCGTCCCCGGCGCCGTCACGGAGGACCCGGCTGCCCCAGTCGTCGCCCGGCTCCGGCTCCTTCGTCAGCGAGACGGCGGGCACACCCGGCGAGCCCCGGCCCGGCAGATCGCGGGTGATCGGCGCCAGCTCCCCGTATGTCCGTGCGCTGTACGTGGCGTCCAGCCGCTCACCGAACTCCTCCATGTCGAGACGGCCCTCCGCGAGAGCGTCCCGCAGGATGTCGGCGACCCGTTCACGGTCGGCGTCGGAGGCGCGAAGGTCCGGTGCGGCTGCGTCGTCGGTCATACACAGCAGCCTACGAGTTGTCTCCGTCACACGGCTACGAGGTACGGGCGGGAGAGGGCCGGGCAACGGCCACCGGCTCCGGCTCCGGCTCCGGCTACCAGCTACCAGCTACCAGCTACCAGCTACCAGCTACCGGACGGTGTGCCCGGCCGGGTCCGGTGGGGAGTCCGGGGTGTCCGCCGGTGTGTCCAGCATCCTCGCGATCACCGCCTCGATGTCCGGCTCCCGCACCGAGAGATCGACCAGCGGATACTCCGCCGCGATCCGCGCCACCAGACCCGCCGCCGACTCCGACGCCGGGAACGCCAGCCACTGCCGCGGCCCCTCCACCCGCACCACCCGCGCGGGCGCCGGCGCCTCGATCGGCGGGAGCTCCCGCTCCAGGTCCACCACCAGGGTCCGCTCGCTCTCCCCCACCTCGTGCAGCCCGGCGAGCGCGCCGTCGTACACCAGCCGGCCCCGGTCGATGACCATCACCCGCGAGCACAACTGCTCGATGTCCTGCAGGTCGTGCGTCGTCAGCAGCACCGTCGTGGCACGCTCTGCGTTCAACTGCCGCAGGAACTCCCGCACCCTGGCCTTGGACATCACGTCCAGACCGATCGTCGGCTCGTCGAGGTACAGCACCTCCGGATCGTGCAGCAGGGCCGCCGCGATGTCCCCGCGCATCCGCTGGCCGAGCGACAGCTGACGCACGGGGACGTCCAGCAGATCGGCGAGACCGAGGAGTTCGACCAGACGGTCCAGGTTCTCGCGGTACCGCGCGTCCGGGATGCGGTACATGCGGTGCATCAGCCGGTACGAGTCGATGAGCGGCAGGTCCCACCACAGCGTCGTACGCTGCCCGAGCACCACCCCCATACGGTGCGCCAGCCGCGTCCGCTCCCGGGACGGGTCGATCCCCGCCACCCGCAGCCGGCCGCCGCTCGGCGTCAGGATCCCGGTGAGCATCTTGATCGTCGTCGACTTGCCCGCGCCGTTCGGCCCGATGTAGCCGACCATCTCCCCGCGCGCCACCGTGAAGGAGAGCGAGTCCACCGCCCGCACACTGCGCCGCTCCCGCCTCAGGAACCCGGTCTTCCTGCGCACCTCGAAGACCTTCTCGACATCGACCAGTTCGATGAACGCGTCCGCCATGACCGCCCTAACTCCCCGTGCTCCGATACGACCTCAGGCCCGCCCGCCACACCGCCCCGGCCGCCGCGGCGCACACCACCGCCACCAGCGGCGCCGCGAAGGCCGCCCCCTCCGGCAGCCCCAGCGGGTAGGGACGCCCCAACAGGTACGCCGCCGGAACCCAGTTGGCGAACGCGAGCGGCAGTACGAACGTCACCCCCCGCACCAGGTCCCGGCCGAACACCGTCGGCGGATACTGCAACAGCGTGGTCCCGCCGTACGTGAACGCGTTCTGCACCTCGGACGCGTCCTGCGCCAGGAACTGGAAGGCCCCGCCCGCCACGAACAGCGAACCGAAGATCACCGCGCCGCAGACCACCGTCACCGGCACCAGCAGCACCTTCACCACGCCCCAGTCGACGTCCACCGCCACCAGCGCCCAGCCCAGCACCACCGACCCCTGCACACCCCGGCCCAGACGACGCAGCGCGAAACGGTCCGCCGCGACCTGGGCGAGCACCGGCACCGGACGCACCAGCAGCGTGTCGAACGAGCCGTCGCGCACCCGGCCGCCCAGCGAGGCCACCGAGCCGAACGCCAGCTGGGCGATCCCGAACGCCGTCACGGACAGCCCGTACAGCAGCGCCACCTCCGGCAGCGTCCACCCCCCGAGCGCGTCGACCTGCGCGAACATCAGCAGGATCGCCACGAAGTCCAGCCCCGACAGCAGCAGATTGCCGCACACCGTCAGCGCGAAGGAGGCGCGGTAGGTCAGCGTGGACCGGATCCACATCCCGGCGATCAGCCGGTACGCCCGCAGCCCCTCCACCGGCCGGGAGCGACCCCACGCCACCCGGACCTCCCGCACCTCAGCCACCCTGCACCACCACCCGCCGCGTCGCCGCCGACTGCACCAGCCGGCCCAGAGCCAGCAGCGCCACCGCCCACGCCGCCTGGAACGCGAACGCCCCGGACACCGCCGTCTCCCCCATCAGCACATCCGCCGGCACCTGGAGCTGCGCCGCCCACGGCAACACCCGCACCACATCACCCAGGGCACCCGGAAACGCGTTCAGCGGCAGCGTCATACCCGAGCAGAAGACACCCGTGACCATCAGGGCCTGCCCCACGCCCTGGCCGTCCAGCAGCCAGAACACACTCAGCGCGAACAGATAGCGGATCGCGAAACTGACCAGCAGCGCCAGCAGGAGCGACACCCCGAACGCCGCCCACACGGCGGGCTCCCCCGGCAGCGCCGTCGGGAAGAACAGCGCACCGAAGAGGAACGGGACCACGCCCCGCCCCAGCAACTGGAACACCGCCCGCCCCATGTCGTTCGCCAGCCACCACAGCTGCGGATCGACCGGCCGGTACAGATCGACCGCGATCTCACCCGTACGGACGCGTTCCATCAGTTCGACCTCGAACCCGCCGCCCTGGACCGCCAGCATCGCGAACAGCGCCTGCGCCAGCCACACGTACGTGACCGCCTGCGCCTGGTCGTACCCGCCGAGACCCGGCCGGGCCTCCCACAGCGCGAGATACGTGTAGACCAGGATCAGCCCGAACACGGTGTTGGTGAACACCCCGGCCGCGGTCGCCACCCGGTACGTCGCGTACCGCCGGAAACCCCCGCCACCACGGCCGGGTACACCCGCCACGAGCCCAGGCCGAGCCGCCACGAGCCCACACCCGCCCCCTCTTCCGTGTCAGGCACCGAAGCGCAGGAGCCTAGTGCGCGCACCCCTTCCCCTGCCACGCATTTCCCCCGCCGTCACCGGGGCGCGTGGCAGCACCCGGCAGAGCCGAACGTGTGAGAAGCCGCATGTGTGCGCTACGCGCGCCGCCACCGCGGGACGCGCGACCGGATGGGACAGTCTTGAATAAGGGGAACACACCAGGCGTACAGGTATGAACGAGGCGAAACAGGAGTCCGTGCACGACATGAGCGACGAGCCGCAGCCGCGACAGCCCCGGAAGGGCCGGGCACCGAGAGAGCCCCAGGCGGCCGCCGCCCCCGAAGGCCGGACGGCCGGCAAGGCCGGAGGCAGGGCGGAAGGCAGGGCGGGAGACCCCGCGGGGGCCGCGGCGGACGGCCCGGCGGAGAACAGGTCGGGAAGCGGGGCGGGAAGCGGGGCCGCGGGCCCGGCGGGAGCCAAGGAGGGAAGCACGTCCGGCGGCAGACCCCCACGCACCGGATGGCGCCGGATGGTCCCCACCTGGCGCATGGTGCTCGGCGCCTTCCTCGTCACCGGCCTCGTCCTCGTCGGCGGCTTCTTCCTCGGCTACCACCTCGTACAGATCCCCGCCGCCAACGCCCTCGCCACCCAGCAGGCCAACGTCTACCTCTACGCCGACGGCACCGTCATCGCCCGCGACGGCGAGGTCAACCGGGAGAACGTCACCCTCCCCCAGATCTCCGAGGACGCCCAGCACGCCATTCTCGCCGCCGAGGACCGCGACTTCCACACCGAGTCCGCCGTCGACCCCCAGGCCATGATCCGCGCCGCCTGGAACACCGCCACCGGCAAGGGCAAGCAGTCCGGTTCCACGATCACCCAGCAGTACGTGAAGAACTACTACCTCCGCCAGGAACAGACCGTCACCCGCAAGGTGAAGGAGTTCTTCATCAGCATCAAACTCGACCGCGAACAGAGCAAGGACGACATCCTCGAGGGCTACCTCAACACCAGTTTCTTCGGCCGCGGCGCCTACGGAATCCAGGCCGCCGCCCACGCCTACTACGACATGGACGCCTCCGAACTCGACGCCGGCCGCGCCGCCTACCTCGCCTCCCTCCTCAACGCCCCCAGCCAGTACGACGTCATCACCCACCCGGAGAACCGGCGACACGTCGAGAACCGCTGGAACTACGTCCTCGACGGCATGGTCGACGAAGGCTGGCTGAGCGAGGGCGAACGCGCCGGCATGACCTTCCCGACCCCCAAGGAGACCACCCACTCCACCGGCATGTCCGGCCAGCGCGGCTACATCGTCAGCATCGTCAAGAAGCACCTCACCGAGAACGGCATCGTCGACGAAGCGGCACTCGACACCGGCGGCTACCGCATCACCACCACCCTGCACAAGGACAAGCAGGACGCCCTCGTCGACGCCGTCAACGACAACCTCATGGACCGGCTCGACCGGAAGAACCGGGAGGCCGACACCTACGTCCGTGCCGGCGGCGCCTCGATCGACCCCAAGACCGGCAAGGTCGTCGCCCTGTACAACGGCATCGACTACGTCAAGCAGTACACCCCCAACGCCACCCGCCGGGACTTCCAGACCGGCTCCGCCTTCAAACCGTTCGTCCTGGCCTCCGCCGTCGAGAACAAGTCCCGCACCCAGGACGGCCGCCGCATCACCCCCACCACCCGCTACGACGGCACCAGCGAGCGCCCCGTCCAGGGCTGGCCCGGCGACCGCTACGCCCCCGAGAACGAGGACCACCGCGACTACGGCGACATCACCGTGCGCGAAGCCACCGACAAGTCCGTCAACGCCGTGTACGCGCAGATGGCCGTCGACGTCGGCCCCGACAACGTCCGCAGGACCGCCATCGCCCTGGGCCTGTCCAAGGACACCCCCAGCCTCGACGACGCCGGCCCCTCCATCGCCCTCGGCGTCGCCACCGCCAGCGTCCTCGACATGACCGAGGCCTACGCCACCCTCGCCAACCACGGCAAACACGGCGCCTACACCATGATCGAGGAAGTCACCCAGGGCTCGAAGACCATCGCCCTGCCCGAACGCCGCACCCGCCAGGCCGTCAGCCGCCAGGCCGCCGACACCACCACCGCCGTCCTGCGCGGCGTCGTCGAGAACGGCACCGCGACCGCCGCCCAGACCTCCGGCCGGCCCGCCGCGGGCAAGACCGGCACCGCGGAGGAGGACACCGCCGCCTGGTTCGCCGGCTACACCCCCGACCTCGCCACCGTCGTCGCCGTCATGGGCCAGGACCCCGTCACCGCCGGCCACAAGTCCCTCTACGGCGCCCTGGGCCTGCCCCGTATGAACGGCGGCGGCGCACCCGCCGAGATCTGGGGCCAGTACACCCGCGACGCCCTCGAGGGCGACCCCGTCCAGGCCTTCAACCTCCGCCTCCAGCCCGGCGCCTTCGCATCCCAGCCGCCCCCCGACTCCAGCACCGGCCCGTCCTCCTCCGGCGACCCCACCGGCGGCGACAGCGGCACACCGGACGACGAGGACACCGGCGGCGGCACCCCGGACGGCACGGGCGAACCGGCCGGGGACGGACCGACCGACAGCGACAGCGACGGCGGTACGGCCGGTGAGCCCACCGGCGGCGACGAGGGAACGACCGACGGCGACACCGGCACCGACACCGGCACCGGCACCGGCTCCCAGGACGGCCCGGGCGGCGGAGACGAATCCAACGGAGACGACCGCACCCGCCGCCCCGGCAGCCCGACCGGCACGATCACCCAGCCCGCCCGCCGGATCTGGTGAGCAGGAGCCCGGCCGTCAATGCCCGGAGGTCGCCTTCAGACCCACCACGGCGACCAGCAGCAGGCTGATGAAGAAGATCCGGGCGGCGGTCACCGGCTCACCCAGCACCACCATCCCGACCACCGCCGCCCCGGCCGCGCCGATCCCCACCCACACGCCGTACGCCGTACCGATCGGCAGCGTGCGAGCCGCGTACGACAGCAGCACCATGCTCGCGACGATCCCGGCACCGGTCAGCAGGCTCGGCACCAGCCGCGTGAAACCCTCGGTGTACTTCATGCCGACCGCCCAGCCGACCTCCAGCAGACCGGCCACCACCAACAGAACCCACGCCATGACAGGCACCTCCGGGACACGAACGAAACGGGGGTGCGTCGTCTTTGCCTTCACCCCGGTACGGCGCGTCTCGTCGGGGCCCACAAGGGGCCTTCCACCGTAGCCGAAGGCGGAAGACGGCGGATGGGGTCGGTGACCATGGTCACCGACCCCATCCGCTCTCAGGACTACAGGTACAGGCCGGTCGAATCCTCGGCACCCTCGAAACGGTCCGCGGCCACGGCGTGCAGGTCCCGCTCCCGCATCAGCACGTACGCGGTCCCGCGCACCTCGACCTCCGCCCGGTCCTCCGGATCGAACAGCACCCGGTCGCCGGGCTCCACCGTCCGCACGTTCTGCCCCACCGCGACCACCGCCGCCCAGGCCAGCCGGCGGCCCACGGCCGCGGTCGCGGGAATCAGGATGCCGCCCCCCGAACGCCGTTCGCCCTCGCTGGTGTCCTGCCGCACGAGTACGCGATCGTGCAGCATCCGGATGGGCAGCTTGTCGTCCTGGGAACCGTGCTCGTGTCTCTTGGCGCTCACGTCCTGAAACCTACCTGCCTTCGGCACGAACGTACGCGGGCGGGGTCAACGCCGGCGCCGACGGGTCCCCAGGGCCAGCAGCCCCACGACCCCCACCACCAGCACCGCCACCGGCACGACCCGCTCCAGCCGCGGCGAACCCTCCGCGTCCACGAACTGGCCCTTCACGTCGCTCACCACGCCGTTGACGCGCACATACGCCCGCCCCAGCGTGTGGTCCACGTTGGACACGACCCTGGCCTTCGCGTCCCCCATGATCGTCTTCGGGTGCACCCGCACACCGATCTCGTCCAGGGTCTCGGCCAGCGCCGCACGGCGGCGCTCGATGTCCGCCTCGATCTGAGCCGGGGTTCTGGTGTCCGCCGTGTCCGCCACCGTGTCGCCTCCGATACTTACTGATACCTGTGCCGGACAGTCTGTCAGTTCCACACCGCCACGCACGGTCAGGACCCCCGGTTACCCTCGATCCCGGCACCCGATCCACCCAGCGCGCACGTACGAGGAGACCAGACCGATGAGCGAACGCCTCCAGCCCGGAGACGCGGCCCCCGCCTTCACCCTGCCCGACGCCGACGGCAACGAGGTGTCCCTGGCCGACCACAAGGGCCGCAAGGTCATCGTCTACTTCTACCCCGCCGCCCTCACTCCCGGCTGCACCAAGCAGGCCTGCGACTTCACCGACAACCTCGAACTGCTGGCGGGCGCCGGCTACGACGTCATCGGCATCTCGCCGGACAAGCCGGAGAAGCTGGCGAAGTTCCGCGAGAAGGAGTCGCTGAAGATCACCCTCCTCGCCGACCAGGACAAGAAGGTCCTCGACGCCTACGCCGCCTTCGGCGAGAAGAAGAACTACGGCAAGACCTACATGGGCGTCATCCGCTCCACGATCGTGGTGGACGAGGAGGGCAAGGTGGAACACGCCTTCTACAACGTCCGCGCGACGGGCCACGTCGCCAAGATCATCAAGGACCTGGGCATCTGACGGCGCCGCACAGGGCGCCCGTACCGGATCCGCGGAGGTCCGGTCCCGGCCGTCACGCGTCGTCCAGCACCTGACGCGGGGGGGCCCACCGGGCGACGCCCCTCTCCCGGTACGATGACAGGCGCCAGCGGCGGTGGCGCAACCGGCGACGCAGCAGACTTAGGATCTGTGGCCCTTGATCGGGCTTGAGGGTTCGAATCCCTTCCGCCGCACAAAGAAAACGACCTGCGAATCGAAGGCTGATTCGCAGGTCGTTGTCGTAGGGATTCAGCCCAGCAGTTCCCGCACCACCGGCACCAGTGCCCGGAACGCCTTCCCCCGGTGGCTGATCGCGTTCTTCTCCTCCGGGGACAGCTCCGCGCAGGTGCGGGTCTCGCCCTCCGGCTGGAGGATCGGGTCGTAGCCGAAGCCGCCGGTGCCCGCGGGCGTGTGGCGGAGGCTGCCCGGCAGGCGGCCCTCGACGACCCGCTCCGTGCCGTCCGGCAGGGCCAGGGCTGCCGCGCAGGCGAAGTGGGCCCCCCGGTGGGCGTCGTCGATGTCCGAGAGCTGGGCCAGGAGCAGGTCCAGGTTGGCCCGGTCGTCGCCGTGGGTGCCCGCCCAGCGGGCGGAGAAGATGCCGGGGGCGCCGTTCAGGACGTCGACGCAGAGGCCGGAGTCGTCGGCGACGGCGGGGAGGCCGGTCGCCTGCGCGAGGGCATAGGCCTTGAGGAGGGCGTTCTCGGCGAAGGTGACGCCGGTTTCCCTGACGTCGGGGATGTCGGGGTAGGCGTCGGCGCCGACGAGGTCGTGGGGCAGGCCCGCGTCGGCGAGGATCGCGCGGAGTTCGGTGATCTTCCCGGCGTTGCGGGTGGCGAGGATCAGGCGGCTCATGGGCCCAGTATGTCTGGGCCCATGGTGCGCTCGTTCGCTACGGGGTGCAGACCTTGGTGAGTTCGCCGGCGGCGTCGGTGATGGGGCTGATGTCGGGGGTGGCGTCGCCGTTCTCGACGGAGGTGCGGACGTTGTCGACGGCCTTGTCGAGGTCGTCGACGGCCTTGGAGACATCGGCGTTGTCGGTCTTGTCGCCGATGTCGGTGAGGTTCCTGTCTATCGAGTCGAGGGACTCCTCGAGCTGGGTGACGTCGTTGCCGGCGTTCTCGACGGCCTGCTGCATGTCGGTGACGCTGTCGGCGATGGCGTCGGCGGTCTGGACGCAGTCCAGTGCCTTGTCGACGGCGGCGCAGCCGGTGGTGAGTCCGGCGGTCAGCGCGACGGCAGCCAGGGTGGCGGCGACGGCTGTGGTGCGGCGTCGGCGGCTCGAGGCCATGGACCGGTCCCTCCCTCGTCGGGCCGGTGCGGCCCGGTTCGTCTGCCGGGCGCCCGGTGTTGAGCCGTGCGCCCGTATCCGTTCAGACGCGGGGACGGCCGGCGCGGTTGCTCCGCGTCGGCCACTGTCCTTGGTCTGCCTTTTACCTTTCGAGGACGGTATCAAGGGCGGCACGCTGTGCGGTAGCGAGTTCGGTGCACCCGGTGACGGCGAGGTCGAGGAGGGCGTTCAGTTCGTCGCGTGCGAAGGGCTCCGCTTCGGCGGTGCCCTGGACTTCGACGAAGCGGCCGTCGCCGGTGCAGACGACGTTCATGTCGGTGTCGGCCTTGACGTCTTCCTCGTAGCGGAGGTCGAGGAGCGGGACGCCCGCGACGATGCCGACCGATACCGCGCTGACGGTGCCGGTGAGGGGCCGGCGGCCGGCCTTGACGAGCTTCCTGCCCTGGGCCCAGGTGATGGCGTCGGCGAGGGCGACGTAGGCGCCGGTGATGGCGGCGGTGCGGGTGCCGCCGTCGGCCTGGAGGACGTCGCAGTCGAGGACGACGGTGTTCTCGCCGAGGGCCTTGTAGTCGATGACCGCGCGCAGGGAGCGGCCGATCAGGCGGCTGATCTCGTGGGTGCGGCCGCCGATGCGGCCGCGGACGGATTCGCGGTCGCCGCGGGTGTTGGTGGCGCGGGGCAGCATCGAGTACTCGGCGGTGACCCAGCCCTCGCCGCTGCCTTTGCGCCAGCGCGGGACGCCTTCGGTGACGGTGGCGTTGCAGAGGACCTTGGTGTCGCCGAAGGAGACGAGGACGGAGCCTTCGGCGTGCTTGCTCCAGCCGCGTTCGATGGTGACCGGGCGGAGTTGTTCGGGGGTGCGGCCGTCGATTCGAGACATGGCGGTGAGCCTAGCCGCACGTACGGGAGGGCCCCCTTCCGCGGTGGGCGGGGGCCCCGATCGTGTGGCGTGCGGCGCGGCTTTCGCGGTGGTTTACATCATGTCTTCGATTTCGGCGGCGAGGGGGTCGGCGTCGGTGCCGATGACGACCTGGATGGCGCTGCCCATCTTGACGACTCCGTGGGCGCCGGCGGCCTTGAGGGCGGCTTCGTCGACCTTGGCGGGGTCCACGACTTCGGTGCGGAGGCGGGTGATGCAGCCTTCGATCTCGTCGATGTTGTCGATGCCGCCGAGTCCGGCGACGATCTTCTCAGCCTTGGTGGCCATCTTCGTTCTCCCTGATCCGAACCGCTTTGTCGCAGTAACCCACAGTTGGCCCAGCTTTGCGAGCGGTCGTGTCGTGGGTGCCGAATGATGGCGTCACGACAGCGGAACCGTCCTGCTTACTGGTCTACACCACCGGGTGGACTGCCGCCAAACCCCGTCGTGCCCGTCGTGACCGCGTTTCCGCGAAGGGGGCCGGATGAGCGCCGACAGTCCTGCCAGTGCCGAGCCTACGGTGAGTCCCGCGCGGGAGCGGTGGAACCGGTCGTTCCAGGGTCTGCAGAAGATGGGGCGGAGTCTGCAGCTGCCGATCGCGGTGCTGCCGGCGGCGGGCATCCTCAACCGGCTGGGGCAGCCGGACGTGTTCGGGGACGACGGGCTGGGCTGGACGAACGTCTCGAGGGTGATGGCGGGCGCGGGTGGCGCGCTGCTGGACGGTTCGCTGGGGCTGCCGCTGCTGTTCTGCGTGGGTGTGGCCATCGGGATGGCGAAGAAGGCGGACGGTTCGACGGCGCTGGCGGCGGTGGCGGGGTTCCTCGTCTACTTCAACGTGCTGCGCCAGTTCCCCGAGGACTGCCCGGAGGGGTCCAGAGCGGTGCCGCAGGTGGGGTGCCAGGTGACCGACGGGTCGGGGACGGTGACGGCGTTCACGTTCCAGAATCCGGGCGTGTTCGGCGGCATCGTGATCGGGCTGATGGCGGCGTACTTCTGGCAGCGGTTCCACCGCACGAAGCTGGTGGACTGGCTGGGGTTCTTCAACGGGCGGCGGCTCGTTCCGATCATCATGGCGTTCGCGGCGATCGTGTTCGCGGCGCTGTGCCTGTGGGTGTGGCCGCCGATCGGTGACGCGCTGGAGAGTTTCAGCGACTGGATGACGGGGCTGGGCGCGTGGGGCGCGGGCGTGTTCGGCATCGCGAACCGGGCGTTGCTGGTGGTGGGGCTGCACCAGTTCCTGAACGTGCCCATCTGGTTCCAGTTCGGTTCGTACACGAAGCCGGACGGGACGGTGGTGCACGGTGACATCAACATGTTCCTGGCGGGTGACCCGGACGCGGGGCAGTTCCTGTCCGGGTTCTTCCCGATCATGATGTTCGCGCTGCCGGCGGCGGCGCTGGCGATCACGCACTGCGCGAGGCCGGCCCGGCGCAAGGAGGTAGGGGGCCTGATGCTGTCGGTGGCGCTGACGTCGTTCGTCACGGGCATCACGGAGCCGATCGAGTACTCGTTCCTGTTCATCGCGCCGCTGCTGTACGCGGTGCACGCGGTGCTGACGGGTGTGTCGATGGCGGTGACGTGGGGGCTGGGGGTGCATGACGGGTTCAGCTTCTCGGCGGGGCTGATCGACTACGTCATCAACTGGAACCTGGCGACGCGGCCGTGGGCGATCATTCCGATCGGTCTGTGCTTCGCGCTGCTGTACTACGTGATCTTCCGCTTCGCGATCATCAGGTTCGATCTGAAGACTCCGGGGCGGGAGCCGGAGGAGGAGGTGGAGGACACGACGAAGGCGTGACCTCCTAGGGTGGAGGCGGCTGTTGGAGCCCTCGGACCGTGCGGTCCGGGGGCTTTTCGGCGCGCCCGGGGAGGGTTCCGCTTCGGCGTCCTGGGCAGGCACGGTGCGTAGCCCCGCGGTCGCTGATTCGTGGGTTCCTTTATGTGGCCTTCATCGTGTACAACAGGTCTACACCACTAGTGGTGTAGACCACCACCGATGGAGGAAGTATGAGCACCGCCACCGACTCGGCGGCCCCCGCGAAGAAGCGGGGTTCCGGTCTGTTCCAGGGCCTGCAGAAGGTGGGCCGCAGCCTTCAGCTCCCGATCGCCGTCCTGCCGGCGGCGGGCATCCTGCTCCGGCTCGGCCAGCCGGACGTGTTCGGCGCGGACGGCTTCGGCTGGGACAAGGTCGCCGCCGTCTTCGCCACCGCCGGTGGCGCGATCTTCGACAACCTGCCGCTGCTGTTCTGCATCGGTGTCGCCATCGGCTTCGCCAAGAAGTCCGACGGCTCGACCGCGCTCGCCGCGCTCGTCGGCTTCCTGGTCTACAGCAACGTCCTGAAGGCCTTCCCGGTCACCGAGGCGAAGGTCCAGGACGGCGCGGACATAGCCGCGACCTACAACAACCCCGGTGTCCTCGGCGGCATCATCATGGGTCTGCTGGCGGCGGTGCTGTGGCAGCGCTACCACCGCAAGCAGCTGGTGGACTGGCTGGGCTTCTTCAACGGCCGCCGGCTCGTCCCGATCATCATGGCCTTCGTCGGGACCCTCATGGGTGTCTTCTTCGGTCTGGTCTGGGAGCCGATCGGTGAGGTCATCTCCGACGCCGGCGAGTGGATCACCGGTCTCGGCGCCGCCGGTGCGGGCCTGTTCGGTCTGATCAACCGCGCGCTGATCCCGATCGGCATGCACCAGTTCGTGAACACCGTCTCCTGGTTCCAGATCGGTGACTTCACCAACGCGGCGGGCGAGGTCGTCCACGGTGACCTGAACCGGTTCTTCGCCGGTGACCCGGACGCCGGTCTGTTCATGTCGGGCTTCTTCCCCATCATGATGTTCGGTCTGCCGGCCGCCGCGATCGCCATCGCGCACGCCGCCCGCCCGGAGCGCCGCAAGGCCGTGATGGGCATGATGGTCTCCCTCGCGCTGACCTCCTTCGTGACCGGCGTGACCGAGCCGATCGAGTTCGCGTTCATGTTCATCGCCCCGGCGCTGTACGTGATCCACGCGGTGCTGACCGCCCTGTCCATGGCGATCACCTGGATGCTCGGGGTGCACGCGGGCTTCACCTTCTCGGCGGGCGCCATCGACTACGGGCTCAACTGGAACCTGGCGACCAAGCCATGGCTGATCATCCCGATCGGTCTGGTGTTCGCGGCGATCTACTACGTGGTCTTCCGCTTCGCCATCGTCAAGTTCAACCTGCCGACTCCGGGGCGCGAGCCCGAGGAGGAGCTGGAGGACACCACGAAGGCGTGAGCCGTCCTCGCGGAACATGACACCGGGGCCCCCGGAAGCCGTTCAGGCTTCCGGGGGCCCCGGTCGTTCACGCCTCAGATCTCGTACGTCGTCCCCGCCGCCGCCAGTCCCACCGGGCCGTCGTACGCCGTGCGGGCGTCGGTGAGGTTGATCTGCGGGTCGGTCCACGGGGGGATGTGAGTGAGGATCAGCCGGCGGGCACCCGCGCGGGCCGCCGTCTCACCCGCCTCGCGGCCGTTGAGGTGCAGGTCGGGGATGCTCTCCTTGCCGTGCGTGAAGGCGGCCTCGCACAGGAAGAGGTCGGCGTCGCGGGCGAGGTCGTCGAGCGCGGGGCTGACTCCCGTGTCGCCGGAGTAGGTGAGCGTCCTCCCCCCGTGCTCGATGCGGATGCCGTACGCCTCGACCGGGTGCGCGACGCGCTCGGTGTGGACGAGGAACGGGCCGATCTCGAAGGTGGACGGCTTGACCGTGTGGAAGTCGAAGACCTCGCTCATGGAGGACGCCGAGGGGGTGTCGGCGTAGGCGGTGGTCAGCCGGTGCTCGGTGCCCTCGGGTCCGTAGACCGGAAGGGGCTCGCAGCGGCCGCCGTCGTGCCGGTAGTACCGCGCGACGAAGTAGCCGCACATGTCGATGCAGTGGTCGGCATGCAGATGGCTGAGGAAGATCGCGTCGAGGTCGTAGAGACCGCAGTGGCGCTGCAGCTCGCCGAGGGCGCCGTTGCCCATGTCGAGGAGCAGCCGGAAGCCGTCGGCCTCGACGAGGTAGCTCGAGCAGGCCGATTCCGCGGACGGGAACGACCCCGAGCAGCCGACGACGGTGAGCTTCATGAAGCAGAAACCTCCGCTGGCGGGGGTGGGGAGACGGGGGTCGTGCGGTCCGTCGAGCGTAAGGCGCGAAACCTGTGGTCGCTCCTCCGCCAGGGGCTGTTGTGGGCGAACTCACCTGTGCTGTCACCGGTTCGGCTGGATACGGCGCACGCCGGGCCGGGAGGGGCGCGCGGTGGTGGCGCGCGCCGGTACGGTCTGGGCATGGACACGGCTTGGTGGCTCGCGCTCGCCGCGGTGGTACTGCTCGCGTTGGTCACCGCGCTCGTCGACGGGTGGGGGCGGGGGCATCGGCCCCGGCGGCGGCGCGGAGACGGCGGCGCCGCAGGCGGTGACGGCTCCAGGGG
>NZ_NEUB01000178.1 GCF_002910825.1 Streptomyces sp. SM1 | reverse complement strand
GTAACCGATCCGCAGCCCCGCCAGCCCCCACGTCTTGGTGAGGCTGCGCAGCACGACGAGACCGGGGACGTCGGTACGGCCGGCCAGCGCCTCCCGCTCACCCGGCACCGCGTCCATGAACGCCTCGTCCACCACCAGCGTCCGTCCGGGCCGGGCCAGCCCGGCCACGACGGCCGCCGGGTGCAGCACCGACGTCGGGTTCGTCGGGTTGCCGATCACCACCAGATCGGCGTCCCCGGGCACCGCCGCCGGGTCCAGCCGGAAGCCGTCCGACTCCCGCAGCAGCACCCGGTCCACCATGTGCCCGGCGTCCCGCAGCGCCGCCTCCGGCTCCGTGAACTGCGGATGCACCACCACCGGCCGGCGCACCTTCAGCGCCCGCGCCAGCAGGACGAACGCCTCCGCCGCCCCGGCCGTCAGCAGGACCCGTTCCACCGGAAGCCCGTGCCGCGCCGCCACCGCCTCCCGGGCGGCCCGCCCGTCGGGATAGGCGGCGAGCCCGGACAGCGACGCGGCGATCCGCTCCCGCAGCCATGCCGGAGGCGTGTCCGTCCGGACGTTCACCGCGAGGTCGACCAGCGCCGAGCCGTCGTCGCGGACCTCGGCGTCACCGTGGTGGCGCAGATCGTGCCCGCCGCCGTCCACCGGATCAGTGCGCATGGGAGTGGGCGTGGCCGTGACCGTGGTGGTGGCCGTCGTCGTCGGGGTGGAAGTGCGGCTGCTGGGGGAGACCCACCTTGTCCTCGAAGCCGGGGAGCGCGATCCGGTACACACACGAGTCGCAGTTCATCCTGAGGTCACCCTTCACGGCCTCCTCGTACCGTTCCATCACCAGATCCAGCAGCTCCGGCTCCGGACCGATGACGTCCGCCGACCGTACCCCGGTCTCCGGATGGGCCGCCGCCCACCGGTCGGTCTGCCGCCGCACCCGGTCCGGCAGGATCCCGGTGAACAGGAAGTACGGCAGCACCACCACCCGCCGGGCGCCGAGGCGCGCGCACCGGTCCAGCCCGTCCGGCACGTCCGGCGCCGCCAGCGACACGAACGCCGTCTCCACCGCCGCGTAGCCGCGTCCCTCCCACAGCAGCCGCGCCGCCTTGAACACCTCGGCGTTGGCGTCCGGGTCCGTCGACCCGCGCCCCACCAGCAGGACCGTCACCTCGGCCGGGTCCCAGGACGGATCCACCGCCTCCGCCAGCCGCCGCTCCAGCACCCTCAGCAGCCCGGGGTGCGGGCCCAGCGGACGGCCGTAGGTGTACGAGACACCCGGGTGGCGCTCCTTCTCACGGGCCAGCGCCGCCGGGATGTCCCCCTTGGCGTGCCCGGCGGACACCAGCATCAGCGGAACGGCCGCGAACCGCCGCACCCCCCGCTCCACCAGCTCCGCGACGGCCTCGCCCAGTGGCGGCGGGGACAGCTCGATGAAGCCGCCCGCGACGGGCAGCCCGGGACGACGGCGCCCCAGTTCCCGCACGAAGTCACGGAACGCCTCCGCTCCGGCGTCGTCCCGGGTGCCGTGGCCGGCGATGAGCAGGGCGGGCGGGGTGGTCACAGGGTCTCCTCGGAATCGGATGGAACGGGGTGGTACAGCAGGGCGTTGAGCGCGGCTGCCGCGACCGCCGACCCGCCCTTCTCGGACACGTTGCTCACGGCGGGCAGCCCGCTCTCCCGCAACGCCGCCTTGGACTCGGCCGCCCCGACGAAGCCGACGGGCAGCCCGATGACGAGCGCGGGGGAGGCGTCCAGCGTCAGCAGCTCCTCCAGGGCGGTCGGCGCACAGCCGATCACCCACAGGGCGCCGGGCCCCACCTCCTGGTACGCCAGCCGCACGGCGTGCGCCGAACGCGTGAGCCCCGGCCCGGCCACGGCGTCCGCCAGCCGGCACACGGTCTTCCGGCGGGTGATCCCGGCCGCGACCATCTCCACGTCCGCCACGACCGGCGCCCCCGCGTGCAGCGCGGCATGCGCCCGCGCCAACGCCCCCTCGTCCATGACGAGATCGGAGGCGTACTCCAGGTCGGCCGCGGAGTGGACGACCCGCTCCACCACCGCCCGGGTCAGCGGCGGGAGGTGCGAGGTGTCGAGGCGGGCCCGCAGCCGCCGGAAGGACTCCCGCTCGATGGGGTGCACCACGCGGTTCACCGTGACTCCTCCTGCCAGCGGTAGCCACGCGGGGTGACCATGCGCCCCGCGATCGCACGGGTCGCCGTGTTGCCCACGGTCACGACCGTCATCATGTCGACCGTCGCCGGATCCAGCGCGGCCAGCGTCGTCAGCCTGCTCGACTCGTCCGCCCGGGACGCGTTGCGCACCGCCCCGGCCGGTGTCTCCGGCTCCCGGTGCTCCGCGAGGATCGCGAGGGCCTTCGGCAGCTGCCAGTCACGGCCCCGGCTGCGCGGGTTGTAGAACGTCACCACGAGGTCCGCCTCCGCCGCCGCCCGCACCCGCCGCTCGATGACCTCCCACGGCGTGTGCAGGTCGGACAGGCTGATCGACACATGGTCGTGGCCCAGCGGCGCCCCCAGGAGCGCCCCCGCCGCCAGCGCCGCCGTCACACCGGGCACCCCGACCACGTCGATGTCGTCGGACGCCTCCGCGAGCGCCGGAGAGGCCATGGCGTACACCCCGGCGTCCCCGCTGCCGATCAGCGCCACCGCCCGCCCGCGCCGGGCCTCGGCGACGGCCGTGCGGGCCCGCTCCTCCTCCGCCCCGAGACCGGACTCCAGGACGCGCGTGCCGGGACGCAGCAGGTCGCGGATCTGGTCGACGTACTGGTCGAGTCCCACCAGCACGGAGGCGCGCCGCAGTTCGGCCCTCGCCCGCGGGGTGAGCAGATCCCGCGCGCCCGGCCCCAGACCGACCACCGCGAGCCGTCCCCGCCCCGGACGCCGTACGACGGCACAGGTCGCCGTCGCGGGCCGCCCCGCCGACTTCCGCTTGGGCACCAGGAGTTCGCCCCCGCCGACCAGCGCGGAGGCCTCCGCCACCGACGGGGTGCCGACGGCGGCCAGCGGCGCGCCGGACGGGTTGGGCACCTCGACGCGCGCCAGCTCCCCGGCGGAGTACGTCACCAGGGGCACCCCGAGCCGCCGGGCCGCCGCCACGATGCCGGGCTCGTCCGCCTTGGCGTCCACGGTGGCCAGCTCGGCGACCGACGCCGCCGACAGGCCGGCCTCGCGCAGGGCCTCCTCGATCAGGCCGAGCACCTCCTCGACGGACGCGCCCTTCGAGGCCCCCACCCCGACGACGAGCGTGGGCGGCCGGAGCACCGCCTCCCGCTCGCCCGGGGCGACCAGCCGGTCGGTGACCCGGACCGTGTAAGCCCCCTCCTCCGCGACCGGCAACGGCGGCAGCGGCCACCGCACCTCGGCGCGCAACGCGACCGCCTCGCCGTCCAGCAGGGCCCGGGACACGGCGGCGACGTTCCCCTCCACCGGCAGACCGAGCGTGTCCAGGCCGGGCAGGTGGACCGCGTCCGTCGCCGTGGTGACGACGGGCTCGGCGCCCAGCACCTCGCCGACCGCGCGGGCGAGTTCGTTGGCCCCGCCACCGTGTCCGCCCACCAGCGACACGGCGAAGCGTCCGCCCTCGTCGACGCAGACCACGCCCGGATCGCCCGCCTTGTCGCCGAGCAGCGGCGCCACCAGCCGCACCACGGCCCCCGTGGCGAGAAAGCACACGAGCTGCTCGCACTCGGCGAACGCCGCCCGTACGGCGTCCGGCACGGGGCGCTCCCGGTAGACGCGCGTACGGTCCGGCCACGCCGCGGCCAGCCGGTCGCGCGCCGCCGCTCCCGCCGCGGTGGCGGAGATGAGGCCGATCACTGGGCGACTCCTTCACTGTGTGCCGGGGGCCGGACGCCCCACAGCAGGAAAACGGGATTGACGGCCGCCAGCCGGGTCACGTCGCCCGGCAGCGGCGCGAGCCGCGACGACTGCACCAGCACCCCGTCGCAGGAGAGGCCGGCGTCCGTCAGCGC
>NZ_NEUB01000177.1 GCF_002910825.1 Streptomyces sp. SM1 | reverse complement strand
CGCCGGCTCCTTGCCTCCCCCTACGGAATCGCCCTGCCCACCCCCGGACCCGGTCCGCCGGACCGTCGCGGGCGGTGGACGGTCGTTCCGCCCCGTGTGGAACCGGTCGCCGGCGCGAGACGTTCTCCCCGTGCGCCCGGTACCGTCGGGCAGCCCCCGCGTGTTCCCGCGTGGCCGACAGTCCAGGGAGTCCCATGACCACCGCCGCCGCCCGTCACAGTGACCGGAGGATCAGCCCGGTCTTCCTGGGGATCCTGGCCGTGACGGCGGTCACCGGGTGGGCCACCTGGACCGGGTTCGCCGAGCAGCCCGGCATCGCGGTGTTCCTGTTCGTGACGGCCGCCTGGATCGTCTCCCTGTGTCTGCACGAGTACGCGCACGCGCGCACCGCCCTGCACAGCGGCGACATCTCCGTCGGCACCAAGGGCTATCTCACGCTGAACCCGATGAAGTACACCCATGCCCTGCTGAGCATCGTGCTCCCGGTGGTGTTCGTGATCATGGGCGGGATCGGCCTGCCGGGCGGTGCCGTGTTCATCGAGCGCGGCCGGATCCCGGGGCGGTGGCGGCACAGCCTGGTCTCGGCGGCGGGGCCCCTGACGAACGTGCTGTTCGCGATCGTCTGCACGGCGCCGTTCTGGCTGGACGCGCTGGACGGTGTACCGGCCGACTTCCGGTTCGCGCTGGCCTTCCTCGCGCTGCTCCAGGTGACGGCGGCGATCCTGAACTTCCTGCCGGTGCCCGGTCTGGACGGCTACGGGGTCCTCGAGCCGTGGCTGTCGCACCAGGTCCGGCGGCAGGTGGAGCCGTTCGCGCCGTTCGGTCTGCTGTTCGTGTTCGCGCTGCTCTGGGTGCCCGAGGTGAACGGCGCGTTCTTCGGCGTCGTCGACTCGCTGCTGGCGACCCTGGGGATCCACGAGTTCGAGACGTACTGCGGTTACGAGCTGTTCCGCTTCTGGAGCGACACGAGCGGGGTCTGCTCGGTCAGCCCGTGACGGAGCCCTCGCTCCGCGCGGCGCGCCCCCGCTTGACGTAGTACCAGGTCATGTTGGACGACAGGCCCACGAGCAGGATCCAGACGACGCCGATGAACACGTCGCCCTGCACGAAGGAGACGACGGCCGCGGCGACGGCGAGGAGGCACACGGCGAGAGCGTAGAGGGCGAGGCGGGGCATGGCGGCGGACTCCTGTCGGGGGACACTGCTGCGGCACTGCCGCAGGCGTTGCTACGGCCTCCAGTGTCCCCCATCTCCTCAGACGTCCGTGACGCGGAGCCCGGCGTGTGCCTTGTAGCGGCGGTTGACCGAGATCAGGTTGGCGACCAGTGACTCCACCTGGTGGGCGTTGCGCAGCCGCCCGGCGAAGACGCCCCGCATGCCCGGGATGCGGCCGGCCAGGGCCTGCACGATCTCGACGTCGGCCCGGACCTCGCCGAGCACCATCACATCGGTGTCGATCTCGTCGATCTCCGGGTCCTGGAGCAGCACGGCCGACAGGTGGTGGAAGGCGGCGGTGACCCGGGAGTCCGGGAGCAGCGCGGCGGCCTGCTGGGCGGCGCTGCCCTCCTCCGGCTCGAGCGCGTAGGCGCCCTGCTTGTCGAAGCCGAGCGGGTTGACGCAGTCGACGACGAGCTTGCCGGCCAGTTCCTCGCGCAGGGACTCCAGGGTCTCGCCGTGTCCGTCCCAGGGCACGGCGACGATCACGATGTCACTGCGCCGGGCGGTCTCGGCGTTGTCGGCGCCCTCGACGCCGTACCCGAGTTCGTCGGCGGCGGACCGCGCGCGCTCGGCGGCCCGGGAACCGATGATCACCTTCTGGCCGGCCTTGGCGAGCCGGTAGGCGAGGCCCTTGCCCTGCGGTCCGGTGCCGCCGAGCACGCCGACGACGAGCCCGGACACGTCGGGCAGGTCCCAGGGGTCCTTGGCCGGGGCCTTCGCGGGGGCCTTCGCGGACTGCTGTGCGCTGTCGGTAGAGGTCATGGGGCCGACTCTACGTCCGTGGCGGCACCGTTTCCGTCCCGCCGGTGTGCCGTCACCGAGCGGCGGGCGGTGTCCCCGGGTCGGGGGAACCGGTGGCGAACGCCGGGACAGCAGCGGACGGTTGGGGCAGGATGCGGCCGCATGGATGCCGTACGGGTCGCGCTGCTGCGGGATGTGCTCGCCGGGACGGGGTGGCTGGCCGACACCCGGCACTTCGCGGGGACCCTGCGCGGGTCGGTGGTCGCGCACGGCGGCGGGCTGCTGCTGGTGGGCACACCGGAGTACGAGCCGTGGCATCTGGCGGCGCACCTGGTGGACGAGGCCGCCTGGTCGGGCACGCCGGAGCTGGCCCCCACGCTCGTACGGCATGGCGCGCGTCCCTCGGATCCCGCGCATCTGGCGGTGGGCCCGGGGCGTCTGGAGGCGGCGCGGCGGGGCGAGACGCTGCTGGTGGTGGCACCCGGGGAGCCGCCCGCTCCGCTGCTCGAACGGATCTCGGACGCCCGCCGGGCCGGGGCGACGCTGCTGTCGCTGGGTCCCGGCGAGGGCGAGCTTCCGGCGCTGGCGCACGAGGTCCTGCCGGTGCCGGAGGGTTCCGAGCTGGATCTGGACACCGTGCAGCATCTGGTGAGCGCGGCGGCCGGGGAGAACGCCCTGCCGCCCCGCAGGGGTCCCCGCCGTTTCCGGGACCGCCTGTCGAGACTGGCCGACCTGCTGACGGCACCGCCGCCGACACGCTGGTAGCGGCTGCGGGCGCCCGGGGCGGTCACCGTGACCGCCCCGGCGCGGTCGGTCCTCGTGCACCTCCCGCCGCGGTCGGTCACCGTGACCGCCCCGCCGTGGTCAGTCGTCGTCCCGCTCGGCCGCCGGGGCGTCGTGCCACTTGGGATCGTTCTCCCACTGGAGGTTGCGCTCCCGGGCCGTCTCCATGGCGTGTTCGGCCTCGGCCCGGCTACTGTACGGGCCGAAGCGGTCCTTGCCGGGGCAGTCGGGGCCCTCCTCGACCTTCTGGTGTTCCAGGCAGTAGTACCACTCGCCCGGCTTTCCGACCGTCCGCTTCTTGAACAGGGGCATGACCTTCTCCTCTCGCCGTCCCGTCACCGTCCCGCCAGGAAGATGGTCCCCCATCGCCGCTGAATTAGACTCGCCGGCATGTCTGGCCAGTCACTGCTCGTTCCGGGGGAACTGTCCCCCACCCGTCCCGTGCCCGGGAACATCCGTCGTCCCGAGTACGTCGGAAAGCCCGCCCCCACGCCGTACACCGGCCCGGAGGTGCAGACGCCCGAGACCATCGAGGCGATGCGGACCGCCGGCCGGATCGCGGCGCGGGCGATGGAGGAGGCCGCGAAGCTCATCGCGCCCGGTGTGACCACCGACGAGTTGGACCGGGTGGCGCACGCGTACATGTGCGATCACGGCGCCTACCCCTCCACGCTCGGCTACCGCGGTTTCCCCAAGTCCCTGTGCACGTCGGTCAACGAGGTCATCTGCCACGGCATCCCGGACTCGACGGTGCTGCGCGACGGCGACATCGTCAACCTGGACGTGACGGCGTACATCGGCGGGGTGCACGGCGACAACAACGCGACGTACCTGGTCGGGGAGGTGGACGAGGAGAGCCGCCTGCTGGTGGAGCGCACCCGCGAGTCGCTCGCCCGCGCCATCAAGGCGGTCAGGCCGGGCCGGCAGATCAACATCATCGGCCGGGTGATCGAGTCGTACGCGAAGCGGTTCGGGTACGGGGTGGTCCGTGACTTCACCGGTCACGGCATCAACTCGTCCTTCCACTCGGGCCTGATCGTCCCCCACTACGACAGTCCGCACGCGACGACGGTGATCCAGCCGGGAATGACCTTCACGATCGAGCCGATGCTGACCCTGGGCACCCACGAGTACGACATGTGGGACGACGGCTGGACGGTCGTGACGAAGGACCGCAGGCGCACCGCGCAGTTCGAGCACACGCTGGTGGTGACGGACACGGGGGCGGAGATCCTGACCCTGCCGTGACGCCGCCGCCTCCCCTTCGGCCCGCTCTCTCCGCTCCTGAGGGCGGGCCCCTGTTTGTTCCGGGCCCGGGCCGGGGAGGTTCCCGACAAGCCGTCGGCAAAACATTGACTTAGGTAAGCCTAACCAAGAAAATCGGGCCATGGACTCCTTCTCGACCCTCATCCGCACCGCCTCCCACGAGCAGCACGTGGAAGCGGAGACCTCGACGTTCATGAGCGATCTGCTCGGCGGCCGGCTGGGCGTGGACGCGTACGCGCGGTACACCGAGCAGCTGTGGTTCGTCTACGCGGCACTGGAGTCCGGTACACAGGCACTGGCCGCGGATCCGGTCACCGGACCGTTCATCCGGCCGGAACTGTTCCGGCTGGCCGCACTGGAGCGGGACCTGAGCCACCTGCGCGGCCCCGACTGGCGCGCGACGCTCACCGCGCTCCCCGCCACCGAGGCCTACGCGGCCCGCGTGGCCGAGTGCGCCCGCACCTGGCCGGCCGGCTACCTCGCCCACCACTACACCCGCTACCTCGGCGACCTCTCCGGCGGCCAGATCATCCGCGGCAGGGCGGAGAAGACCTGGGGCTTCGAACGCAAGGGTGACGGCGTCCGCTTCTACGTCTTCGAGGGGATCGCCAACCCGGCCGCCTTCAAGCGCGGTTACCGCGAACTCCTCGACGCGGTCCCGGTGGACGACCTGGAGAAGCAGCGCATCGTCACGGAATGCAAGCGCGCGTTCACCCTCAACACGGACCTCTTCCACGCCCTGGGCAAGGAGTTCCCCCTGTCGGCGTGACGCCCGCCCCGCATCACAGCAGCCACTGACGCGCCATCTCCGCGCGCAGTTCGGCGGTCCGGCGCCGGTACGCGGGCACCTTGCCCAGCTCATCGAGCGCGACCGTCTGCCCCAGCCGGGCGAAGTCGTGCTCCGGGTCGCGCCGCCCACCCAGTGCGGCCTTCAGCACGGCCTTCGGGTCGGCGATCTTCTGTACGTCGCGCGGCACCATCTCCGCGGTGCCACGCGTGGGCGCCGACTCCCTGAGCGCCTCGCGGTCCGCGAGCATCCACGCCTCGGTCTCCCGCACCGGCACCAGGGGAACGATCCGGTGGGCATCACCGGGAAACCGCTCGCGTATCGCCTCGACCTTGCTCCGCTCGTTGTGGTCGTGGTGGATCACCACGATGTCGAAGTTCCGGCGCGATCCGCCGACCGTACGGCCAGCGGCTCCGCCGCGTGCACCCGCAGTGCCGGACCCTCGTCGAACTCCAGCACCATGGCGGGGCCTCCGGCCGCGTACTGATCGCTGCGTACGCGGAGCACGGTGCGCCACTCGCCCCACACCCGCACCGTCTGCCCGGCCCGGAGCATGACTGCCGCCACCTCGCGCACCGCGGGTCCGGCCACGATGTCCGGGGCCTTCAGCAGCGGCGGCAACAACGAGTGCCTGGAACTCACCTCCGCCATCCCCGCCCTCGCCCCCGTGCGCGACAGCAAGAACCCGGCCGGTCCCGTGATCCCCTTCGGCCGTGGCGCCTGGGGCGCCTTCGTCGCGCAGTTGAGCGGCAGGCGTTCCGAGTAGGTGGAGCTGCCTGCCTCTCCCGCACGGCTTCAAGCAGAATGGTCAGTTCCGTGTACCTGCCCAGTAACAGCTCGGCGAGCCGCGGTTGTCGACGAGGAGTCCGGCCCAGAATCTGTCTGCGGCTGGATCGCGTGAGCGGCCGTCCACGACCGACCACGGGGGATCACGATGAATACCACTACCCGCAAGGACCGCGCGAGAACCAGACGCTGGAAGCCCTACGCCATCGGGGCCGCCGTCGTCACCTCGCTGCTCCTCTCCACCGCGTGCCAGCCGGGTTCGGGCGGCTCGGGCAAGACCAACCCTTCTGAACGGCCGGGCGCGACGAAGCCAGGGAAGACGGCTTCACACAAGCCGGGCGCCCACGGCGGGCCCGCCGCCATCGCCCCCTGCACCGGGGACAACCTCGCGGCCTCCTCCGTACGGGAGCCCGCGAGCAGCAAGGAGGCCCGGCAGCTCCTCCTCACCGTCCAGAACGTCGGTGACAGGAAGTGCGACCTCTACCACTATCCGCACGTACGGCTCGGCGCCGACGCCCGGGCCATGGTGCCCGTGATCGAGGACAGCTCGCCGGACCCGGGAAGGCCCGTCACCATCGCTCCGATGGAGGAGGCCCACGTCGCGCTGCTCGTGGCCGGGGGCGCCCGGGACGAGTACGAGGCGAGGAGCATCACCCTGACGCTGCACGGCCGTACGCTCGGCAGCAAGGGAAGCGGTGCGATCGACGTCCCCCTGCCCGACGGCCCGCTGTACGCGGACGACGGGCAGCTCGTCACCTACTGGACGACGGCTTCCGGCGGCGCGCTGGACTTCATCATGTCGAGGTGACGGACCCGCGCGCCGGGTTCCACCCGCTCAGCGTTCCAGGTAGACCCGTCCGCCGATCTCCGTCCAGCCCTCCGGCTGCGGGGCGGTGAGGATCTGGGAGCCCGTGCCCTGGGTGATGTTCAGGGCACGGCCCAGCCGGTCCGTGAGCAGCAGCGCCGCCGCGCCCGTCGCCTCGTCCTCGTCGATGCCGTCGTCACGGCCGGGGAAGGCACGGGCGCGGATCCGGCCGGCCGGCTCGTCCAGCCAGGCCCAGGCGTAGACCCACTCCCCCTTCGGCGGCACGGGCAGATCATCGACCTCGGCGGCGGTGCCGTACTGACGCAGGGTGCGCGGCGGCACCCACTCGGCCCGCGCCTCGATCCAGCAGAACTCCCCGTCCTGCCGGGCGCCCACCACCCCCGCGGGGACGACGAGTTCGGGGACGTCGATCAGCCAGGCCGTACCGACACAGGGGTGCCCGGCGAACGGCAGCCGCAGGGTGGGCGTGTAGATGTCGATCACCCCGCGCTCGGGGTCGTCGACGAACACGGTCTCGCTGAACCCGAGCTTCGCGGCGAACGCCTGCCGCTCCTCCCGCCCGGGCATCACGGCCCCGTTGCGAACGACCCCCAGCTCGTTGCCGTACCCGCCACGGGGCCCGCAGAAGACACGCAGCACGTCATAATCAGTCACGGGGGCATTCAAGCATCGTGCGGGCCGCAGGACCGCCCAGGTCGCGGGGCGCCGGCCGGCCCCGAGGGCCGGAGAGCCGTCGACGGCGGAGAGAAGGCAGGTTTCACTTGCTGCTGATGGGCGCGTTGCTGGGTGCGAGTCTGGTCACCGCAGCGGTGGGCGTCGTGGTGGTCCTCATCCTGCTGAGCCACCCGCCACCGCCCGTGCCGGTGATCTACGCGCTTGTCGCCCTGATCCTGGCTTCCACGGCGGCGGCCGCGTACTGCTACGGCTGGTTCTCCGTCACCACGGGAGGCCCTTTCCCCGAGCTGTGCACGAGCCGGAACGACGCCGGCGCCGGCCTGGCGGCCATCGAGCAGCGGTACTGGCCCCTTCGAAACGCCTGCGTGTACTCCGACGGATCGACCGTGGAGTACGTCTCGATGCCGGTCACCGTGTTCGTGTGCCTGCCGGCGGGCGCCGCCCTCGTCTCGGCCGGCGCGTCCGCATACCTCCGCAGGCGGGCCGGAAGGGCGACCGGCGCGATCTCGTGAACACCGCACCGCCGCGCCGCACCGTCCGCAGCCACCTCCGCCCAGGACGGACCACCAGGAGTGCCGGAGGTACCGCCCACCCGGTCTCTTTGGTGTAACAAAGTGATCCACTTCGCATGAGCAAGTAGCAAATTCATGACCGGAAAAGACGGGCCGGAAACCCCCTTTCCCGACAAATGAGTCATCGGACACGTCCAGGACTTGTACGAATTGGGCAAGAAGCCTGCCCTCTGGCCCCACGCGCAGCCGGTCGACATGGCCGCCAGGTGTCCTGAAAGAGCTGTTACCGTGCGGAAAATTTGCGAGCCCAAAGAGTCCGCCTCTTTTGTGAACGCCCCCGGTTCTCGGCGAAGGAGGAAGTGGCGCCTGTGGAGGGTCTGGAGACATGACGGCGACCTGGATCTGGGCGTCGTCGATGTACGCGTCCGCGACGTCCGGTTACACGTACGGCATCTCCGGGCCCATCCACTACGGGCTGTGGGGTGCGCTGATGATTCTCTTCATCTACCCCTTCGGCAAGCGGATCCGGGCCGTGGCCCCGAAGGCGCACACCCTCGCCGAGGTCATGTACGCCCGGCACGGCCGCTCCAGCCAGCTGATGCTCGCCGGATCGAACATCGTCGGCAGCCTGATCAGCCTGATGTCCAACTTCATCGCCGGTGGCGTGCTGATCTCGATGCTGTCGCCGTTCACCTTCACCCAGGGCGTCTTCGCCGTCGCCGCGGGCGTGTTGCTCTACACCCTGTGGTCCGGCTTCCGCGCCTCGGTGCTCACCGACTTCGTGCAGGTCGTCGCGATGCTCGGCGCGGTCGCCGTCATCGTCCCGTTCATCTTCCTCGCGGCCGGCTTCCCCGCGGCGTTCGAGACCGGGGCCGCCAACCTCACCGCGGAGCAGGGCAACTTCTTCTCCAGCACCGCCTTCATGGAGCAGGGCGCCCCGTACATCGCCGCGGTGCTCGCGTACGCGATCGGCAACCAGACCATCGCGCAGCGGCTGTTCGCGGTGAGGCAGGACCTGATCAGGCCGACCTTCGTCACCGCGACCGTCGGCTACGGCGCGATGGTCATCGGTGTCGGCATGCTCGGCGTGCTCGCCCTCTACCTCGGTTACGAGCCGGCCGGCGGCGAACGTGAACAACATCATCCCCGGGATGGCCGCCGAGTACCTGCCGCCCGTGCTGCTGGCCGTGTTCTTCATCATGATCGTCGGCGCGCTGTCGTCCACCGCCGACTCCGACCTCGCCGCCCTCTCCTCGATCATGATGGCCGACGTCTACGGACAGAACGTGGCCGGCAAGGAGAAGGCGAACCCCAGGACGATGCTGCTGGTCGGCCGCGTCACCATGGTGGTGGCGACCGCGGCGGCCGTGGCCTTCGCCAGTCTGCAGCCGAACATCCTCGATCTGCTGGTGTTCGTGGGCGCGCTGTGGGGCGCGCTCGTCTTCCCGGTGCTGGCCAGCTTCTACTGGGACAAGGTGACCGGGAAGGCGTTCACCGTCTCGGTGATCACGGCGCTCGCGGTGTTCCTGCCGGTCCGCTTCGGCTGGATACCCGTGGACGGTGTCTTCGGCATCGCCGTGGACATGCTGTCGGTGGTCGGTGGTCGGTGGTCGGTGTCGTCCTCGGCCTGATGGTGTTCGGCTTCTTCGGCGCCGGGCCGGCCAAGGTCGTCGGTGTGGCGGTGGTGGTGGTGGTGGTGGTGACCGCGCCGTCCGCCATCGGATCCCTGCACGAGTACGCCACGCTGTGCGGCTCGCTGGTCGCCTACTCGGTGTCCACGATCGTCTGCTGGGCGATGAGGGTGCGCCGGCGTGAGGGCTTCGACTTCGCCCTCATCGCCCAGCGCACCGGCGACTTCGACGACAGCGGATCGGTCGCTGCCGCGGGCCCGGGTGCGGACACCCCGGCCGCCGACGGCGATCCCGAGCCCGCCGGAAGCAGTGCCAGGTGACCCCCGAGGAGGCAGCATGTCCACCGCAGTCCTGACCGCGTACGTCCTGGTGTGGCCCGTACTCGTGGCCGTCGTCCTGTTCGTGATCGGCCGCGGGTTCCTCCGCGAGTGGGCGGAGGCCCGCCGCGACGGTCGGGACCTGATCTGACCCGGCCGTACGACGAAGAAGGGGTGCCCCTCGCCGGGGCACCTCTTCCCCTCTTCCGTTCACCCGGCGGCCGTACCCCGCCCGCGCAGCGCGAGGACGAGGCCCGCGGACGGGGGCGGTGCCGGTCCTTCCCGACCGGGAGGGTTGACCTCCGCTTGACCCGGCTTGACGGTCGCTTGACCTGGTCATGGCATCCATTTTGAGTCACCGTAACCAGTCCGTGCTCATACACCGTCCATGAGAGCCGGATCACTGAATGCACGGGTATCAGCCAGGCGATTCCTCGATATGTTAGGTGAGCCTCACCTTCTTTACCCAAAGCTGATGACGCAACATTTCGGCCACACTGGAGCCTTCATGCGATCCGCCGGTCCCGCCCGACTCCCCCTCGTCACCGCTGTCGCCACCGCGGCGGCGCTCGCCATGGTCAGCGGCTGCACCGAGAAGGGCGGCGGGGACGGCGAAGGGGTCGTCACCGTGACGGCCACCGACGACACGTGCGAGGTGTCGGAGAAGGAGTTCCCGGCCGGGCACGTCGAACTCGCCATCGAGAACAAGGGCTCCAAGGTCACCGAGGTCTACCTTCTCTTCCCCGACGACCGGGTGGTCACCGAGCGCGAGAACATCGGCCCCGGCACCAAGCAGCGCGTCACCGCCGAGGTGAAGGCCGGCGACTACCAGATCGCCTGCAAGCCCGGCATGCGCGGCAAGGGCATACGCCAGGCCGTCAAGGCCACCGGGGGCAAGACCGTGAAGCGGGACCCGCGTCTGGACAAGGCGGTGGCCGCCTACCGGGCGTACGTGCAGGCGCAGGCCGACGAGACGCTGCCGAAGGCGGAGGAGTTCGCCAAGGCCGTCAAGGCCGGCGACATCGGAGCCGCGAAGAAGGCGTACGCGCCCTCCCGCATCGGCTGGGAGCGCACCGAACCGGTCGCCGAGTCGTTCGGTGACATCGACCCCAAGGTCGACGTGCGTGAGGACGGTCTGGAGGACGGTCAGGACCCGGCCACCGACTGGACCGGCTGGCACCGCCTGGAGAAGGCGCTCTGGCAGGACCGCAAGATCGGCGACCGGGAGAAGGAACTCGCCGACCTGCTGATCACCGACCTGCTGGACTGGCAGAAGCGGGTCGGCCAGGCCGAGATCACCCCGACCTCCATGGCCAACGGCGCCAAGGAACTCCTCGACGAGGTCGCCACCGGCAAGGTCACCGGCGAGGAGGAGCGCTACTCGCACACCGACCTGGTCGACTTCAAGGCCAACGTGGAGGGCGCCGAGAAGTCGTACGCGCTGCTGAAGCCGGTCGCCGGGGAGAACGACCCGGCTCTGGTGAAGAACCTCGACAAGCAGTTCGCGGCGCTGAACACGCTGCTCGACCGGTACCGGCCCGACACGACGTCGTACGACTTCACCTCGTACGACAAGGTCGGCAAGGCCGAGCGCAAGGAGCTGTCGGACGCCGTCAACGCGCTCGCGGAGCCGCTGTCGCAGCTCGCCGCGGCCGTGGTGAAGTAGGGACGGGACAGGGCGATGACGGACGACAGCACGCGGGCT
>NZ_NEUB01000176.1 GCF_002910825.1 Streptomyces sp. SM1 | reverse complement strand
GTGCCCGCCGCCCTGCGGAGAGGGCGGCGGGCACCGTCGCGCCCGGGCGGGGGTCAGGCGCCGCTGTCCTCGGCCAGGGTGTGGGCGACGAGGGCGTTGGCGTGGCCGTGCCCCAGGCCGTGCTCGGTCTTGAGCCAGGCGACGAGCTCCATGTGCCGGGTCAGCGGCGACGCGCGGATGAGGTCCTTCCACTCCGCGACCGGCCGGCCGTACTTCTTCTCGATCGCCGGGAAATAGCTCGCGGGGCCCTTCGCCTGTGCGGTCATACCTGGCGCTCCTTCTCTCGCTCGCGTCGTGGTCTCGTCTTGGATGACCGGGGGAGGCGTCGAGAGTGATCGCCACAGAGCTGTGATCCGCGTCACCCTGCCGCGCGGCACCGCGGTTCAGGAGGTGAGGCCGATCTTCGCGCAGTCCGCCGCGTAGTCCTCGGTGCAGATGTCCTCGACCGTGTAGACGCCGTCGTCGAGCACCGTGTCCTGGATGTTCTCCTCCGTGAGGGCGACCACCGGGACCAGCATCGCCGGGATGTCCTTCTGCGTGGGGCTGTCGATGCGGTCCCGGGCCAGCGCGTCGAACTGGATCGAGCGCCCCTGCACCTTGGCCACCGCCATGTCCGCGGCCCCGGTGGCCTCCAGCAGGAACGACTTGTACACCGTCATGTGCTGGGTGCCCGCCACGATCCGCTGCACCGCCGCGAGGTCCGCGTCCTGACCGGTCACCGGCGGCAGATCCGTCACCCCGGCGTCCTCGAGCGCCTCGATGACGGCGCCGGCCATGCCGTCGTTCGCGGAGTAGACGGCGGCGACATTGCCGGCGCCGATCTCCTTGAGGGCCTTGCGCATGTTCTCCGCGGCGACCTCGGGCAGCCACTTCCTGGTGTCGTAGGTCTTGGCGAGGTCGACCTTGCCGTCCAGTTCGCTGAGCGCGCCCCTCTTGAACAGCGCCGTGTTCGGGTCGGCGGGCTCGCCGTTCATCATGACGACCTTGCTGGTCTCGGCCTTGCCGCCGAGCGCGGTCACGAGGGACCGGCCCTGTACCTGGCCGACGAGTTCGTTGTCGTGCGAGACGTACGCGTCGATCGGCCCCTCGGCGAGACGATCGTAGGCGATGACGGGGATGTCCGCCTCCTTGGCCTTGCGCACGGCCGGCGCGATGGCCTTGGAGTCCACCGCGTTGACCAGGATCACGTCGACGCGGTCCGCGACCATCTGCCCGAACTGCTCGTTCTGCCGCTTCATGCTGCCCTGGGCGTTCTGGTAGACGACCTTGCCCTGCTTGTTGGTGAGGGAGGAGATCCGGTCCCTGATGAGCGGGTAGTCGAACTTCTCGAAGCGCGCCGTGTCCGTGTCCGGCAGCAGCAGGCCCACGGTGATGTCGTAGCTCTTGGCCTCCGGCGCCGAGGCGCCGTCGTCGGTCGCGCCGATGACTCCGCACCCGGTCAGCGAGAGGGCCGCCAGCGTGGCGGCCACCGGCATGACGCGGCGGCGCGGGAGAACGGGGGCGTGCGTGGTACGGGGGTTCACGTGTGGTGCCTTCCGGGCGGGCGTGCGGCGTGGGCGGCCGAGTGGCTGGACAGCCAACGCGGCACCTCGGTAGGACGTCAAGGTCAACTTCCGGCCATACCCTTGACGTTGGTCAGCAGTGTGTCCGTTGTGCGGTGGTGCGGCACGCGTGCTCACGATCTTCTCGCGCGGCACGCCGGGAATGTGCGCAGGAGCGGCACACGGGCTGCACACAGTGGGTCCCGGGCCTGGCTAGCGTTGCTGTCCCCCGCTCCGTACCGGCCACCTTCCGGACGGCCGGTACGACGACCCAGGAAGACAGCGGATGGACTACTGCTCCACATGCCGCCGGCATCTGAACGGCGCCCTGGTCTGCCCCGGCTGCGGCGCCTACGCACCCGACATCGCGCCCGGTGTCATCGGCGGCCGCACCGTTCCCGGACCGGCGACCACCGCGGCCG